>SCTG01000003.1 GCA_004298335.1 Nitrospirota bacterium
CGTGTGCTCTTCCGATCTCCATGACCGCCTGGTCTCGGAAGCTTCAGCGGGAAGGGGTGCGGATCGGGTTCGTCCCGACCATGGGCGCGCTCCATGACGGGCACCGCTCCCTGATCCGCGCGGCCCGGCTGTCCTGTGATGCGGTCGCCGTGAGCGTCTTTGTCAACCCGTTGCAGTTCGGACCGCTGGAGGACTTTGACCGGTACCCCCGGACTCTTCCGAAAGACCGCCGTCTCTGCGAGCAGGAAGGCGCGGATGCCCTGTTCATCCCGCGCGCCCGTGATCTCTACCCGCCGGAGTTCGAGACGGCCGTGTCCGTCCAGCGGTTGACGCGCCGGTTTGAAGGACTCTCCCGGCCGGGCCACTTCGGGGGCGTGACCACCGTCGTCACCAAGTTGCTGAACATCGTCCGTCCGGAGCAGGCGTTTTTCGGCCAGAAGGACTATCAGCAGGCCGTGGTGGTCGAGCGGCTGGTCACGGACCTCAACCTGGAGACGGAGATCGTCATCCGTCCCACGGTGAGGGAATCCGACGGCCTGGCCCTCAGCTCGCGTAACCGGTTTCTGTCGCCGGAAGAGCGCGAGGCCGCGACCGTGCTCTACCGGGCCCTGTCCGCCGGCAGGGCGCTGATCCGGGAGGGGGAGCGCTCCGTGAAGAAAATCGAGGCGGCCATGACCAAGCTGATCTGGGCGGAGCCGCTGGCGCGGGTCGATTATCTGTCGGTGGCGCATCCCGCGACGCTCGACGAAGTGCGCACCGTGCGGGGGCGGGTGGTCCTGCTGCTGGCGGTGTGGATCGGGGAAACGCGCCTGCTCGATAACATGGTGGTGAGCACGCGATGAACCGCAGGCACGACGGCATCGGGCTGTATCTCCACATCCCGTTCTGCGAGAGGCGGTGCCGTTTCTGCGCCTTCTTTACCCGTGACCATCAGGATGGCCGGTCCGTGGCGTTTGTCGCGGACCTGTTGGGCGAAATCACGCTGGCCGCCGACGCGGGGCTCGGCTGCGGCCGGCGGGTCGACACGGTGTACTTCGGCGGGGGGACGCCCACCACGCTGTCCGCTGCGCAACTGCTGGCCATCCTGAACGCCTGCAGGGAGAGGTTTGATCTCGCGCCCGAGGCCGAAATCTCCATTGAAGCCAATCCTCTCGGAGTGGATCAGCCGGCCCTGTCGGCGCTCCGGGCCGGCGGGGTCAGCCGTGTCAGTTTCGGGGCGCAATCGTTCGACGACGCCGAGCTGGACGCCGCCGGGACTCCGCACAAGGTCAAGGATATTACGGGGGCCGTCCATGCGGCGCGCGAGGCCGGCCTGCCGACCGTGAACCTGGACCTCATGTACGGTTTCCCCGGGCAGTCGGCCGCCCGCTGGCTGGCCAACCTGGACGCCGCGATCGCCTTGGAGCCGGACCACCTGTCCTTCTACGGTCTGACGATTGAAGAGGGGACGTCGTTTCATCGGGACGTGGAACGGGGCCGGATGACCGTCCCCGACGAGGACGCGATGGCCGGCCTGTACGAAATGGGGCGGGAGCGACTCGAAGCCGCGGGATATCGCCGGTACGAGGTCTCGAATTTCGCCCGGCCGGGTCATGAGTGCCGGCACAACCTCGGTTACTGGACCGATCGGGAATGG
>SCTG01000219.1 GCA_004298335.1 Nitrospirota bacterium
TCCCAACCTCGCGGCCCCGGAGCGCGGCTACATGATGGTGGTGACCGACCATGTTCCGCCGGCGCTCCGCGGCATCGTGATCGCCGGCTTCCTGGCGGCTTTCATGTCCACGGTGGCGACGCAGCTGAACTGGGGCGCGTCCTATCTCATCGCCGATTTCTACCGTCGCTTCCTGCGTCGTCACGCCAGCGAGCGGCACTATGTGGTGGCTTCACGCCTGGCGACTGTGCTTCTGGTGTTCGCCTCCGCGGTGGTGGCCTGGCTGCTGAACTCCATCCAGTCGGGCTGGCAGTTCGTGCTGGAGGTCGGCGCCGGGACGGGCGCCGTCTACCTGCTGCGCTGGTACTGGTGGCGGATCAACGCCTGGAGTGAGATCTCCGCCATGGCCGCGGCGCTCTGCTCTGCTCTCTACCTGAACTTCGCCAGCCCCTTCTCGGGAAGCGCACCGGTGGCGTTCGCCAAGACTTCGTTGACGACCGTGCTGGTGACTACGGCCGTTTGGGTGTTCGTCACCTTCTCCACCGCGCCCGAGCCGCGCGACGTGCTGCTCGCCTTCTACCGCAAAGTGAGACCGGATGCGCGTGGTTGGCAGCCCATCGCCGCACTGGCGCCCGAAGTCCCCGCCACACGGGACCTGGGCGCGAACCTTGTCTCCTGGGTGCTGGGATGCCTGCTGGTGTACGGTGTGCTGTTGGGCGCGGGGAAAGTGATTTTCGGGGAGATGCTTCCGGGGGTTGCGCTGCTCGCCGTCGCCGCGCTGAGCGCAGTGCTTCTTTTCCGGGACCTCAAGCGGCGCGGGAGGGAAGCGCTCCCTTCCTGAGACCCGCCATCCGATAAAATCACAGCCCGTGCCCTTCTTCGACCATCCCTGGTTCTTCTGGATCGCCTTCAACGCCTTCGTCCTGGTGATGCTGGTGCTGGACCTGTTCGTCTTCCACCGCCACTCCCACGTCATCAAGTTCCGCGAGGCCATGGGCTGGACCGGCTTCTGGATCGCCCTGGCCGCCGCCTTCGCCGTCCTGGT
>SCTG01000025.1 GCA_004298335.1 Nitrospirota bacterium
AGAAATCAGCAACCCGCGTGCCAGCGCCGGCGCAGTCATGGACCTGCACCGTTGTCATGTTCTGGCCGCTCCTGGTGACCGTTAACCGCGTGGTTTTTGAGGAGACGGCCGCCCTGCTCTGGACATGGACTCCCCACTTTTGGACGGGCAGACGAGAACGAGGTACAGATCGTTGACGTTGGTGCCGGTGGAGCCGGTGACGATGTGCCCACCGGCTTTCTTGAAGAATGCGTAGCTGTCGTTTCTCTTGAGGTACGCCGCGGCGGCGAGACGCTTGGTCTTTCCGCGCGCCACCGTGCCGCCGTCCACGACGGCCCCGGCCACGGCCGTCGGCCCGTCACGGCCGTCAGTGCCGAATCCCGCCACCCACGCGCCGGGAGCGCCTTGCAGCGCCAGCGCGGCCGCCAGCGCGAACTCCTGCGCACGGCCTCCCGTGCCAGACCCTCGCACCGTGACGGTCAACTCGCCGCCGGCCAGCACGCACACCGGGCCGGGAAGAGCCGCCCGGCCCGCCAGGCTCTTCCCCAACTCCCCCATCCACCGTCCCACCAGGGCAGCCTCGCCGGTCACGAACTCATCGATGAGCACGCTTTCATAGCCGGCCGTGCGGGCGGCCCTCGCCGCGGCCTCCAACGCGAGGCGGTTGCGGCCGACGACGACATGGTGCGCCCGCCGGAAGATCCGGCTCCGCGGCTTCGGCGTCTCCGGCCGCCAGCCGGCCAGCCCCTCGACCAGGTGCATCCGCACCGGCGCCGGCAGTTTCTCCCACAGGCCGTACTGCCGGATGATCCGCACCGCGTCCAGGAAGGTGGTCCGGTCCGGCGCCGTCGGGCCCGACCCGATCACGCCGGGGTCGTCGCCGCCGACGTCGGAGAGGATGAGCGTCAGAACCTGCGCGCGCGTCGCGGCCGCAAGCCGCCCCCCTTTGATCGCGGAAAGGTGCTTGCGGACGGCATTCAGTTCGGCGATCGTCGCGCCCGAGCGAAGGAGCAGGCGCGTCACGCGCTGCTTGTCCGCCAGCGTCAGCCCTTCATCCGGCAGGGGCAGCAGGCTGGAGGCGCCGCCGGAGAGCAGCACGATCAGGAGGTCCTCCGCGCCCAGCGACGACGCGACGTCCAGCATGCGCTGCGCCGCCCGCAGGCCGCGCCGGTCGGGGACCGGGTGGCCGGCCTCAACGACGTCGCACCCCTCCGGCGCGCCGGCCGCCGCCCCCTTTGACGACACGACGAAGGCCGAATCGAGCCGGCCGCGAAGCACGTGGGCGACCGCCCGCGCCATGGGGACCGCCGCCTTGCCCGCCCCCACGACCGCCACGCGGCGGATGCGGCGCAGATCATAGGCGTGGTCGGCGGCCCGGAACGTATGACGCGTGAGGGAGAGTGCGCGACGGACGGCCGCGTAGGGATCGGCCGCGTCCAGCGCCGCCCGGAGGATGCGGCGCACGTCGGCGCGAACGGGTGCGGGGGGAAGCGTCAGTGGGGAACGTCCGCTTTCAGGCAGACCGTGGGACAGTCCTCGTTCCGGCGCGGGATCTTGATCCGGTGAGTCCCGCGCGGCAGGTAGTCCTTGCGGATCTCCGGGTTGAGGAGTTTCAGTTCGAGAAAATACGTGCCGTACTGCTCCGCCACGGCCGCGAGGTGGCGCTGGCTCTCCTTAATGGTGACCGTCACCACTTCGGTGTTCAGCGGCGGATAGAGATCGGCCTTGACGAGGCCCAGGTACCGCTCGGGCTGGGAGAAAATTTCCTTGCTCACGATGATGCGCGGCACGTAGCGCATGGTCTCCGAGACGTAGTGCAGCTTCCAATAGTCTTTGACTTTCTGTTCGCGCATGGACTTGAGAATATGGACCTCGCCGGCGTTGTAGGCCGCCATGGCAAGATACCAGTCGCCGAAGATATCGTACAGTTTCTTGAGGTACTTGACGGCGGCCTCGGTCGAGAGCTCCAGATCGCGGCGGTCGTCCTTCCAGTGATTATTCTCGAGCGCGAACATGCGGCCGGTCGAAGGGATGAACTGCCAGGGGCCCGACGCCTTGGCCCGTGAGTAGGCGGCGGAGATGCACTTGCTCTCCACCAGCAGGATGTACTTCAGGTCGTCCGGCAGCCCTGCTTCGGCCAGCTGCCGTTCGGCCGGCGGAAAGCAGCGGCCGGTGCGCTTGGCGAGCAGGATGCTGTCGCCTTCATCTTCCAGAAAACGGTAGAACTCGTGCTCGATCCGCTCCCGGACCTGCCAGATGTGCATCGGTACGGGCACGCCGGCGAACGTCAGATTGTCGGGGAGCCGGTACGTGCTGAGGAACGGCTTGGTCCGGGGCTGCAGGCTGCGGGTGGGGGTGAGGGTGGAAGGCACGGCGGGCTGCTCGGACGCCTCCTTGGCGGGCGCCACGGGAGAATGTTGATCGCTCATGGTATCGGTCGCCAACAGCGCCAGGAGCGGCGCGGCAACCACCAGCAGCAACCGGAACCTCGGTATCATTCCCTCACGTTCCCCGACCCCCCCCAGCGCACAGGCCTGCCACGAGATGAAAGTCTAGCAAGGGTTGGGCAAAGCGGCAAGGTTATTCTGGTACACTGCCCCCATGTCGCGCCTGACGGTGCTTCAACGGACCATCGCGGTCTGCCGCCTGTGCCCGCGCCTCGTGGCCCACCGCGAGCAGGTGGCGCGCGTGAAAGTCCGCCGCTTTCGCGCCTGCGACTACTGGGGGAAGCCTCTCCCGGGGTTCGGTCCCGCCACGGCCCGCCTGCTCATCGTCGGCCTCGCGCCCGCCGCGCACGGCGGCAACCGCACGGGCCGGATCTTCACCGGCGACCGCAGCGGTGACTGGCTCTATCGCGCGCTGCATGCCGCCGGCTTTGCCAGCCAGCCCCACTCGGTGTCGCGGGACGACGGGATGCGGTTGAACGATTGTTACATCACGGCCGCGGTCCGCTGCGCTCCGCCGGGGAACAAGCCGCTGCCGGAGGAATTCGAGCAGTGCCGGCATTTTCTCGTGGAAGAGCTGCGGCTCCTGCGCCGGGTGCGCGTGGTGATCGCGCTGGGCCGGATCGCGTTCGAGGGGTACCTGAAGGCGTGCTGGGAACTCGGCCGGTCGCTGCCGCGCCCGCTCCCGGGGTTCGGGCACGGGAAGATTCACCGCCTGCCGTGGGGCGTCACGCTGATCGGCTCCTACCACCCGTCGCAGCAGAACACCTTCACGGGCAGATTGACGGCACCGATGTTCGCGGCGGTCTTCGCCGCCGCCGGGAGAGCCCTCAAACGGCCCTGAACGCCGTCACGCTTCTTTGATCATCAAATGCGCGACAAGACAGGCCGCCTGCCGCAGGGCCGGGGAACCGGTGGTCAGCGGCGGATCGAATTCCAGGCCGGTGTTGTCGCCGTTCCGCCAGACGACCTTCGCCGCCAGCGACTCCG
The DNA here is from genome assembly GCA_004298335.1 of Nitrospirota bacterium. Lineage (GTDB taxonomy): Bacteria > Nitrospirota > Nitrospiria > Nitrospirales > NS-4 > SCTG01. The sequence continues at coordinate 3,414 of SCTG01000025.1, forward strand.
TCACCTCCTGTCCCCCCTCGCCTTGGAACCGGAAGCGGACCGAGACTTTCTGTCCCGGTTTCAGAAACTGCCTGGCGCAGAGCGCCACGCCGGTCCAGCTCAGGTTGCTCATGCTCCCCCAATAGACGTTCGACTCGCCGGTCACGGCGATGTCCACGCGCGTCAGGAGACGGTAGCGCCGCGTCCTCCGGCGCTCATCGACCGTCTGCGTCCCGGCGGCCTTGTTCGTCCGTTCCATTTTTTCCATGGTCCGTTCCTCCCTATTCCTCCGGCGAATACGCGTGCGTCCGCTTGGAACTCACAAGCCGCCGGCCCGTGAAGTGGAGAAAGTGGGCCGGCGTGCCGGGCCCCACCCGGCCCGTGCGCTCGCGGGTGCCGAGCAACCGGCGCACGAGACCGACCATCAGAACGACCACCACCATAAAGCTCATCGCTTCCATTGCGCACCCCGCCGTTTGACGATTCCCCTGCCTTCGTTGCTCTGCGAGGACGGTGCCACCCGGCGCCTGTCAGCCGTTTGACCAAAAAAGGGCCGGATGGCCGACCATTCTTCAAGCATGGGCAAGCATGGGAATGGGGATTCGTGCAAAAACGAACAGGAAAGAAACAGCGGGGAAGGACCGGCTGGGACGGGATTGTCCGGGATTAGGGCTTCGTGTCCAGCGCGTTCAACTCGGCCTGGTAGGCGGTCGCTTCAGCTGCCCGGCCGGCGGCCTTGGCGGCACGGACCAGGCGCTTCCCCGCTTCCATCGCCTTGGACACGTGGCGCAGCGCGAGATAGCCCCGGTAGGCTCGCTCATAGTATCCCATCGCCTCCTCCGGACGTTTGTCCTCTTCCGAGAGTCGGCCCAGGTTCATGAGGTCGGCTTCGATGGCCGGGCGGTTTTCCGCCTCCTTGTCGAGCGCAAGCGCCTGCTCGTAGCGGCCACGGGCCTCGTCCCGCCGGCCTCGCTTCTCCGACAGCGCGCCGAGGTTGCTGACATTGCTGGCCATGGCGCGCCGGTCGGGAAGGTCCGTGTTGATCGCCAGGGCCTGCCGGAAGCTCTGTTCCGCCTGATCCAGCTCGCCGCGCGCCTGCTGCAGCAGGCCGAGGTTGTTCAAAATGACCGCCTCGCCCCGGCGATCCTTGATCTCGCGGGCCAGGGTGAGCGCCTGCGAGTAATGGCCCTGGGCCCCCGCATGATCCCCCACGAGATGGGCCGCCTGTCCGCGATAGCTGAGGCACTCGACGGCGAGCGCCTGATCGCCGATCTCCAGCGCAATGCCATGCGCCCGGCGATGGAAGTCGGCCGCCGCAGGATAGGCGCCCTGAAGCGCCGCGACCGCGCCCAGATCGTTCAACGCGCCGGCCAGGCCGGGCCGGTCATCCAGACTTTCCGCCAGGCGCCGCGCGTCGTCGAAGATCGGGCCGGCCTGCGCCGCGTCCCCGCGCGCCAGCGCGTGGTGCCCCTTGTCGCGAAGGTCCCGGACCTTCGAGGCCAGCGGGGGCAGCTCGGGGCCCACGGCGCCTCCGGCGCACCCGCCTGCCAGAAACACAAGGAGCAGGACGACCGGAACGGCTCGTCTCATTCCCGGACCACCTCGTCGGCGCGCAAGCTTCTGGGGGCGGCGGCGGTCCGCTCCTCCGCGCGCGCGGCGCGCCCCTTGGCCGCGAACGCGGAGATCGGGTAGGTCTTCTTCGCGCCGGCCACCACCTCGCCCACGTCGTCCACCGTGCCCTGCACCGACCGCACCAGCGGCGCTACGTCCTGATGGACCGTGCTCCGGAGATCGCCCGTCATCGCTCTCACGTTGTCCACGGCGCCCTGAGCCGAATCGACGACCGCCGGCAGCTTGGCGGTGGTGGCCTTCACGTCCTTCACCGCCTCGCCGGCCCGATCCACGCTCCCGCGCACGCCGACGACGATGGCCGGGAGCTGCTCGGAGGCGGCAAGGGCGGCCTCGCGAATCGTCGCCGTCGTCTCCTTCACATTCTCCAGCGCGGCCGGGAGCCTGGTGGACGCCTCCCGCACATGGACAAGTGTCTCGTTGCCCGTCTGGACCGCCGTATGCACTCCCTCGGTGATCTCTTCCACCCGCAAGAGCGTCTTCTTGACGTGCTCGACCAGCGGCTTGATCTCCTGCATCAGCTCCGCGACGTTGAAGGGCTCCTCCGCTTCGATGTGCCCGCCGTCTTCGATCACCGGCTTGTCCTTGTTGCCGACCGTGATCTCGATCTGCTGGTCGCCGACGAACCCGCCGGACTTGCCGACCTTGGCGATGGAGTTCTGCCGGATCTTTTCCTTGTACCGCTTGAAAATCTCCAGGGTGACCTTGGCGTCGTTCTGTTCGGTGAACTCCACCTTGCTCACCTTGCCGATCTGGATGCCCAGCAGCACCACGGGCTTGCCCGGCTTCAGGCCGTAACCTTCGCTGAAGAGCGTGGTCACCTGGTAGCGCTCTTCAAACAGGTGCTCGCTCTTGGCCACGAGCACCAGCACCGCGCCGATGACCAGGATGGGCACGAAGACGAACCAGCCCACGATCTGGTGAATGCGGGCCTGCGAGAGACGATGTGAATAATGCATGGCGTTCCCCCCAGTCAGTTGTTCCCGAAAAATTCCCGTACCATCGGATCGTCCACCCGGGCGACCTCGGCGGGCGGGCACACGGCCACCAAACGGCCGTCCCGCATCAACGCCAGGCGGTCCATGAACGCGAACAGGGCGGTCGGCGCGTTGATGCTGACGACGATCGTCAGCCCTCGCTGCCCATGCTTCTCCAAGATTCCACGGAAGCGGACCAGGTCGGCGGCGTCCAGCCCGACGAGCACCTCGTCCACGAAGAGGATGTCCGGCTCCACCACCAGCGCCCGCGCCAGCGCCGCGAGACGGGCATGCCCCATCGCCAGCCCGCCGGGCAGGTGATCGTGAAACAACTCCACGCCGCATTCCGCCAGACAGGCCATGACTTTTTCCTGGACCGCCGCCTCCGGCAACGCCGTGTGATAGCGCAGCGGGAGCGCGACATTGTTATACAGGCTCATGTTGCTGACAAGCGCGGGCTTGGCGAAAACGAACCCCACACGCTGGCGGAGATGCAGTATCTCCTCATCCGACGCTGCAGCCGGATCGACACCCAGCACCCGGACCGAGCCCGCCACCGGCGTCTCCAGACCCGCGCAGAGCTTGAGCGCGAGCCCCTTTCCCGACCGGTTGGCCCCCACCAGGGCGACCGCCTCGCCGCGGCGAACGGTGAAACTGACGTCCTCGAGGTGCGCCAGGATACCCTCGCTCGCCGAGACACGGTCCAGCACGATCACCGCTTCGCCCGCGTCCGCCATGTCACGCGTAAAAACTGACCGACACGATGATGTCCAGGACCAGGCAGGCCGCGACCGTGTTCAACATGGCCCGCGAGTTCTGCTGGGGCACCTCGGTCGTAGAGCCGGCGACGGCGAGTCCATGATGGCAGCAGATCACGGCGATGGTGAGCCCGAACAGCGCGCTCTTGACGATGGTGATCACCACGTCGGCGATCGAGAGCGCATCCTCGATCCCCGCCAGGTACACCGCGAAGGGCACGGTGAGCTTGACCTTCGCCACCAGAAATCCTCCGACGACCGCCACCAGATCAAAGTACACGGTCAGGCAGATGATGGCGACGATCGCCCCGACCATGCGGGGCATCACGAGAAACCGGACGACGCTGATGCCCATCGCTTCGAGCCCGTCGATCTCCTGGCCGACCCGCATGTTGCCCAACTCCGTGCACATCGCAGTGCCCGACCGCCAGACCACGATGAAGGCCGTGAGCAACGGCCCCAGCTCGCGGACCAGCGCCACCACGACGATGTGGGCGAGCAGTTCCCCGGCTCCGACTTGCGGCAGCGCAAGTCCCGCCTGGATGATGACGATGAGGCCCAGCATCAGGGCGAGCGCGCCGACGACCGGCAGGGCGTCGACGCCGGTGAACAGGACCTGGCGGGCGATGGTTCTGAGGGCTTCGTGCCGCCCGCGACGGGCCGGCGAGAACAGTTCCTTGAAGGCGAGGTAACCGAGGAACAGGACGTCCGCCGCGTAGGCGACGCCCTCGACCGTTTTCCTTCCGGTCCACGCAATCACAACCGGCGCGGCCTGCGGCTATCCCTTCGGAACGTTCTGTTTTTCCCAGTCCGACAGGAACTTCTTGAGGCCGATGTCCGTCAGCGGATGCTGCACGAGCTGCTTGAAGACGGCGAGCGGCATCGTGCAGATGTCGCCGCCGATCTTGGCGGCCTCGACGACATGCTGCGGGTGCCGCACGCTGGCCACCAGCACCTTCGTCTTGTAGTGATAGTTCCGGCAAATGGTGACGATGTCCTGGATGAGCCCCATCCCGTGCTCACTGATGTCGTCCAGCCGCCCGACGAAGGGGCTGACGCACCAGGCGCCGGCCTTGGCCGCCAGCAGGGCCTGGGTCGGCGAGAAGCAGAGCGTGACGTTGACCTTGATTCCTTCTGTAGCCAGCGCCTTGCAGGCCTTCAGCCCTTCCGGGATCAGCGGGACCTTCACCACGATGTTCTTGTGGATCTTCGCGAGGTCCTTGCCTTCCTTGATCATCGCGTCGGCCTCGACGCTGACGACTTCCGCGCTGATCGGCCCGTCCACGATGGAGCAGATCTCCACGAGGAGGTCCTTGAAACTGCGCCCTTCCTTGGCGACCAGGGACGGGTTGGTCGTCACACCGTCCAGCACGCCCCAGCTTGCCGCCTCTTTAATCTCTTTCGTGTTTCCGGTGTCTAAGAAGATAAGCATGGGTGGTCGTCCTCCATGAAGGTCCGGCAGACGGGATATGTGTGGTATTCTAGGAGAACAGTGCGGTCTTTGCAAACACGATTACGAGGTCAATTATGAGACGTTTGGCGATGATCCTGGGGCTCGTGGCGCTCACGGCCGGCTGCGCGAGCAATCCCTACCTGGACCAGTCCCTCAAGCCGGCGGCCCAGCGCCACGAAGCCAAGGAATGGTTCGAAAAGGAATGGGGGAAGCCCTCCGGCACCTCGACGCGTTTCTGGGGCGGCGAGAAGTGGACCTACTACCGGATTTCCGGCGGCACCGCGCGGGTGCTCGGCGGCATCAATCCCCACCAGTGCGAGATCGAGCTGTACTTTGACAAGGACGGCAAGCTCGACAGCTACGACTACTCGTCCGGCTGCTGACGGCTAGCTTGCGCCGAGCTTTTTCTGGTAGCTGGCGCGGCAGGTTTCGCTGCAGAAAAAAAACGTCCGGTCGCCCTGACTGAGGAAAAACGAGCCTTCCTTCGGCACGAACATCCCGCAGACCGGGTCCTGCATCATCTCGGACGGATTCCCCGGCGATCCCACGGATTTCGCGATCTCCCTATCCTTGCCCAGCAGGCCGCGCAGGGCGCTCTTCACCATGAAATACACGATGATCAGCAGGATGCCGAGGACGAAAAACCGCCACATGGAAGGAGCCTAGCAGAACCACGGAAGAAGGGTCAAACCAGGGCGGGCTACCGCTTCTCGCCGCCCTCGAATCGCCGCTTCATGTCGATCGGCCCGCTCTCCGATCCGCCCTGCTCCCGCTGGAGCCGCTCGCGCATCTCCTTCTGGAACTTCATGGTGAAGAAGAGATACTTCACCTGCTGTTCGGGCGTCAGCACTTCGCGCATGGCCTGCGTACGCTCGCGCCGCAGCCCGGCCATGGCGTCTTCCACCGCATAGACCCGTTCCAATGTCTGCTTCAGCGCGCCGCTGTCCACGGCGGGCGCGGCCGCCGGCGGCGCCTCCTCCGGTTTCCGTCCGCCGCCCTCGCGCGGCCCCCGCTTCATATCCTTGCGCAGGCCCTGCGCCTGCTCCCGCAACGCCTCGAAGGCTTCCCGCCGCTGGCGCCGCAGGTCCTCGCCCTTCTGATCCAGCTGCTCCAGCCGTTGGCTGAGCCGGCTCCGCGTGGCCTCGTCGAGATGGAGCGCCTGCATCAAACGCTCCCGCTTCTTGGCCTCGAAGTGGCGGCCGCTCTCCTCGCCTCCGCCCGGGCTGCTCGCGGAGCCGCCGCCCGGTCCGCGCTCGGGCCCGGTCATGCGGTCCAGTTCTTCCATGACCGGCGGCACCGGCCGGCCCCCTCCCGGCCGCTCCATCTCCTGGGCCGGCGCCGGAGACGACAGCGCGACAACCAGCGCAAGCGCCATACTGCTCTGAGTCCAGAAATTTCGGTCCATGGTTGCTCCCCTTTAGATGTCCCCGAACAGCCGATCCACGGTCTTCCGATCCAGGCGAGACGCCATCTCGGCCAGCACCATATCGTGATCCTCATCCCAGAATGCCTGCCAATCCGCTTCGGCAAGGCGAGGCAGGTCAGGTTCCAATGCCGGCGGCGGACTGCCCTGCGCGACCGTTCGCGGCGGCGACGGCGCCGGTTCCCGGTCGAGCATGCCCTTGAGCGACCAGGCGCCGACGAGCAGCAGGACCGACGCCGCCAGGGCCATCGGCCACATCGTCATCGCCCGCTTCGGTCTCCGCAACGGCGCCGCCTGGCTTCGTCCCTGTTCCCACTCACGCGCCAGCTCCCGGCGGACCCGGTCTGAAAATTCGTCCCAGAACCGGTCGCCCGGATCGGGCACCGCCACGCCCTTCACCCGGACCAGGACCTGCCGGACGGTCTCCATTTCGGTCCGGCACCCCGCGCACCCTTCCAGATGAGCCGTGACGTCCCGCACGCGCGACGGCTCCAAATCCAGCTCGAGATACGGCACGGTCAGTTCCTTGATCTCGCTGCACGTCATGGTCATCCCCCGCCCTCCACCAGGACGCGGCGGAGATTGTCCACCGCATGGTGGTAATTGGCCTTCGCGGTTCCCTCGGAACAGCTCATGATCATCCCGATTTCCGCGAACGCGTGATTGTGATAGACCCGCAGCACCAGGGCTTCCCGCTGCCTTGTCGGCAGGGTCCGGATCGCGTGGCCCAGGACATCCTGCAGTTCGGCGCCTGCGACCTCCGTAAAAACGTCCCGCGAGTCCGCCAGTTGCAGTTCGTTGACGTCCTCGTGCACCCGGCGCGCCCGATCGCGGATGGCATTGCGGCAGAGGTTCATGCCGATCTGGTAGAGCCAGGTGCGGAAGCTCGACTCGCGCTTGAAGGACCGGTGGTGCAGGAACGCCTGCACGAAGGTCCGTTGCGCCAGGTCCGCCGCGTCGGCATGGTTCTCCAGCATCCGGTACGCCAGATCGTAAATGGTCTTCTGATGGCGCGTGACCAGCTCTTCGAAGGCCGACTCGTCGCCGGCCCCGTAGCGGTCCAACAACTGGTAATCCGACTCCGCCATCCCGTCCTCGACCGCCCGTTTATGCCCTATACCCGATGAGACACGCCAGCGCGCCAAAGGTTACATGGGAAATTATGCTCGGGGTTTCCATGGGTTGCAGTTTCCCCGACGAACAGGTTATGATGCGTACATCATAATACGTCCTAGCATTAAGGAGGTTGATTCACATCATGACCGCACGCAGGCCCGGCAAAGTCAAGCACACCGCCCACGCAGCAGACATGAAACACGCACGGAGAGTGACGCCGCGCCTGACCCCGCGGGAACGCCAGGTGTTGAGCCTCGTGGCCCACGGCTACACCAGCCGGCAGATCGGCGAGAAACTGGGCATCAGCCCCCGCACGGCAGAAACCCATCGCGTGAACATCGGCCGCCGCCTGGGCATCCGGAACGTGGCGCAGATGGTCCGCTACGCCATCGAAAACAAACTGTAACCTACTTCCCGCGCAGCACAGCTCCGGTATGGGAGGCCTTGGCGCCCGCCACTTCCTTGGGCGGGCCGACGGCGACAATCTCGCCGCCGCGGTCTCCACCTTCCGGCCCCAGGTCGATGACCCAGTCGGCGTTGCGGATCACGTCGAGGTTGTGCTCGATCACCACGACGCTGTTGCCGGACTCCACCAGGCGGTTCAGCACCTCGAGCAGCTTCTGAATGTCCGCGAAGTGCAGGCCGGTAGTCGGCTCGTCCAGGATGTACAGCGTGCGGCCGGTCGCCCGCTTGGAGAGCTCGCGCGAGAGCTTGACCCGCTGCGCCTCGCCGCCCGACAGCGTCGTGGCCGACTGGCCCAGCTTGATGTAGCCCAGCCCGACGTCGTTGAGTGTCGCCAGCCGGGCCTTGATGAGAGGCAGGTGCTGGAAGAACTCCAGCGCCTCCTCGACGGTCATGGCCAGGACGTCGGCGATGCTCTTGTCCTTGTGGCGCACGTCGAGCGTTTCCCGGTTGTAGCGCCGGCCCTTGCAGACCTCGCAGGTGACGTAGACGTCCGGCAGGAAGTGCATCTCGATCTTGATCATCCCGTCGCCTTGGCACGCCTCGCAGCGCCCGCCCTTCACGTTGAACGAGTACCGCCCGACTTTGTAGCCGCGCACCCGCGACTCGGGCAGGCTCGCGAAGAGGTCGCGAATGTAGGTGAACAGGCCGGTGTAGGTCGCCGGGTTGGACCGCGGCGTGCGGCCGATCGGCGACTGGTCGATGTTGACGATCTTGTCGATGTGCTCGATGCCCTTGATCTCTTCACAGCCGGTGATCCAGGCGGTCTTCTGTATGCGAGCCTGCCAGTATTTGGAGGTCGGCGAGGTCGGCGGGGCCGTTTTCTCTTTTCCGCCATAGAGGAGCTTGTGCAGGCTCCAGTACAGCACGTCAAAGATCAGCGTACTCTTGCCGGACCCAGACACACCGGTCACACAGGTCAGCAGGCCCAACGGAATCTTCACCGTGACATTCTTGAGGTTGTGTTCTTTGGCGCTGACGATGGTGAGGTGACGGCCTGCCTGGCGCGCGCGGTGCGGGAGCGTGATGTTCATGTCCCCGCGCAGGTACTGCCCGGTCAGCGAGTCCTTGTTGGCCATGACCTCGGCGGGCGAACCCTTGGCCACCACGAAGCCCCCGTGCACGCCGGGGCCGGGGCCGAGGTCGAGGATGTAATCCGCATGCAGCATCGTTTCGGCGTCGTGCTCGACGACGATCACCGTGTTGCCGAGATCGCGCAGCCGGAGGAGCGTGTTCAACAGGCGCCGGTTGTCCCGCTGGTGCAGCCCGATGGACGGCTCGTCCAGGATGTAGAGGACGCCGACCAGCCCGGACCCGATCTGCGTGGCCAGGCGGATGCGCTGGCCCTCCCCGCCTGAGAGCGTCGCCGCCGCCCGGTCCAGGGTCAGGTAGTCCAGACCGACGTTGACGAGGAAGCCGAGTCGCTCTTTGATCTCTTTCAGGATGCGGTGCGCGATGAACTGCTCGCGCTCGGTGAGTTTCAGCTTCTGGAAGAACACGGCGACGTCCCGGATGGACAGCCTCGTGACCACCGCGATGGACTTGCGGTCGATCAGGACCGACAGGCTTTCGGGCTTCAGGCGGTCGCCCTTGCAGATGGAGCAGAGCGTCAGCGACCCGTAGTCCTCTTCTTCATATTCATCGTCCGGGCTGAACACCGGGCAGCCTTTGGGCGGCTCGTGGCCGAGCCCGTCGCAGGCCGGGCAGGCCCCGTGGGGGCTGTTGAAGGAGAACAGGCGGGGCGTCAGCTCCGAATAGCTGAAGCCGCAGCGCACGCAGGCGAGTTTCTCGCTGTACAGGAGATCTTTCTTGCCATCGAGGTCGATCCCCACCAGGCCGTGAGCCTGCTTCAACGCGATCTCCAGCGAATCCGCCAGCCGCCGCATCGTCGCCTCGTCGTCCTTGAGGACAACGCGGTCCACCACGATCTCGATGGTGTGTTTCTTCTGTTTGTCCAGCGTGATCTCGTCGGCGAGGTCATGCGGCTTGCCATCCACCCGCGCCCGGATGAATCCGCTGCGACGCGCGTCCTGCAGTTCCTTGCGGTACTCGCCCTTGCGGTCGCGCACGATGGGTGCCAGGATCGAGAGCTTCGAACCCAGCGGCAGGGCCATGAGCGCATCCACCATCTGCTGGACGGTCTGGGCGGTGATCGGATCGCCGCACTGGGGGCAGTGGGGGCGGCCGATCCGGGCGAAGAGGAGGCGCAGATAGTCGTAGATCTCGGTGACGGTGCCCACGGTCGAGCGGGGATTGCGCGACGTGGTCTTCTGCTCGATGGCGATGGCCGGCGACAGGCCCTCGATGCTGTCCACGTCGGGCTTGTCCATCTGCTCGAGGAACTGGCGGGCGTAGGCCGAGAGGGACTCGACGTAGCGGCGCTGGCCCTCGGCGTAGATCGTGTCGAAGGCGAGCGACGATTTGCCGGAGCCGGACAGCCCGGTGATCACGACGAGCTTGTCGCGCGGGATCGCCAGGTCGAGGTTCTTGAGATTGTGCTCGCGGGCGCCCTTGATGATGATGGAACGAGGCTCAGGCATAGAAGGTCATTCTAACCGACGCATTACACCCCCACAAGGCCCAGATGCGGGTCCTGTCGCCGGTGGCTCTGGTGGCTACGGACGGAGGGCCTGTCGCGGGGCCGCCTCCCGCTCCCGATCGGCGCGCCCTCGACAAACAGACAGGCGCAGGGCGCTCCTCCACGGCCGCGTTAGAGGCAGACCCCGCTCCGTCCCTTGCCACAGTCCCGCCGCCTCCGGCGACACCGGCCACCCGCTTGATACTGCGGAAGTCACTTTTGCAAATGAACCGGTGTCAAAAGAAATGAGGTGGTGACAATTGACATTATGTCATATCTGACATATAGTAGTCGGAGGAATGAAAAAGAGCAAGCGCGAGAAACTCAAAGCGGCCGGGTGGGCTGTCGGATCGGCACAGGAGTTTTTGGGCCTGTCGAAGGCCGATGCCGCACTGATCGAGATGAAGCTGTCCTTGAGTCGCAGCCTTCGCGAGCGCCGCCAACGGCGCGGGGTGTCGCAAGTCGAGCTGGCCAAACGCCTGCACTCCAGCCAGTCCCGCGTCGCCAAAATGGAAGCGTGCGACCCGTCCGTTTCCATGGACCTGCTGGTCAGCTCGCTTCTCGTCCTCGGAGCCAAGCCCACCGATCTCAGTCGGACGATTCGAACCTAAGCAAAAGGATTTGCCATGCATCCCGCCCAAGAAAATGCCATACGTTTCAATCTAGAATCAGCTCGCGACAGAGCCCGGCAAGAAGCGGATCTGTTGCGCCTTATGCTCCGGGAACTAATTATGTTATGGGAGCAGGGCATTCTTGCCGCGCGTCCTAAAAAAGCAGCGGCCGTCAAGGTAAAATTCGAGACTGCAAAAGCCCTGTTCGACGATTTCGACCGGGAAATCGAACCCGCCCGCGGCAACAAAGCCCTCATGCGGCTGCTGGACACAGCACGCCGACGACCGGCGCGCCGCCGCACCTGATCCCCCGCCGCATCGGCTTCCGCGCGCGATAACAGCCGTTCAACGAATATTGACACCTCTCCCAAAAGCGCAGAGAATCGCCACAATCGCAATGATTTGTTGGGGAAGCCTGGCCCGCTTCTTGGCTCGAATGGCTAATAATCGAGAAGAACTCAGATCCCAAATATTCTGGAAAGGGAGTGGCGAACTGTCGGACTGGTACTCGTATGTTAACCGGGCGCCTCATCTCTACGGTCATATAATGTTGGCAAATGACGAGCCGAATGCTGACATTCGTGGGATTCCTAAAGGTTTTGAAGCCGCCCTCACCTTCAATATCGAAATACTCCTGAAGTGGGCCAATCAGCACAAGGCAGAGAAGTGCCTTCCTGTCTTCTATCGGATGAATATCGCAGGAGAACAATTCAGAGTTCACATTGTGCCGGCATCCAACCAAGAGATTACGGAAGCCTCAGAATCGCTCGCAGAACGAATTCCCGGTCTGGCCGGCGTCAAGGGCGGTTTCTTACACTACTTGGGAGGTCGGGAACATCTCGCAGGCCAGCGAGGCGCAGAGTTCCGAAAGAGCGCAAGGAACAAAGAAGCAATCGATCAGCTCATGCAAGATGGGGGGATTCCAACACTTGTCAGCCAGCTAAAGAATATCGTGGTGGAAATGAAGGATGCACCGGGCTAGCAATTGCTTACAGCAGATGGTTTAGCTCCAGCCATGCTTGCTGATGATCCCTGACCTTAGGACCTACTTTTATCCTCCTTGCCCAGCATCTTCAGCCGGTGTTACGATGGCGCTCCCATGCTGACAGTGGAAGAACAGACGCGGACCGCGCCGCCGGAGGGGACGGGCGCCGAGAAGGAGCGGGCCGTCCAGCGGATGTTCTCGTCGATCGCCCGCTACTACGACCTGAACAACTCGCTCTTGAGCCTCGGGCTCCATCACGCCTGGAAACGCAAAGCCGTTGAGTTCCTGGTTGATCCCCCTCACCCTAACCCTCTCGGGGAACCCGTTGCTCTCCAGAATGCAATGGGTCATGGGGCGAGGGAATCGGTAAGGCTCGTGCTGGACGTGGGAGCTGGGACGGCCGACTTGTCATTGTTGGCCGCTCAGCGTTTGGGGAGCGGCGCGCGGATCGTGGCCGCGGATTTGAACGTGCCGATGCTCAAGATCGGAATCGAGAAGGTCCGGCAAGCCGAACGGCAGCGCCAAATCATTTGCGTCCAAGCCAATGCGGAACGGTTGTGCGTGCCGGACGCCGCGTTCGACGCCGTGACGACCGGCTTCTGCATGCGCAACGTGGGCGATCTCACGACCGCGTTCCGCGAGATTCTCCGCGCCCTCAAACCCGGCGGTCGCCTCATCTGCCTGGAGTTCTCGCGCCCCGTGGCTGGTTGGCTCCGGCGGCTCTACGACTGGTATTCGTTCACGCTGCTGCCGTGGGTCGGCACGAAGGTGTCGGGCGACCACACCGGCGTCTATGAATACCTGCCCGCTTCGATCCGTGCGTTCCCCGATCAGGAAGGTCTGAGCCGTCTGATGCGCGAAGTCGGCTTCGAGAAAGTCGAGTGCCACAACCTGAGCGGCGGCATCGTCGCCATCCACGTCGCCGTGAAATGAACAGCATCCTCTACATCTTTCTGCCCTGCAAGCAGATCTATCCGGTCGGCTGCACCTACCTGGCGGACTAC
>SCTG01000026.1 GCA_004298335.1 Nitrospirota bacterium
CGCGTCCGGCGAAACTTTCACAGCCTCCCAGGAGAAGCGACAGGCCCATCAGGCCGAGTCGCTTGCAGGCGTCCCTGCGTGAGAGGGCGGACGGGCGGAGCGTGTTCTCCTGTTCCTCTGCATGGTCGTGTTCCGGACGCCGATGGAGTGACATGGCAACGGCCCTCCTCCCCATGCTGCGCGGATGGCTTCCTCAACGTAGGCCCAGCGTAGGCGACAGGGCCGTCCCTGTCCATTGGACCAAGGTATTGTTTCGGATATTCGACTAAAGTCGTATTTCGGCTTTTCCCTGAATCTGGTTGACTGGGGCGCGCCTGCAGCCGCGAGGAGGTCACGCCCATGCCGGACTCGATGGAAAGGCCGTTCCAGCAGATTTTTGCTTACACCAACGACGCAATCTTCATCATTGACCCGGCAAGGGATGCCATCCTGGAGGCCAATCCCAAGGCTTGTGCGATGCTCGGCTATTCCCGCGAGGAAGCCGTGTCCCTCTTGCTCTCCGCCCTGTGTCCGGGAGAAATGTCCAGCGTCAAGACGTTCGCCCAGACGGTATTCGAGTACGGGCAAGGGTGGACGAACGCGCTTCCGCTCGCGCCCAAGGCCGGCCAACCCATGCCTGCAGAAATGTCAGCCGTGCCTGTTGATATGGATGGGGTGCGCTGCCTGCTTGTTCTGGTCCGGGATGCCACCGACATCAAACAGGTGGAGGAGGCTCTTCGGAAGACCAGCGATGAGATGGAACAGGTTATGGAGGAGAAGACCCTCGAGCTCAGGACCGCGCATGAAATTCTGAAAGAACAAGCGTTATTGCGGTCCGTGGCCGAGAAGGCCCTGCGAAAAGCGGAGAAGGAACTTCGCCGTTTCCAGAAGATGGTGGGGGACGGTCAGGCCGTCAGCCAGCCCGGCCGGCGGGAGGCCGACGATTCATCTCGGCGTTGAGGCCCCTTCGTGTGCACGCCGCGAGGTGGTGAAAAAAGCCGCCGCCGCGCCGATCGTCTGGTCGCCGGCTTGAGAAGTCAGGGCGCGCGCCCGACGTAACGGACGGCCAGGACCAGGGCATCGTCCGTTTTGAGGCAATGCTGGGCCATGATCCGGTCGGCGATGGACTGCACCCTGTCAGTACTGACCACTCCTTGCTCGAAGCCGAACCGGATGCCGTCGGTGGCGACCAGGATCAAGTCGCCCGGGATGAGGGGAATGATAAATGCGCGGAGGTCGGGCAGTTGGTAGCCGACCACCCCGCCGCGGAGGAGGATCGAGTCGGAAACGTGAGTGGTGTTCGCGTGCTGCCGCAGCAGGATGGCGTTGACGTTACCCACGCCCAGCCATGTCATCGTGTTGTCCCGGGCGTTGAACGAGATGAGGGTCATCGCGGCCCCCCGGGTGCCTTTCAAGGCGTCGTGGCAGCGCTGCACCAGCGTGATGATGGATTCATGATGAGAGGCCATTTCCAGCACCGACACGGCGGCTTTGGCGGCGTGGGCGGCCTCATCGCCGTGCCCTAGTCCATCCACGACTCCCACCAGCGCGCCCTCCGGGGAAGGCTTGACGACCGAACGGTCGCCCGATTCGGTTTGCCCCGTCAGCGTGAACGAGGCGCCGGCCCAGTCGATGGGGCAGACCGATTGAGTCTGCTCCTGCGTCTTCACCCGCGCACCCACTTTCTCATCGTGACGGTCGTGCCCTTTCCCACCGCCGAGACGATGGTGAACTCGTCCATGAGCCGCCGGGAGCCGGGCAGGCCCAGGCCGAGGCTGGCGGTGGTCGAAAACCCGTCCTGCAAGGCCAACTGGATGTTGGGGATGCCGGGTCCGTCGTCATGGGCGACGACCATGAGGCCCTGCTTGTGGCTCTGCTGGATCGGGGTCAGGGCGAGCTCCCCCTTTCCGGCAAACTCCACGATGTTGCGGGCCACTTCCGAGATGGCGGTCGCGATGACGGTCAGGTCGCTCCCGTTGAAGCCCAGCTTCGAGGCCAGGGTGCGTCCTTGCTGCCTGGCGATGACGATGTCCTGATCGCTATTGATAGCGATGCGGACCTCATTCTCCACGTTTCGGGGCTCCTTTGACTTGCCGTTCTTTGAGGCGCTGATCGTCGAGGAACGCCAACCCCTCTTCAAGGTCCAGCGCGGTCTCCACCCCCGTCAGGGTCAAGCCCAACTGCACCATCGCGAACGCGACTTCCGGCTGGATGCCGACGATGACGGTGTCCGCGCCGCGCAGCTTCATCATGTGGGCGATCGAGCGCAGGGTGCGGACGGCGAACGAGTCCATCACGTCCAGCACGGTCACATCGATGATGACCCCCCGCGAGCGGAACTTGCCGACCTGCTTCATCAGCTCGTCGCGCAGCTCCAGCAAGTCGGCGTCGGTGAGCGCGGCCTGGATGGACGCGATCAGGTAGTCACGTTGTTTGAGAATAGGAACTTGCATTGCGCCCCCTGACTATCCTCGTGATTCGGCTCAGGCTTGCGTGGTGACCTGGGCCGCCGCGCCGCCCTCCGTCGAGATGACCTTATAGCCCAGGAGCCGTTCGGCCTCTTCGATGCCGCCCTGGAGGTCGCCGACGGTGTTCATCTTGCCGAGGTCCACGCCGATGGTCACGAGGGTCTGGGCGATCTCGGCCGACACGCCCGTCATGATGACCGTCGCGCCCAGGAGCCGGGCCGCCGCCACCGTCAGCACCAGGTGGTTGGCCACGGTGGAGTCCACGGACGGCACGCCGGTGATGTCCATCACGACGACCTTGGCGCGGTTGGTGCGGATGCCGCGCAGCAGTTGCTCGGTCAGCTGGCGGGCGCGCTGGGAGTCGATGACGCCGATGATCGGCAGGATCAGCAGCCGCTCGCGGACCTGCAACACGGGGGTCGAGAGCTCGCGGATCGCTTCCTGCTGCTGGCGGATGGTGCGTTCGCGCTCCTGGACGAAGCTCACGCCCACCGTATTCGCGATCCGGTTGGCGGCCGGCTCATAGGCGTCCAGCACGCGGTTGAGGAGCGCGAAGTCGGCCTGATATTTTTTGAACAGCGAGCGGGCGAGCACGTCGCGCAGCAGCAGCACGATGCCCAAGACCTCGTGGGTCTCCACGCCCCGCGGAATGATGCGCTCCGAGAGGTTGCGCGCGTAGGCTTGCAGCGCCTCGACGCTGCCAGTCTCCAGCACCTCCACGTAGTTGTCGTACACGGAGGTGGCCTCGGCGAAGATCTCCTCCTTGGTCATGGCGACGAGCAATTGCGCCTCGGTGATGCGCCGGGCCCATTCCTCGCGGAGTTGCGTGCGGTTCTGCCTAAGGTGCGCGACCAGCTCGCGCAGCAATGCGGCGGTTGAATCGGGGGAGGCGCCGGTACTGGTAATGTGATCCATCCCCCCTTTTTCTTTGCTAGGCATCGTTCAACCCCTCCATGGTGAAAAACGTACGACGATGATGGTTCCGCCTGTTGGCGCGTAGGTTATTCGGGATAGCTGTCTTCTTTTTTCCCTTGCCGGTGCGCTACTATCGATTCTTTTCAAGGACCCATCAATACGACTTAAGTCGAATACTCATACTTTCGGCCAGGGCGTTCATATCGCAATATGCCCCATGTGATTGATTTCGCAATTGTTTTCATCCGGCTGTCCACGCGAAGCCTCTGCAACAGCCTCAAAGAAGAAGCTTGACCATAACGAGCTTCCGTTAGAAGATTACGACAAAATTCATGCGATGCGGGTTGCGTCCGATCCACTTGAAAGGTGCAACCGGCATGGCGAATGGCCGCTGTCATTCTTAATGACGGGTACGTCGACCGATTCAGGCAAGGGACGCTGAGCGTGCTCGAACACGAAAAACGCCGGTTGTATCGCTGGTTGCCGCTTGCCATCCTCGCGACGACGGGGACGGTCTTGGCCGCCGTAGTCGGCGGCCTTCTGGTGGACTGGCGCGACATCCCGGCTTCCGTCCAGGCGGCTCTGTGGAAGCTGACCGTGGCGGGCGGCCTCATCCTGGTGCTGCTGTTCGCGGTTGTCCTCTTGGTCCTGGGACGCTCCCGGACGGGCCCTTCGTGGAGCGAACCGGAGACGCCCCCTGCGCGCGCGCGCTTGGACTTGGAAGCCGACGAGGCCGAGCTGCAGGAACGGACGAAGGCGCTCCATGCTTTGGTGGAGGCTGTCCGGGAGCTGACCGCCGAGTCGCAATTGGAGCAGCTCTTAAAGAGCATGGTCGAAACCGCCAGGCGATTGACGGGCGCGTCCTACACGGCGATCGGGGTCTTTGACGAAACGGGGCAGTACCTCACGCAGTTCATCACCTCCGGGATGGAGGGCGCTCCCCGGCAGGCCGCCGGGTTCCTGCCGGTCGGGACGGGGGTCCTGGGACAAGTGGTCAACAAGGAAGGCGTGCTCCGGTCCAAGGACGCCGCGCCGGCACCGCCCGCTCCCAGCTTCCCCACGCCGCCCCAGCCCATGCGCTCGATTCTCAACATGTCCATTCGCGCGCACGGACGGCTCTTCGGCGAGCTCTATCTCATGGACAAGCAAGGACCTGGAGAAGAAATTACCGAGTTTACCAAGACCGACGAGGAGACCGTCGCCGCCCTCGCGCTTCAAGCCGGCACGGCGATCGAGAACGTGACCCTGGTGAAAGAGCTCCGAAGCGCGGAGTCCCAGTACCGCCTGCTGCTGGAGTCCACCGACCAGGGCATTTACGGGCTTGACCTGGAGGACCGCTGCACGTTCATTAACAAAGCAGGGGCGCTGATGCTCGGCTATCAGCCCGTGGACGTGATCGGGAAGAAGATGCACGAACTGGTGCATCACAGCTTCCGCGACGGCTCGCCCTATCCCATCGCGGAGTGTCCCATCAACTGCGCCTTCTGGACGGGACTCGGGTGCCGGGTGGATGACGAGGTGTTGTGGAAACAGGACGGAACGGCCTTGCCGGCCGAGTACTCCTCCTATCCCATCATGGAGGGCGGGGTGATCACCGGCGCGGTCGTCACCTTCACCGACATCACCGAACGCAAGCGGGCCGAGGAAGTCGTGCGCAGCGATGAGGAGCGGCTCTCGGCCATCATTGCGACCCAATACGATATCGCGACGGCAGATCTCGACCAGAACCGGCTCATGAACCTGATCGCCGAGCGCACCCAGGCCTTGACGCGGGCCAGCGGCGCTGCCATCGAACTCGTCGAAGGCGAAGAGTTGGTCCTTCGCGCGGCGAGCGGAGCGGCCACGTCCCCCCTCGGGCTGCGGCTCAAGGCGGCGGGGGGCCTGTCGGGCCAGTGCGTGCGGACCGGCGAAGTCCTGCGTTGCGACGACACAGGCACGGATACGCGGGCCGACCTCTCCGCGAGCAGACAGGCCGGAAACCGCTCGCTGGTCGTCGCCCCCGTGCATCATGCGCGCCAGGTGATCGGGGTGCTGAAGGTGTTCTCGAGCAAGCCGTACGCGTTCGGCGACCGCGACGTCCGCACCGTACAGCTCATGGCGGGGCTGATCGGCGCCGCCATGCGGCATGCGTCGGAGTTTGAAGAGAAACAGGCGCTGCTGGCTGAGCGCACGGCGGCGCTCGCGGCGCTTCAGGAGAGCGAAGAGCGTTTCAAGGGTGCCTTTCATTGTTCAGGGGTCGGCATGGCCCTCGTGGCGCCGGACGGCAAGTTCCTACAGGTCAACCAGGCGCTGTGCCAAATGCTCGGGTACTCGGAGTCCGAATTTCTGGGCATGGGGCTGCAGGACATCGGCTCGCGCAATGGCCTGGAATCCGGCATGGCGTTGGTGCGGAAAATGCTTGAGGGGGAAATCCGCGCGTGCGAGACGGAAAAACAGTATGTACGCAAGGATGACCAGGTGGTGTGGGTCAAGCTGAATGCGTCGCCGGTGCATGACATCCACGGACAACCGATCCGTTTCGTGTTTTTGTTCCAGGACATGACGACACGCAAGCGTGCGGAAGAAAATCTGCATCGGGGCGAGGACAAGTCTCGCCAATCATCCTGAATCGCCACAAAAGTGTGGCTTTGGCACTAAGATTGCAGTAAAAAAGGCCTTGACTAGACCGAAGCCGCCTTGCTAAAGGCGTAAGAAAGCAGGTCAGGAAGGACAGCAGGAACGACCTCGAGGAAACGAACGGAGAGCGCACATCTCAACTTCTCAAGAATGACGGGTGGGAGGTGACGCGATGAGAACATTAGAGCGGGCGACGAGCCAGGCGAGTCTGCTTCTTGTGGCCGGACCCGATGCGAAATTACGGCACCAGTGGCGGCAGGGACTGCCTGGGAAGACCACCATCCAGGAGGTTTCCGAACAGGGAGAACTGGAGCGCAGCCTGACCGCCATCCGCCCGGCCGTCCTGCTCCTCGACCTCGCCCTGTGCGCTTCGGAAGGGATCGGAAGGGTCCCTGCCCTGCAACTGTTGAGCCCGTCCACCAAAATCGTGCTGCTCACCGCGACCCCGGACGCCGCCGAAGGAGTCTATGCATTGAAGGTGGGAGCCAAGGGATATTGCACGCGGGACATCACGCCGCCGCTGCTGAGGAAGGCCCTGGAAATGATCCTGGAAGGCCAGATCTGGGTGGAGCGCTCGGTGATTCCCTACTTGTTAGGAGAGCTGTCCTCGCTCGGCGCCCACAAGGCGCCGGCTGCTGCGCCCCAGGAGTATCAGCCTGACAGCCCGCTGGACTGCTTGACGCCCCGCGAACGTGCGGTGGCGGATCTGATTGCGGCCGGCGCCTGGAACAAGGAGATCGCGTGCCGGCTGAACATTACCGAAGCCACCGTCAAGGCGCATCTCACCGCCATCTTCCGCAAGCTCGGCGTGACGGACCGGCTCCGCCTGGGTCTTCTCCTGACCCGATACGCGAACGGCCCGTCCGGGCGCGCGCAGCCCGTCGAGCAGGCGTAGACTCCTCCCTCCAACGGAGAGCCCGCGCTCAAGTAGTTCCCGGTCCCCGGCAGCCTGCCCGCGCCCGCCCCCTTGGCGGCGGCCCTCATCCGCAGGGAAACCCTTAGACCAATGTCGAATTGATCGCGCAGCGACACGGCTGCTATAGCAGCCGTGGTGGTAGAACGCGAACACAAAGGGCTGGTGCTCATCGCGGCCCCCATCGCGGAATTGCGCTGGCAGTGGAGCCAGGGGCTGGGGCTGCGCTATGCCTTCCACGAGGTCGCCGAGCGGCACGAGTTGGAGCGCGACATGGAGGCGCTTCACCCCGCCGTTCTTCTGCTCGACCTCGCGTTGTGCCCGTCAGGCGGCACGACGGAGATTGCCCTCATTCAGCGGGCGAGTCCTTCGACGAAGATCCTGGTGCTGACCGGCAATCCGGTTGAAGCGGAAGGGGTCGCCGCATTGAAAGCAGGAGCGCGCGGGTACTGCCGGCGGGATGTCGCCCCCGCGCTTATGCGGAAAGCCGTTGAAATGATCCAGGAAGGGCAGGTGTGGATGGAACGCACGATCCTTCCCCATCTGCTGGAGGAGTTGACCTCTTCGGATGAGCACCGCCTGCAGGCGTCCTCGCTGGCTCCGGACGGTCCCTTGACCCGCTTGACCCGTCGCGAGCACGACGTGTCCGACCTGATTGCCAGCGGCGCCTCCAACCGGGAGATTGCCCGGCGGCTCCATGTCACCGAGGCGACCGTCAAGGCGCATCTCACCGCCATCTTTCGCAAGCTCGGGGTGTCCGACCGGCTCCAACTGGGCTTGTACGTGACGCGGCACACGAAAGACGCGGTCGCCGATCCCGCGCCCGCCGAGCAGGATCTTCTGCGATCAAAGTCGAATTGATTCGTCGCTGAATGTCGATATAGCCTGCACGGACGGCATATTTGTGCGCCCATCGCGAAAGGGATCGCCTACGGGCGGAAGTCGGCGCGGGCTGAGTGCGCTATAAGTCTAATTTCTTTTCAGGGCCGGTCTTGCTAGACCGGACCATAACTTGTCGGACCATGGGACAGACATAGGCGGAGCGATGCGGATACTGTACCTCTCGGATAGTCCAAGCAGCAGGGACCTCGTGCTGGGCAAACTGGCGGAGGAGGGCATTGCGTGCGACCTTCGATGCGTCGAAACGTGCGCGCAGTTTCAGGCCGCGCTCGGACAGGGCGCGTACGACCTGTTCTTGGCGGACTATTCGCTGCCCTCGTTCGAAATCTACTCGGTATTGGCCGTCACGCGGGAGAAACGTCTCGATGTGCCGTTCATTCTCCTCTCCGAGACGCTGGGGGACGAACTGACGGTCGAGGCACTCAAAGCCGGCGCGACGGATATCGTGCAGAAGCGGAAACCATCCCGGCTGGTCGCCGCCGTGCGTCGCGCGATGCGGGACGCGGGGGCCTGGCGCATGCGCCGATGGGAACTGGAGGAGTTGAGGGCCGAGCGGGAACGCCTCGCGCTGACGTTGGAGAGCCTCGGGGAGGGAGTCCTGACGACCGATCCGGACGGGAATGTCGCCTCGGTCAACCGGATTGCGGAAGCCTTGACCGGCTGGGCCTATGAGGAGGCGGTTGGGAAGCCGTTGGCTCGTGTCTTTCCTCTTCTCGATGAGCGCACGCGCAAGCCGTGCGAGAGTCCTGTCGAGCGCGTTCTGATCACCGGCGGAAGCGGTGGACTGTTGACGCGCGCCACGCTGGTTGCCAAGGGGGGCACAGAACGGCCGATTGCCTATGCCGGCGCCACCATCCGCGGCCGCACGGAGCAAGTCCTGGGGGTGGTGCTGTCGTTTCATGAAGAACCTGAACGCGCGACGCACGGGCACGAATTGTCCATAGAAAAGAAACTTGAAGCGCTTCGGGCCTTTGCCGGCGGCATTGCCAATGACTGTAACGAAGTCATCACGACGCTTGTCGGGCATATCGCGATGGCCAAGCTCGCCGTCAACAGCCGGGACGAGTCGTTGCTGCGCTTGATTAACGAAGTCGAGCAGGCATCCATTCAAGTCAAGCGGCTGGTCTGGCGGTTGGAGACCTTTGCCAGGGGCTCCAAACAAGTCGAGCCGCCGGCGTCGATTGCCGATTTGGTTCTCATGGGGAAGGAGCGCGAACGGGAACGCGCAGAGAAAAAGCTCTCCAGCGCCGACCTGATCCTCATCGGCTCGGAACGAGAACGAAAGCAGGAGCGGCGAGTCTGCGCCGGCAATCAGGTCGGGCATGAATCTTCCCCGCAACATCCTGTCCAGCCGCAGCAGCCGTCTCCAGCAACAGTCTAGCCGTCCCCGAACCGGCCGCCGAGGCCCCGGCTCGCCACGGCACATCCTGACAGGCGAGCCGTTCCACTCGGCTCCTTGACTTTTGTCGAAGCTCGCGAAAATTCGACGAAGGTCGAATTGAAGACGAGGGGACAAACCTGATGTGATGACGCCTGAACTCGCGGTTCCACACGGGAGCGCACATGACAAAGCAGCGGAGGCTTCTGCGGACGATCGGACGACTGGGGATTTTGAGTTCGCTGGCCGTGGTCTGGCTTGGCGGCCTCGCGTGGGCAAACATCACCGTCGTCAAGCAAGCTGAACTGACCGTGCGGACTGCACCGAGCGCAACCACCCCGCACGCGGCGCCGGACTCCCTCGCGCCCTCCTCAAGCGGGGCCGGCGACTCCGCCAGGACAGCCAAGAAATCCGAGGAGAAGAGTACGGCCAAGGCCAGGCTGCTCGTCATCTTGCTGAAGATGTTTGAAGGGTATCGAGGCGCGTCGCCGTAATTGCGGCCGCGCGCGAGCGTGGGGAGGGAGAACCATGGAGAAAGGAACGGTCATGACACTCGCTGATCCCATCATTGAGCCGGTTCGCGGACCTGACATTGCGCCCCAAGCCCGCCTGTTGTCTCGTACCTATATTTGGCTGCGGGAGGGCGGCGATAAGTACTGGGGCACCGTGGCCAGCGTCAGCCGCTCCCGCGTCACGGTCTGCACGCATGCGCGATTCAAGCTCAATGCGAAAGTCACGGTGCGGTTCCACTTCCAAATCGCCGGCAAGTATATGGTCGCCGAGGAACTGGAGAGCAAGGTCATTTGGCAGAGCGGCGACAGCGCGGCTTTCGGATTCGATCCCCCGCTGACCGTCGGATCGCCCGCTTTGCAAAAGGTCCCTCGCCTCGAGGCCCATCTTGCCAGGCAGGGAGCGGGTTAGTGCGCGGCCAGGTCTCGGGGCGCCTGGTCCGCATCGGATCGCTGATGGCGCACGTT
The DNA here is from genome assembly GCA_004298335.1 of Nitrospirota bacterium. GTDB lineage: Bacteria > Nitrospirota > Nitrospiria > Nitrospirales > NS-4 > SCTG01. Next base: position 10,147 of record SCTG01000026.1, read on the forward strand.
TAGGGGGTGCCGCCGCGGTGTCCGTCGAACAATGTTAGGAAGATGGCCAAGAATTTGGCCTTGGTTTTTTTCTTGTCCTCGGCGTGCTTGTCCTTCTCGCCTGCGGTGCTCTTCTCGACCGCGGGCTTCGCTGCGGGATCCGGGAGATCGGGCGAGGTTGCGGGGGGCGGCGTGTTTTGCGCAACCGGCGCCGGCTGCTTCCCCGTCATGTCGTCAGCCCGGGCGATCCCGCTGAGCCCGCCGCAAGCCAAGACACTCAACAGCCCCACCGCGCCGATTGCCTGGAGAATCCTGGGTCCACGGTTCATCGGCCGTCACGCCTCTTTCATCATCAGATGAGCGACAAGACACGGTGCCTGTTGCAGGGCGGGGGAACCGGTGGCCAGCGGCGGCGCGAATTCCAGTCCCATGTTGTCGCCATTCCTCCAGATGACTTTCGCGGCCAGCGACTCCGTTGCCTCGCCGCCTTCTTCATCTTGGAAGCGAAAGCGGATGGTGACCAGCCGGCCCGGCTTCAGGGACTGCCTGGCGCAGAGCGCCACGCCGGTCCAGCTGAGATTGCGCAGGCTTCCCCAATAGACGTCCAGGGCGCCGGCCGCCAGCACATCCACACGCGTCAGGAGGTGGTAGCGCCGTGTCCTCCGGCGCTCGCCGACCAGCGTCCCAACGGTCTTGCGGGGCAATGCCATCTTCTCCATGGTCCGTTCCTCCCTATTCCTCCGTCGAGTGCGCGTGAATGCGCTTGGTGATCGCGAGCCGCCTTCCCGTGAAGTGGAGAAAGCGGGCCGGCGTGCCGGGCCCCCGTCGTTTCGCGTGTTCCCTCACGCCGCTCCACTTGAAGACCAGGCCGACGAGAATCGAAACGATCAGAAGCCCCCCCATGTCCTGCATGCCATTCCTCCTTCAACATCGGTACAAAAAGACCGTGAGCTTGAAGACGCTCCCCACCAGCGCTGCCAAGAGGGCGACGTTCAGCACCAAAAAACCCGCGAGCTGCAGTTCATCCACCCAGTGAGGCAAGCCCATGCCCTCCGTCCCTCACACCCTATCGTGAGCAAGGAATGGACCACGAGCCAAGATGTCCAGGACTTGCAACAAAATGCGGGAATTGGACGGCCAATCCACTCGGCGGGGAGAAGAGAGAGAAGGGAAACGGATTCAGTATTTCTACGTCAAGCAGCCGTATCGTATTGAATTTTCTGAGACTGACGTCCGTAGTGATTCGCCTTCAGTGGAGAAGGCGGGGAGAGCGACGCAGGATTTTCCTTGTAAAAAGAACGCCTTGCCGGCGGTCTGTTGCGTGGAGACAGGGCACCGGGCGCCCTGAACACCTGCATCAATTCCCGAGCCGAACAACCGCGAATTTTCTGCTGGACGTCCTGGCGGATCGATTGGCGGGAGCGGCCAGAGACGGCGTTTGCCCAAGCCGATGTTGCATGATTATCGGGTCCACCACATCACCACAGTTTATGCACCGCCAGGTGTGAAGCCAGAGACGCTCCCCACCATCCTGCATTTCAATGAAGTGGTCCCCTGTCATCAGTCCATGGCATCGCTGGCAAGGCATCCTGCACCTATCACGTGGACGGCGTTCCATGCGCCGTAGGTTTTCGATACGCCCTCGGGCTGGCCACAGTCCATTCGACTTAAGTCGACGAGGGAAGGGCCTGGATTGGTTTCTCGCGTGACATCAGGGGGTTACGGCGGGGCCGGGAGAAAGAAAGAGACCGCTGTCGTCCTGGTGTGTCCCACCCTCGGCTAATTGCGCGCGCCCCTTGCCGTGCTTTAAGTTGCCTGTACAACCATCGCCAGCGTCGATGGAAGTGGTCCCGGCTGGCCTGTGCGTGATGACGCAATGGCCGTTTGAATCAGAGGAAAGGCGCGCATGCTTGAAACGCAGACAAGAGGCACGGAACGACGACGCAGCCACCGGGTTCTCTTGGCGGCGCCCATCATTATTGAGAGCCTGGATTCCCTGGTGTTTTTCAGCGGACGCTGCAATACCGTGGATGTGAGCTTTCACGGCTGTCAGTTCTTCATCTCCCGTCCGTTCAGGCGTGGCGTGCAACTGCGCCTCGACATTCCCCATACGCAGCACACCGCCATCGCGCATGTCGTGCGATCAATGCCGGCTGCGCCTGACATGAAAGTGATGCTCTGGAAGGTCGGCGTGGAACTTGCCCACCCGGGCAACTTCTGGGGAGTGGAGTCCCCGCCGGACTGGGTCTTGTAACCGCGTCGCCGCGCGTGTCCTCCGGGGGAGGGGCCGGCCCGGGCTGTCTTTGCAGGATCCGAGACGGCGCGGTGCCGATCGTCACACCGGTGGCGCGTCTTTCTCCTCTTTGGCATCGCCGGGATGGAGACCGTGTTTCCTGAGCAGCTTGTACAGGTCGGCACGGTAGCGGCCGGCGATCTGGGCGGCGCGCGAGATGTTGCCGCCAGCCAGTTGCAGGACTTCCTTCAAGTACTCCCGCTCGAAATCCTCCCTGGCTTCGGTCAGCGGCTTCACCTGGTCCTCCGCAGGCTGGCTGCCGGCAGGGAGCAGGTCGGCCGTGATCATGTCCTGCGTGGAGAGGACCACCGCTTTTTCAATCGCGTTCTCCAGTTCGCGGACGTTGCCGGGCCAGTGATGGAGCATCAGCTGCTGCATGGCCTCCGGCAGAAAGCCCCGGATGTTCTTGTGCATCCGTCCGGCGATCTGTTTCAGAAAGTGCTGGGCCAGCGGCGGAATGTCGTCCCGCCGTTCCCGGAGCGGCGGAACGACCAGCGGAACGACCTGGATGCGGTAGTAGAGATCCTCCCGGAACGTCCCCGCCCGGACCGCTTGTTCCAGGTCCCTGTTTGTCGACGTGATGATCCGCACGTCGATCTTCGTCGGGCGCTCGGCCCCGACTTCCACGACTTCATGTTCCTGGAGGGCCCGCAGGAGCTTGACCTGCAAAGCCAGCGGCATCTCGCCGATCTCGTCCAGGAAGAGCGTCCCCCCGTCTGCGCTTTGGAGGAGCCCGCGCTTCGCATAGTGGGCGCCGGTGAACGCGCCCTTCACGTGCCCGAACAGTTCGCTCTCGAAGAGGGATTCCGGGATGGCCCCGCAGTTGACGGCGACGAAGGGCCCGCGCCCCCGCCGGCTGTTGCAATGGATGACCCGGGCGATCACCTCCTTGCCGGTGCCGGTTTCTCCGGAGATGCAGGCCGTGGCGTCGGTGTCGGCGACGTGCGCGACCTGTTGCAGCAGAACCTGCATCGCGGGGCTCCGGGCCACCACGTTCTCCAGTCCGTAGAGTTCCTTGACCAATGATCGGAGCCGCTCGATCTCACGGCTCATCCGTTGCTGAGCCAGGGCCTTCTCGATCACGATCTTGAGTTCCTTGTCATCGAAAGGCTTCGTGAGGTAGCCATACGCGCCTTTCTGCATGGCTTCGACGGCGTTGGGGATGCTCCCGTGTGCGGTGAGGAGCAGGACCGGCAGGGACGGGTGGATGAGCAGCAGTTCCTCCAAAACCGCCAACCCGTCCCGGTCCGGAAGCCGCAGATCGGTGATGGCCAGGTCGAAGACTTCCCGCTTGGCGACGTCGATGGCCGCTTCACCGCTCGCGCATGCGGTGACGTCGAAGCCCATGGCCGTCAACCGCATCTTGAGGAGCTGGAGCAGTCCCTGATCGTCGTCCACCGTGAGTATGCGTTCCTGTGCCATCGGCGTCCTCATGGGTGAATGTCCCTGTCGGCGGGGGCCGGCATCCTGGCGGGGGGCCGCATGGGCCGGGTCTTTTCCTTCATTTCCTGATCGATTCGTTTCAGCGCGTCCAACTGCTGCGCCAATTCCTCCATCTTTTTGTCCCGCGCCTTCACCTCGCGTTGGAGTACCAGCGTGGACGAGGACTCCAGGTCCAACAGGTCGCGGACGAGACGGTCCGCGGCTTCGGCGAAGGCGCTGTGCTGCGCAAAAAAGATCGGAGGGTTTTGCAGGAACTGCAGCCAGAACTGGCTCGACGAAGCCAGGCGGCTTTTGGGAGCCACGATCATGACGTCCTGGAAGTGCTTGGCCGCGACGGTCTGGTCTTCGTACAGGGCCGACAACGCGCGGGTGTAATGGGCGCGGTCACAGGTATGGCTCTCGGCGCAGGTGGCCAGCAGGACATCCTGCTCCCGGGCCAGCGCTTGATAGCGTTGGGCGTCGCGCGGATCCGGGACGAACAGGGGCGCGGCCGGGATGGAATGGTTTTTCATCGGCGCGCAGGCGCCCGCACCGGCGAGCAGCCCCAGCAGCAACCCGCAGGTTTGCAGACCGAAGAAATTCATGCGGCACCTCCCGTTCGCGCCAGCGGCAGGGTGAAGAGGACCGTCGTGCCTTTGCCGAGGTCGCTTTCGACCCAAATCCGTCCCCCGTGCGCCTCGACCACGCGCTTGGCCAGCGCCAATCCGAGACCGCTGCCGGCCACGGCGTGCCGCGCCTGCATGCGTCCCTGGTAGAAGCGTTCGAAGATGTGGGGAAGATCATCGGCGGGAATCCCCGGTCCCGTATCCGACACGGCGATCCGGAGGACGCCCGCTCTGTCGTCCGGTTCCATGCGGAGGTTCACCGTCGCGCCTGCCGGGCTGAACTTGAGGGCGTTGGAAAGGAGGTTGTCGAGGACCTGCTCGAGCCGTGCCCCGTCGGCCGGTGCCCGCAACCGTCCGGGTGGCGCCTCGGTCAGGATCTGAATGCGTTTCCCCTCCGCCAGCAACCGGACCTTGTCGACCGAGGTTTCCGCAACACGCGTCAGGTCGGTGGGAACGATCCGGTATTCCATCATGCCGGCCTCCATCTTTGAGAGATCGAGCAGGGTGGAGATCAGGCGGATCAAGCGCTCGCTGCTGTCCATGATGATCCGGAGCGTATCGTGCTGTTCCCGGCTCAAGGGGCCGGGCACTTCATCCAGGAGGAGTTGCGTGCCTTCCCGGATGGACGCCAGCGGGGTGCGCAGCTCATGGGAGACGTGCGCCAGGAACTCGGCCTTCATGTCGTCCAGCTCCTGGAGTTTCGCGGCCATCCAGTTCACGGTGTTGACCAGCTCCCGCAGGTCGCTGGGGGCCTCGACGTCCACGGACTTTCCAAACTGTCCCTGGCCGATCTGCCGGATGTGCTCCTGCAGCCGGCGCAGGGGATACAGGATGCTGTAGGTCGCGATGCCCGCCAGACCCAATCCGAGAAGGACGGCCGCGATCACGAGTTGCTGGGTCATGACCTCGGCGCGGGCCGATCGCGTGCGGGAGTCGCTGACGAGCGTGCCCACCCGTTCCTCGTGCAGGTTGACGTAGGCGTCCAGCGTGTCCGTCATCCGGGACATGAGCGTGTCGCGCCGCGCCTCATAGCCGGTCGGCTTGAGGCCCCGGCTCGTTTGCCGATCCGCCGTGTTGCGGAACAGGGTTTCGTATTCCTGGTGGAGCCGGTCGATCTCCTTCAGCAGCCGGTGGGCGTCGGCGATGGACTCCTGCTCCAGCAGGGGGGCGAGCGTCCGGCGGAACTCTTCCGTCTCGCCATCGAAATCTCTCAGAAAGATGGGATCGGGAACGGCCAGGTATTTCTTCTCGCTCCGGAGCTGGGTCATGAGGCTGGTGAGAAGGCGCTTGGCGGTGTCGATGGCCGGGTAATGGTAGGAAACCAGGGCGGTGCTCAGGGCCGTGAGTTGACGGAGTTGGCTGAGCGCATAGAGGTTGACGCCCGCCATCACAATGATGATGGCCAGCGAGCTGAGAGCCAGCCGCCAGAAAATAGAAAGCCGCGCTGAACGTCTTTCGTTTTCGCCGAAAACTTTCGAAGCCATCGGGCTAGTTTCCTCTGGCGTAGTCGAATCCATACAGACCCAGGTCCTTGAAAACCAAACGGATCCTGCCGTTCCCAGTAAAAACACTGAACCCATTTCCATGCATTATACCACCCCATGCCTCCCGATTTTGTCCGTCAGTTTTCCCCATCGTGTTCGAATCGGGGACATTTCTGCAGTGGCCCTTACCTTGCTCAGAAGGAAAGTGCGTGCCAGGGAACCAGGTGAAGGTTCCGGGAAGGGGTTAGCCGGCGACGGAACGAAGCAAAAGGAGGCCATGCAATGAAAACGCTAGTCGTCACACTGTTCAGTTTGGCCTTGGTCATGGGGCTGGTCATCACTGCCGGGCAAGCGGCCTCGCCGGACCAGGCCCAACCGGGTCTCGCCAAGTTTGTCGGCGGGACGATTGAAGAGATTGATCCCGCCGGTCTGCGAGTCACCATCCAGACTGAGTTCGGGAAAAAAGAGTCTTTCCCGGTCGGCGATGCCGCCGTCTTGATGGGGCTGACCAAAGGAGACCGTGTCAGTGCCGAAATGGATGAGCAGGGGAAAGTGCTGAAGATCGTCAAGCTTACTCCGGAGAGGAAGGGAGCGCCGGAGCCTGGCAGCTGATTCGCGCCTTCAGAGAAATGGGAGCGGCCGTACGGATGCCTATGCCGGCTAACCCCGTACGGCCGTGGTTCCTTTTCAATCAACCCGTCGCGGCCGTGCCGTCACTCCTGCCGGGACGGGGGTTTCAGGAGGAAAGCGTCATGCTGTTCAACGAAGTGCAGGTGTTTCTCGGGCTGGTGTTGTGGGGATTGCTCGTATGGATGTGCGCCGACAAAATGCTGTGATTGGTGAGCCGGACAGCTTCAGCCGCGGCCGGGGCTCTCGCCCCCCGTTCGTCCTGTTCACCGACCTTGACGGCACGCTGCTCGATGCGGAGACCTACCGGTACGACGCGGCCCGCCCGGCGCTGGACCGGCTCGGCGAGCACGCGACCCCCTTGATTATTTGCACCAGCAAGACCAGGGCGGAGGTCGAGCCTCTGCGAATACAACTGGGAACCCAGGCGCCCTTCATCGTCGAGAATGGGGGCGCCCTGTACGTTCCGGATGGGTATTTCCGAACGTCCCCGCGTGGTTCAAGCGCCCGAGACGGGTACCGTGTGATCGAAATGGGCATCCCGTATCCCAGGCTGCGGCGAGGGCTTCGCCGCATTGAAGAACGGGTCGGCGCGTCGCTGGTTGGATTCGGAGACATGCCGACGGAGAGCGTCATGCAGGCGACCGGGCTCGCTCGCCGTGATGCCGAACTGGCCCGTCAGCGCGAATATGACGAGCCGTTCCTAGTCGAAGACGGCCGCGCGTCGCTTCACAGTATTCGCGAGGCGGCCCGGCAGTTCGGCTTGACCGTCGTGCCGGGAGGCCGGTTTCACCACCTTGTGTGCGGGACCGATAAGGGATGGGCCTGTCGTGTGTTGCTTGACTGCTACCGACAGGAATGGAAAACGGTCTCCACGGCCGGCATCGGCGACGGTCCAGGCGATGTGCCGATGCTGGAACTGGTCGATCGGCCGTTCCTGGTTGAGCGACCGGGCGGCGGCCATGCTGAAGACTGTGCGGTTGAAGGACTCACACGCGTCCGGGGGATCGGACCGGCCGGCTGGGCAGAAGCGGTTACACAACTCCTGAAGCCGAGCCCCTTTCAGGCCGGCCTATTAATGTTTCATCCATTTCCACCGTCCATGTGCTGATCCGGCAGGAGCGGGGCGCCGGCGCCCCGTCCTGCGTTCAGCCAAGGAGGCCACATGCACTGCCTGCGTTGCAACGGATTGATGGCGCTGACACGTTTCTACGATTTGCGGGATGATACCGGCAACATCGCGTTTGATGCCTGGCGCTGCATCGGCTGCGGCGAGGTGCTGGATTCCGTCATCTACACGAACCGGATCCAGCGTCCCAGGTTTACGCGTCTACGGAAACTGCGACCGGTGAGGATCTAAACCGTCCGCGAACTCCGATCCAAGCGAGTGGAGGACATCCCATGTCTGATTTTTACCAAACCGGCTCAATCGCCACCCTGCACAGATTGGGGAGGCCCAATCTGGAACTCCTGGAACAGGAACTGGCTAAGCATGCCAAGACCTGCCCGATCGCGCTGGTCCTGCCCTGTCTCTATTCCGAGCTCGAGGGGCCGGCGCTTGGGGGCATCGTGGAACACCTGCGAAAGGTTCCGTACCTGAATGAGATCGTCATCGCGCTGGGCCGCGCGTCCGCCCTGGAGTTTCGGCGAGCCAAGGAATATTTCAAGGTTCTTCCGCAAGATGTGCGGCTGCTCTGGATCGATGGGCCGCGGATCCAGGAAACGCTCAAACTCCTGGTCGACCAGGACATCAACGTGGGCCTGCCGGGCAAGGGGCAGTCCTGCTGGATCGCCTTTGGCTACGTGCTCGCCAGGCGGCGGAGCAAGGTCATCGCCCTGCACGACTGCGACATCGTAACATACGACCGCGAGTACGTGGCCCGCTTGTGCTACCCCATCGCGAAGCCGAATCTGGGCTATGAGTTCTGCAAAGGCTACTACGCCCGCGTCACCGACCGCCTGCATGGTCGCGTCACCCGACTGTTCATCACGCCGATGATTAGGGCGCTCCAGCGGCTGGCGGGTCCGCATCCCCTGCTCACGTTTCTCGACAGCTTTCGTTATCCGCTGGCGGGCGAGTTCGCCATGGTCACGGACCTGGCCTGGACCAATCGCATCCCGGGGGACTGGGGATTAGAAATCGGGGTCTTGGCCGAGGTCTACCGGAACTGTGCGTTACGCCGGGTCTGTCAGGCCGACCTGTCGGATCAGTACGAACATAAGCATCAGGCGCTTTCGGCGGACAATCCCGAAGCGGGGCTGCATAAGATGGGCGTGGATATCTCGAAATCGCTTTTCCGGAACCTGGCCAGCGAAGGGGTCATCTTCACGGATGGGATGGTGAAGACCCTCCGGGCGACCTACCTCCAGAGCGCGCAAGAGGCCATCAAAAAGTACGGGGACGACGCGGCCGTCAACGGGCTCCGGTTCGATCGTCACGAAGAGCGGATGGCGGTGGAAGTGTTCCTCAAGGGCATTAAGCTGGCGTCCGAAGGTTTCCTGGAAGACCCCTTGGGTGTGCCGATGATCTCCAACTGGGCCCGTGTGACCGCAGCCGTCCCCGACATTTTCGATCGCCTCACCGACGCCGTCGAGGCGGACGGCGCCTGGGACCCGAAGAAGCGCTTCCCAGGCGCACGGCCGCATCTGGTCTGGCGCCAGGACACCATTGCCGGGGCGCGATAAGGAGAGACTGCCGACGGCAAAGGGGGGACGACCACGCCATGCCCGACTCGACGCTGCTGTCTCTCGACGAGCCGACGGAGGTGCAGGTCCGTGACATTGCTCAGGCGGATATCCTCGTGGGCATCCCGAGCTTCAACAACGCGGGCACGATCGGCCATGTCGTCAAGGCGATCGTTGCCGGGCTGGCCAAATATTTCCCCGATGCGCGCGCCGTGCTGGTCAACTCGGATGGGGGGTCGACGGACGGCACTCCTGACGTTGTGACCAAGGCCAGTGTGGATCTCGGCGGCATGCTGATTACCGACCGGCAGAGCCTCCTGCACCGCATCGTCACGCCGTACCAAGGCGTTCCCGGCAAAGGAAGCGCGTTCCGCACGATCTTCGAAGTGGCCCGCCGCCTGAATGTTCACGCCTGCGCTGTGGTGGACTCGGACCTCCGATCGATCAACCCCGAATGGATCGAGCTGCTCCTCTGGCCGATTCGGAGCGGCGGCTTTGACTACGTGGCGCCCTACTATCTGAGGCACAAGTACGATGGAACGATCACGAACAGCATCGTCTGTCCGCTGACACGGGCCTTGTATGGTGTGCAGATCCGGCAGCCGATCGGCGGGGATTTTGGTTTTTCGGGAGAACTGGCCAGGCACTACGCGGACCAGCATGTGTGGGAGTCGGATGTCGCTCGCTTCGGGATCGACATCTGGATGACCACCGAGGCCGTCGCCTCCGGGGCGCGGGTCTGCCAGAGCTTCCTGGGCGCCAAGATTCACAATCCCAAGGATCCGGCCGCCGACTTGTCGGCCATGCTGGTCCAGGTGATGGGGGCCGTCTTTGCGCTGATGGAGGAGCACCAACGCATCTGGATTCCCCGCCATGGCTCGAAGACCGTCCCGCTGTTCGGCTTTCAATATGAAGTGGGCGTCGAGCCGGTGAACGTCGATGTGGCCCCCATGATCGCAAGCTTTCGGCAAGGACTCGTCGACCTGCATCCGATCTGGGAGGTCATGCTGGCCCCCGAGATCCTCCAGGCCCTGAAGGCCACGGAGGGCATGCCGTCCCGCAATTTCCATATCCCGGATGACGTCTGGGTCAAAACGGTCTACGACTGCGCCGTCGCCTTCCACCGGCGGACCCTCAATCGCGAGCATCTGATCAAGGCCATGACCCCCCTTTACCTGGGCCGAACCGCCTCTTTCGTCGTGGAAACACAAGGGCTCACAACCCGGGAGGCGGAGGATCGCATCGAACGTCTGAGCGAAGCCTTTGAGCGCCTCAAGCCCTATCTCTTGGACCGCTGGGGCGCCATCGAGGAGGTAGGACCATGAAAGAATTCTGGGACACCGTGTTGCCGGAACAATTGACGATCATGGGGACCCGCATCGTGCACTTTCTTCCCAACCTCCTGGCCGCGGCCATTATCGTGGGGATCGGCTGGCCGCTGGCGTGGGCGCTGGGCCGCGGCGTCGAGCGTCTTTTGCGCATGCTGGGCGTGGATCACCTTGCTGAACAGCTCGGCATCAACGCCTTTTTGACGCGCGGCGGCCTCAAGCCGGATCCGAGTTACCTGGCCGGCCGCATGCTCTATTGGGGGCTTGTGGTCCTTACGGCCGTTGCATCATTCGGCGCGCTGGACGTTGCGCTCTTCAACCAGCTTGCCGCGAGCTTTCTGCTCTATATCCCGCACCTCGTCACCGCAACCATCATCGTGGCGCTTGGGATATTCCTGAGCAATTTCGTCGCGCGGGCGACGCTGATCGCAGCCGTGAATGCGAATTTCCCGGCGGCCACGACCGCCGCCGGCCTTGCCAGGTGGGGTGTCCTGCTGGTGGCGCTGGCCATGGCGCTTGAGCAATTGGGGATCGCCCGGAACATCGTTGCCGTGGGTTTCGGGATTACCCTGGGCAGTGTCGCGCTGGCCGCGGCGATCGCCTTCGGTCTGGGCGCCAGGGACCTCGCCAAAGAGTTCCTGGAACGGCTGCTGTCCGACAGGCCGCGCGAGCGGGTGCCGGATGATCTGAGGCATTTGTGACCAAACCTGCTGTAGCCGAATCCATACAGCGCCAGCTTATTGAAAATCAACGCGATCGGGTTTTCACTCCCAAACCCCTGAATCCAATTCCCTTCTCTGCTCCGCAGTTGTCGGGCCGATCGGCCCGACAGTCTTTCCCATCATGTTTGAAATCCGGACATTTTCGTCGTGGTACCTGCTTTGCTCAAGAAGACTAAGGAGACATCCCTTGCCGCGCCAGTGAGCTGGCTGTGCGCAAGGGCCAAGGCACGATGACAAACTGAAGGAGGCAAGCCATGAAAACATACATCATCGCGGTTCTGAGTCTGCTGGTGCTGGTGGGGTTGGCGGTCCCCTATGGCCAGGCCGATCAGCTCATTCCCGCCGATCCGGTTGGGGTCAGGACGTTCAGCGGCACGATTGAGGGGATTGATCCGCTGCAGCAAATCGTCAGCATCCATTCCGAAGGGAAGGAAGGGAAAGGCGAAGTGCGGCTTCTTGCGTTCACGGACGCCGCAATGGTGCAAGGGCTGGCCAAGGGGGATTACGTTGTGATCGAACTGGACGAGCGTGGCATGGCCAAGACGATCGTCAAGACCGAGCCGGCCTCGCAGGGCGCACCTGACTCGAAGAAGAATTGAGTCCGCCTTCGGGAGGGTTGGAGGAACGAGCGATGCCGGAGAACATTTGGAACCCGTGGAGAATGATGGCGTTGGGCCTCCTCCTGGTGGGCGCGACCGTGCTGGTCACGACTCTTGTGATGGGGTATCGGGGAGTTCCGTGGGAACTCGCCCCGAGCCGGTCGCTGATGCATTCGAATGGCCCGGTGCGCGCGGTGGCGGTGCCGAATCAAATCGATGTGGGAGAGTGCAACGCCTCCGCCCGGCATCGGACCTGGAGCAGCATGGCGGCCGGTTCCGAATACGAATCCGCCTATCGGTTCTGCATGCATCAGAAGGGATACTGACGAAGAGGGGGTGGGCGCGTGGAACTATTGCTTGACGGACTGCAACTCGTGGGTTTTCTGCTGGTGGCCGTCGCCATTCTGTCTGTCCTGGCGGCGGGCGCCATCGGGCTTGCGGTTTTCCGGTACATGACCGATCGGAAGATCGTGATCGTCCAGGGCTCCAAGCGTTCCCGGGAGGCCCAGGCTCCCGTTATTGAGAACGCGTGAAAAAGAGGACAAACGGGACATAGACAAGGATTGTCGGGCGCGGCGGCGGACATGTGGTGCAAGGCATGGCAAAACCTATGAAATCGGCAAGCGTGGCCGCCCGTCTTCGACCAAAGTCGAATGGATGACTTCCGGGGCGCTCTGCTAGAGAGCTGGGACGGAGGTGATCGTATGCGAAACATGTTGCGACTGACGGTGTTCACGCAGGTGCTGGTGTGGACCGTGGTGGTGACCACCCTCGTCGTGGGGGTGTTCCCGCCTGAAGTCCAGGCAATGCTGGCCCCCCCCTCGGCGACGACGGGTGAGGCGGGTACGGGGCTGGAGCGGGCTGCCGATCTACAAAAGATCCAGAGCGTGCTGGAGGCCAAGGTCGTCAGTCAGCGCTTGGCGGACTACGGCTTGAGTCCGGAAGAGATCAGTGCGCGCGTGCATCGGCTCTCGGACGCCCAACTGCATCAACTGGCGACGCAGATCGATGCGATGATCCCTGCCGGTGATGCCGGCTTCGGCATCGTGGTCACGCTGCTGGTCATCGCCATCCTGGCCGTCATTCTGATCTATCTGTTGGGACACCGGATTTCGGTCACCAAGGCGTGAGGACCCGATCCGCGATGCGGGGAGGAACCGTCTGCGCGCGGCGTCCCGGGACTGGTCGGGGGGCGCCGGGGCTGATCGTGGGGGCGTGGTGTCTCCTGATGATCCTCGGCTGCGCGGGGCCGACGCCCGCGATCCGCACTGCGAACGTGCCGGCGCAGTCAGATGGGGAGCGCCGCCACGTCGCCGTCCCGTTTTTTCCGGACGATACCGACCAATGCGGGCCCGCGGTCCTTGCCAGCGTCCTGACCTATTGGGGTTTCAAGACCGATCCCGTGGCGCTGAAGGAAGAAATCTACCTGCCGAAAGTGAAAGGCACCCTGCCGCTGGATCTCCTGTTGGCGGCGCAGGCGCGCGGCTTGCGGGCCGATATCTACCAGGGGAGCCTGAACAATATAAAGGCCGAGCTGGATGCGGGCCACCCGGTCGTGGCGCTCCTGGACTTGGGCTACCCGATCTTTCCGCAAGGGCATTTCGTCGTCATCACCGGTTACGACGACGCGCGTCGGGGCGTGTACGTCCATTCCGGTCTCGCGCGAGACCTGCTCCTACCCTACGAGCGCTTCCTGCAGAGCTGGGAGAAGACGGGGCGGTGGACGCTCCTGGTCGTGCCGTCGGAGGAACGTATGAGGGCGCACGTATGACGAAACGCGGGCGGGCCTGGCTGTGGATCGTTGTGCTGGCGGTATGGGCGGGAGGGCTACTCGGGTGTTCGGGTTTGCCGCGGATTGTCATCCTGCACGATCCCTTGACGCCGCAAGAGCACGTGACGCTGGGGGAGTCCTATCAGGCCAGGGGGCTGGGGGATCTGGCGACCCGTGAATTCGAAGCCGCGTTGCATCGAGAAGCGGAGTTCGTTCCGGCCCTCATCGGGTTGGGCAATCTCGCGTATGCAACGAACGCGTTCGAAGAGTCTGCAGAGTTTTATCGACGGGCCTTGGCGGCCGTGCCCGGCCACCCGGGCGCCAGCAACAACCTCGCGCTGGTCTACCTGGCGAGCGGCGCGCGGCTCGACGAGGCGGAACGGCTGGCCCGAAGCGCCGTCGAGCTCGAGGGAACGGTCCGTCCCTATGCGCTGGACACTCTGGCCAGGATCTACACGCAACAGGGGCGCTACCGTGAGGCGGCTCGCGCGCTTGAGGAAGCGGCGGCGCTGATCCCCGCAGACAACAGGGGGTTTCACGAGCAGTTGAGCCGGTCCCAGCATGAACTCTCGGCTGCGTCTTCACGCCCGACGAATTAGGGAGAAGTTGTATCTTGACCTTCCCGACCGGGCGGCACAGGTTGGGGAGAGCCGAGTCTATGAACGAGAGGCCGCCGGTTCTTAATTGGACAAGCCCCGCCAGCTTTCGTCTCTTGCTGTCGCCGCGTTCCTGGTCGTGTTGACGGCCTGTCCGTCAATGTTGCCGGCTCCGAGTTATCGTACGCTCGCCAAGCGGGCCGACAGCTTGGGCGTCGCCTGCAATCAGGCCGCCGCGCGCTTTGCCGCCGCTCCAAGCGGGGAGACGCGCCAGGAGCTGCAGGGGCGACTCACGGAGCTGAACGAGGCACTGATCGAGACATCCGGGTACGAACAGGAGGCCCGGCGCGCCAACTCCACGGACCTTATTGACGCCAACCGCGCGTTTCTTGAGACGGGGCGGGCATGGGCGAACTGTTCCCTCCAATACAACGCGGTTCTTGTCGTCACCGGAGAGCGTGACGCGGCCCGTCACAACTATGAAGGGTTGCTCGCCCGGCTGGCCGGCCCCCAGTTTGTCGCAGAACGACGGCGGATTCAGGCGGCGATGAACGAGCTCGGCCCGGTGCCTGTATTACCCCCTTAAATCAGGGCCGGCCGGTTCCGTTTTACGGCAGGATGACGGCCTCTTCGGAATACCCGAGTGTGCGCAAGATTTCTTCCAGGGCTTCAACCATGGGAGGAGGCCCGCAGAGGAAGACAATCGTACCCGGACCGGGAGGAGGGAGTTGCGCGCGCAGGATGTCGGCGGTGACCCGCCCGACTCCTTGAATCCACCCGGGAGGCGGCTGCTCGAGCACGTGATAGCAGTGAAAATTCCTGTGCTCGCGGACGTCCCGCTCCCATTCCTTCCGAAAGATGATGTCCGCGTCGGTCTTATTGGAGAAGATCAGGAACAACTCGACGTCGAGCCCCTTCGCCAGAATCCAGCGAATGATGGCGATCATCGGCGTGATGCCGGTCCCGCCGGCCACGAACCCGACCTTCTTCGCCATCCCATCCACCCAGTGGCCGCCCGCGTTCGGACCGCTCATCAGCACGGTGTCGCCAATCTTCTGGTCGTGGATGTGCCTGGACACGATCCCGGCCTCGTAGCGCTTGACGGTCAGCGCAAAGGAGCCCACCGTGCCCGGAAGGGAGGATGGTGTGTAGGGACGTTTGACCGCCTTGCCGTTGGCCGTGGCGTGCACGAAGAGGTGGTCGCCGGGCAGCATGTCGAGGGTGGCGTGCTCGGGCAGCGCGAAGTGGAAGGTCTTGGTGTCATGGGTATCCGCATCGATCGCCGCGATCCGGTAGGGGCTCGGCGTTTTGGTCTTGATGCGCGTGACGGCGTCCACGGGATGCCCGCATCATACGAAACCAGCTCGGCTGGGGCAACTTGATTTCCGTAGGCCGGTCATTTAGAGTCCCAACGAGGGTTGGGTCGTTCCCTGTTACTTCCCTGCCGTGGCGGGATGACGCCACCATCCGATTTGATTTACAAAGGGGCCGGGCCCTGTGCAAAAGAAACCTTTGAACCCCGCCAGGTCCGGAAGGAAGCAACGGTAAGGAGGCCCTTCTTTGTGCCGCAGGATCACCTGGCCCCCGTTTTCCCGACAGCGTTTTTAAAGGTCTAATGGATTACCAGGTCTCCGCCCGCAAGCATCGCCCGATGACCTTCGCTGAGGTCACCGGCCAGGCCCACGTCGTCAAAACGCTCACCAACGCGCTCGCGTCGGGCCGCACGGCCCACGCCTACCTGTTCTCCGGCATGCGGGGGGTCGGCAAGACGACCATGGCCCGCATCCTGGCCAAGGCCCTCAATTGCGACAAGGGCCCCACGCCGACGCCTTGTCTCAAATGCGCGAGCTGTCAAGAGATCGGCTCGGGGACGTCGTTCGACGTGATGGAGATCGACGGCGCCTCCAGCAACAGCGTGGACGACGTCCGCGAGATGCGCGAGACCATTAAGACCGGCCCGGCCCGCGGCCGCTACCGGGTCTACATCATCGACGAAGTCCATATGCTCTCGACGGCCGCCTTCAACGCCCTGCTCAAAACGCTGGAGGAGCCGCCCGGGCACGTGGTCTTCGTGTTCGCCACCACGGAAGCGCACAAGATTCCCCAGACCATCCTGTCCCGTTGCCAGCACTTCACCTTCCGGCGGATTCCCCGGCGCGAGATCATCGACACGCTCCAGCGGGTGGCGAAGGCGGAAGGGATCGCCGTTGATGAGCGCAGCCTGAGCGCGCTTGCGCGCGTCTCCGACGGGAGCATGCGGGACGCGCTGAGCCTGATGGATCAGGCCGTGGCCTTCGGGGGAAAGAGTGTCGCGGCGGCCGATCTGATGACCTTGCTGGGCTCGGTTCCCCACGAACTGCTCCGCGGGGTGCTCGATGCGACCCTGGCGCGCGACGCGGCGGGCGCGCTCCGCTCGCTGGCGGCCGTGCAGGATCACGGTTGCGACGTGCGCCAGTTCTCCGGCGAACTCATGGAGCATGTCCGCAACCTCCTGGTCGCCAAGGTGGTGGCCGATGCCGGCGACCTGATCGAACTCGGCCCGGAAGAACAGGCGGAGATCAAAGCCGACGCCGGACGCCTCTCCCTGGACCACATCCAGGAACTGTTTCGCGTCTTCCTGGAGGCCGAGGACGGGATTCGGACCAGCCAGCATCCCTGGTACGTCGTCGAGATGGCCGTCGTGAGGGCCTGCCGTGTCGGAAGCGAACAGGCCGGCGCACCCCCTGCGCGCCCGGACGCCAAGGCACCTGTGCCCCAGGCTCAGCCCGCGCGCCCGGTCGCGCCTCCGGCCCCCAAGGCGGCCGCGCCCAAAGCGGCCGCGCCGGCGCAGGTCGAACGATCGAAACCGGCGGAGCGTTCTCCGCAGGCCGGCTCTTCAGCGCCGGTTGTCCTGGTGTGGGAGGACGTGGTGGCACGGGTGCAGGCCGAGCGGCCCAACATCGGCGCGTTTCTCGAACATTCGACGCTGGTCGGCATCGCGGGCGACATGGTGACGATCGGTTTTCCCGCCTCGGCCGGCGTGTCGCTGAAGATGATCCAGCAGGAGGCCTCCCAACAGGCGGTGGCGGACGCGTGCGCGGCGATGGCGGGCCGGGGCGTCCGGCTGCGCCTGGTGACGCTGGACGGCGGGGCGTCGGCGCCGACGGTGGCGGACCTCCGGCGCGAGCGCGACACGAAGACGGAGCGCCACCTGCGTGATGAAGTGCTGGCCAATCCGCTCGTGAAGGAGGTCCTGTCGGTCTTCGGCGGCGAGGTCAAGGACGTGCGGCGGAACCAGGCCGGTGCGGACCGGCAGCCCAAGGGAGACTGAGATGGCCGACAAGGGAATGTTCGGGGGAATGGGGAATCTCGGCAACATCATGAAGCAGGCCCAGGCCATGCAGGAGCGTCTCGCCAAGGTGCAGGCGGAGGTGGCGACGAAGACCGTGCAGGCGTCGTCGGGCGGGGGCATGGTGAGCGTTGTTGCGAACGGCGGGCTGGAGATTGTCTCGGTGACGATCGATCCGGAAGTCGTCAAGTCCAACGACGCCGAGATGCTGCAGGACCTCGTGGTCGCGGCCACGAATGAGGCCCTCCGGAAGGCGCGCGAGATGGTGGCGGAAGAGATGAAGGGGGTCACGGGGGGGCTCCAGATTCCGGGACTGTTCTAGGCATGGATCGGAACGGCATTCTCGATGAACTGGTGCGGGAGCTCACCAGCCTGCCCGGCATCGGCCGGAAGACCGCGCAGCGGCTCGCGTTTCACATCCTCAAACAGCCGAGCGAAGATGCCGAGCGCCTTATCCGGACGATCCGCGCAGTCAAGGAGAAGCTGGGGCTCTGCCGCCAGTGCCGCAACATCGCCGAGGGCGAGCTCTGCGACATCTGCCGGGACCCGACGCGGGACGCGACGCGGGTCGTGGTGGTGGAGGACGTCACCACGCTGCACGCGCTCGAGCGGACGGGCGGATACAAGGGGCTCTATCACGTGCTGGCCGGGGCGCTCTCGCCACTGGACGGCGTGGGGCCGGCCGACATCAGAACCCAGGACCTCGTGGATCGGATCGCGCAGAGCAAGGTCGAGGAGGTGATCGTGGCCACGTCGCCGACCATCGAGGGCGAGGCGACGGCCATTTACCTGTCGCGTCTGATCAAGCCCTTCGGGATTCGCATCAGCCGGATCGCCTGCGGGGTGCCGGTGGGCATGGACCTGGAATACGCCGACGAGGTGACCTTGATCAAGTCGCTGGACGGCCGCCGGGAAATCTAGCCGCCGTTATTTTCCCGCTTTTCGCAGCGCCTCAATCCGCTTCTTCGCCTTCCCAATTCGTTCTTGCTCGCCCGGGGTGTCTTCCGTGTAGGCGAGATAATTCTCGTAAGCCGTGAGGGCCCGGCGCGGCTGGGTGTCCTCGATGGCTTCCGCCAGGTTGAAGTGCGCGTCCGCGTAGTTCGGCTTGAGGCCGATGGCCGTCTGGAAGGTTTCCGCGGCGCGCGCCCTGTCCCCCATGAGCGCGTAGACCTTGCCCAGATGGTTGACGACATCGGGGATCGACGGGCGGATCTTCAGCGAGCTTTCGATGGCCGACACCGCCTGCGGCAGGAGGCCTTTGTCCCGATAGGAAAGGCCCAGCCGGTGCTGGGCTTCGGCTTGGTAGAGCGGCTCGCTCAGGCCGATCTCGATGGCCCGCTGATAGGCTTCGATGGCGACGGCGATGGCTTTTTCCACGCAATGGCCGACACGGGCGACTTCTCCTTTGGCGAAATGCTGACGGGCGATGTAATCCCGGCTTTCACTGTCGGCCGGCCCGTAGACGGCCCTGGGCGTGGCCCTCGCCGTCTGATGAATGCGGAGCAAGTAGTCCGGCTTGTAGGCCGAGAGCAGCGGGGCGTAGGAGGTCAGCACGGTCGAATCGACATAGAGGAACGGGCGCTCTTTCTGCGGGATCACGATGGCCCGCCCGCTCACGCGCGCGCCCTGGTCGCCATAGAGACGTCCGGAGCGGCCCCCGGGGCTTCGTTCCGCGGCTCCGGCCGGAAGGAGAAATTCCGTCGGGATCTGCTTGGCTATCCAGGCCGCGTAATCGGGCTGGGTGGCGAGATCGAGCCCTTCATAGAGGATGCCGACATAGCCGATCAGAAGGCCCCGGTCGTCGAAAAACAGGTGGTATTCGCTCTCGCGGCCGGCCGTCTGCCGGTAGACGGTGATTTCTTCTCCGAGCCCCCAAGCCGCGCGCTCGGTCCGGCGTCCCGCTTCGTTCAGGAGGACGGTTTCCCGGCGGTCGCACAGGTTCCAGGGAGAGGCCGGTGTGATGCGGGGCCCGAGCTGCGCTTCAGCAGGGGATGCCGGGGGGCCGCCGCCGCATGCCGTCAGCAGGCAGAGGAGGCCCCCCGCGATCACGCAGGAACGGAGTGACTTGGGAGTACCGAAAACCAGCGGACTACAGCAGGCTGCTTATGGAGCCGGAGGCGGAGGCGATTGCGCTTCCCGGGCTTTTTTCGCGTCCTCGTACTGCTGGTGCTGATAGTAGAATGTGTCCCAGCTGTACTGGGATTTGGGGAAGCGTTGCCGGTAAAGATTGTCCTGATTGGTGTAGCCGAAGAGTTCCGGTTCCTGCGTCGCCAGCAAATAGAACGGTTGGTTGACGAGGAGATCTCCCGCGACGCCGATGGGATTCAGAAAGAACGCAAACCACCGCACGGGGTGCCCGCCGTCCCAATCGCGGGTGATCAATCCTTCGTCAAGTCCGACCGGCAAGTCCTGCGGTCTGGGCGTGGGATACACGTCCGTGGACATTCCCGGAGCGTTGCAGCCAGCGAGGCCCAGCGCTGCCCCGAGCAGGATCGCCATCAAGCTTCGCGTGAGTAACATGTCCAGCCTCCCTTTCATCAAACTGGTATCACTGGCAAGGAGTGTATCAAAAGGAACCCTTACTGTCTAGGAAAAAAATAAAGCGGGAAAGGTATTGAATATCCAGCATGTTTGATCGAAATGCTGGCCCAACAAGTTCGGGGTGGTGGGCGATGCAGGTCTTGAACCTGCGACCTCTTGCGTGTGAAGCAAGCGCTCTCCCCCTGAGCTAATCGCCCATCCGGTACCGCCGAAAGGTCTAAACGCTAGCATACCGGCGGGGGGCAGTCAACCAACCCTCCGGCCTACAACACCTGTAAAACGAAGCACTTGAGATACTCGCTCTCCGGCATCCCGAGGAGAACTGGGTGGTCGTGTCCCTGGGCACCCTGCGCGACGAGCCGGACAGTCCGGCGGACGTCCCCCGCGGCTTCTTGGAGGATCTGCCTGAACCGGTCGGCGGTCAGATGGTGCGAGCAGGAGCAGGTGATCAGGCAGCCTCCGGGGCGGAGAAGGCGCATCGCCCGCAGGTTGATTTCCTTGTAGCCTGCGACGGCTTCGGGCAGGCGGGCCCGCGTTTTGACGAAGGCGGGGGGGTCAAGGATGACCAGGTCGAAGGACTCGCGGCGGCGGTCCCGCTCCTTGAGTTCGTCAAAGACGTTGCCGACGCGGTAGGTGCAGCGCCCGGCCAGGCCGTTGCGCTCGGCCAGGGCCGTTGCCCGCTCGATGGCCGGCGCCGATTGATCGAGGCCGGTCACGCGGGCCGCCCCGTACCGGGCGGCGTGGAGACCCCAGAGGCCCGTATAGCAGAAGCAATCCAGCGCCTCCGCCCCCTCCGCCAGCCGTTCGAGCAGGCGATAGTTCTCGATCTGGTCGAGGAACAGGCCCGTTTTCTGGCCTTCCAGAAGGTCCACCGCCACGTCCAGGCCGTTCACCTGGACGACGAGTTCCGGCGGAAGCGCCCCGAACGGGACGCCGCGTTCGCGGGGCAGGCCTTCGCGTTCGCGCATCGGCGAATCGTTGCGGGCCACGATGATCCGGGGCGCGAGGATCTCCTGGAGGGCGTTCACGATAAGGTCCCGGCGCCGGTCCATCCCGGCGGTCAGAATCTGGAGGACCAGCGCGTCGCCGTAGCGATCCACGATCAGGCCGGGCAGCCCATCCGCCTCGGCATGCACCACGCGGTAGGCGGACCTTCCGCCAAGCACCTTTTCCCGCCAGGCCTGGGCCTGTCGGATGCGGTTGGCGAAGAAGCCCTCATCGATGGGGGAGCGGTCGCGTCCGAAGAGACGGATGGCGATGGTGGAGCGCGGGTTGAGGTAGCCGCGCCCGAGGAAGCGTTTCCTGCCGTCGAACACGTCAACCAGGTCGCCGGGCTCCGCGCTCGGCGGCCATCCCTCGACTTCATTCCGGTAAATCCAGGGGTGACCGGCCAACAGGCGGTCCTCTTCCCCGGGCTTGAGGCGGACGGCGACGGGAAGGGGCGCGTCTTGGCGCGCCCGGGGTGGGCGGGTGCGAAGAGGTTCCACTTAGAATTCGAAGTCCAGGATGCTCTTGAAGACGGCGTAGTCGCTCGCGTCGGTCCAGCCGAACTGCATGCCCAGATCCAAGCCCACGGGGCCGAGCTTGAACTTGACGGCCGGGCCCCACGAATGGCTCTGGAAGTTCGTCGTCGGGAAGCTTCCGATCGGGCCGAAGTTGCCGAATCCCTCGATGCCCAACCGGACCGTGGGTGTTGCCAACCAGTACCAGCCGTTCTCGTAGCCGAACCGGACCCGCGAGGCGTCGTTGAACTGCCGCTCCCAGACCGGGTTCAGCCGGACCATGAAGTCCTTGATGCGGCTCTCCAGCAGGAGCTTCCATTCGACCTCGTCGTTGTGGTCGAAGCGCCGCAGGGGAACCTTGTACTCGAGGTAGAACGCGGCGGCAGGCCAGAAATCGTGCCGATCCAGGAACCGGTACACGGTTTCGTACCGATGGCTGACCAGGGTCAGCTGTCCCATGCCCGCCCGCGTGGGATTCTCGAAATCCGCGTAGGCTTCGACCCACCAGCGATCAGTGATGCCGTAGGCGAGCTCGGCCGTATGGCGCAGGAGGTGCTGCCGGGGAAAGGGGCCCGCGGAGGTGGCGACCGGCGTGTTCAGGAAGGCATCAAGCCAGTAGGCCGCCTCCAACTCTCCTTTGTCCAGGGCGTATGGAGTACGGACTTTGAGGTGATTCGCCTCGGCCGGCGCGGCATCCAGAGCCAGACCGAACAAGCACAGGAACAGCAAGGCGCCGCCGGCGCGTTTCATGGTCACTCCTCGGAGCGCCCCTCGGCCATCAGCCGCTTTTTGAGGATCCACATCTCGTAGAGCGGCCAGCCGGCCATGACCAGGAAGGTGCCGAGCATCAGGACGTCGCCCAGCAGCATCACGAGCGCGAAGTGAGGGCTGATGTAGAGGATGAGCCACGGTGAGGCGAGATCGATGGCGACGCCGCCGAAGGCGAGGAGGGTCAGGGCCAGCTTCAGACCCTGCCCGGCCATCGTGAGGTAGAAGACGTGGCACAGGATCAGGAAGACGACCGGCATCGTGAAGAAGTGGAAGTGCGTCGTCTCGGCCAGTTCCCGGAAGGACTTGGGCTCGCCGAAGGTGGCGTCCGAGCCGAGGTAGTGCTGGGCGATGCCGGTGTACGAGAGGCCGGTGGTGCTGTGCGCCCAGTAGATGGTGAACAGGAATCCCGCGAAGAGGGTCAGGATGAACAGCGTATAGAGCAGGCGGATGTTCCGGTCGGTATCGAGGAGGCGAAAGCGGGTGTTGAAGTTGCGCATGGCGGGTTCAGCGGGGTTGGAGGTAGAACTCGTCGACCAGGACCAGCGCCCGTTTCACGCCGGCGCTCACCGAGCGCACCGACATCGTCGCGCCCGTGATGTTGATGATGTCCTTGTTGATCCGGATCGGGTCGAGCGGGGTTTTGCCCTCATATTGCGAGTTGAACCGTTTCATCCGGACTTCGCCGCCTTTGCTCTCGCGATACACCAGGATTTCGATGTCGGACACCCTGCCGTCCGGGGTCACGCCCACAAGATACGTGATCGGGCGGTGCTTGCCGATCGTCTCCTGGAGCACGGCATAGCCGTCCAGCTTGCCGTTGCTTTCCGCTTTGAAGGCCCGGAACGACTCCTCGGGGAATTTCCAGCCGATGCGCTCCTGGATCCGGGCTTTCTGTTCGGGCGTCAGCCTGAGTTCCTCCGCGCGGACCTGCCGGGATTTCGGAAACAGCAGCTTGAGAGCCTGCTCCTCGGTCAGGTAGACCTCGATGCTGCCGAGCTCTTCCTCGGTCAGCCACCGCTTCAGGTCGGGATCCCAGGTCCGCTTGCCGGCCTCCGCGGCCATGACGAGCGGGGCGACGGCGAACCAGAGTGGAAGGGCGGCCGTCAGCACGCGCCTCAGCATCCCTTTTCCTTGAGGTGCCGGGTGATCGCGGCGGCCAGAGCCTCCTCCTCGGAGGCATGGCCCGGGATGGCGCGCCACTGGCGGCTCCGCGCGCCCATGGGCGACCACTCCTCCCGAAGCTGCAGCACCGTGGCGGCGGCCCCGCGGCCCTCTGGCTTCACCTCCACCGCGTACCGCACCCGTTCCTTGTTGACCTCACGCTCCAAGACCCCCGCTCGGGTGGTGGACGCGACTTCCACCCATTTCGTTTCCAGGACACCCGCCGTCTTGTCGTCCGTCTGGAGCTGAAAGTCCCCCAGCGTGACGATTGCGGTGTCCCATACCTGGTCGACAGAACAGGAGGAGAACGCGGTCGGCGTGCCCGCCAGCGTCATGCACCCGGAGAGCAGGAAACACCCGACGGCCGCCAGCTGTTTTTCGATCGTCACGAAAACTGCTCCACAGGGCGCCGCATCTTAGCACGGTTTAGAAATACGTCGCCACCGACAAGACCAGCGCGTCGTTGTTGATCCGGTTCGCCCTGCCGTTCTCGAAGTTAAACTGGTAGTCCAGCTTGAAGACCGTGTCTTCGACCGGCCGGAAATTGAGGCCGAAGGTCAGCCGTTGAACGTCGCCGGGGCCGCCGACCGCATCGCGGTTCGTGTTCACGTCGTCCCAGCGCAACACGCCGGTGAAGGTCGAGGACTCCTTGAAATGCGACGGAGCCCAGCGCTTCAGCGCCTCCGGCATGAAGTGATAGTTGGCCTGCACGTAGAACCCGCCCATCCGCTGGGGCAGCAGATGACCGGCAAAGGTCGAATCTTCGGCCGGATTGCCGAACAGGTCCTTGGAGTTGTTCTTGGCATAGGCCCAGGCGGCCTCTCCGATCAGTTCGAACGGCCCGCGCTGGAGTGTCCAGTCCACGGCCATGATGCTCAAGTGCCGGTCGTTGACCGGAGAGTAGCCGCCGTAATAGCCCGACGCGCCGACCTCGGCACCGAGGAAGGGACTGAAGGCCAGGCGGCCGACGACCGCTTTGCCGTTGTTGTTATCCAGACCGTCGTCCGTGGTGGAGACCCGCTGGCGCGCGTCTCGAAGGCTGGCGCCCGATGTGATGACCGGCGTGCCGGCGTTATTGTAGCCGTTGAAGCCGTTCGTCACGTACAGTTCGTAGTCGAGCTTCGAAAGACGGGTGGGGTAGAACGTACCGTAGAAGCCGGCGCCCGCTTCCGACAGGGTGGACGGGATGATCCTCGTGGACACCAGCGGCCGGTCGGACAGGTCGTTGAGCGGGGAATCGTGCAGGAGGTTGAACTTGCCGACCGGCAGCAGGATGATGCCCGTCCGGAAGTTGATTTTTTCATGGATCAGGTAGTCGATCGTCGCGAACTCCAGGCTGACCTCGATACCCGAGCCCGTATTGGATTTGGAACGGACCCCGTGCTCGACTTCCAGTTCGGCGGCGACCTTCAGACGGTCGGTGACGTCCGAGTAGAAGAACGGTACGAACCGCTGCTGATCGAAGGTGCTGCTCGTCCCGACCCGGCTGCCGTTGATGCTGACGGCGTTGTCGATGCTGCTGTTCTTGGCCGTCCGGTACTGCAGGTCCATGTAGCCGCCGACCGTCGTCTTGGGCGCCGAGACGAACGGCTTGGCGTAGATGGATTTGCCGCCGCCGGCACCCGAGAAAGTATAAGGCGCGGACTTCTCCCCTTCTTTCGTTTCCTTGGCCTTTTCTTTGCCTTCCTCTTTTGCCTCCCTGACCTCGTGCTTCGTCAGGTCCTCCACCAATTTCTCGAGACGCTTGATCCGTTCCTCGAGCGCCTTCTCGGTCTTTTCGTCGGCCATTGTTTCGAGCGGGGTGCCGCCCAGCAGGCAGGCTGAGAGGGCCCCGATGAGTGCCAGTCGTCGCATGATCCTTCCTCCTTGCATTTTATGAGAGTGTAATTGCGATTCGTTCTCAATTTATAAAACAAAAAATGGGCCATTCCGCAGGCTGCAGAACAGTCATTGCAGCCAGATCTGCCATGGTATTTGCGAATATCATGAAATTGAGAACGAGTATTAATATCTTATATGGCACTGCCCTGTCAAGGGTATTTTTATTGATTCGGGGGCTGCGAAAGCGGTTGATTCGGCGGGGATTAACGGCGTTTCACGAACGTGACGATGTGGGTGGCCGCGACCGTGAGCTCGACCGACGTGCCGATCGGGTACACGGTGGTGGAGGCTTCGCTGCTGTGGAGGTATTGCCCGGAGGGCAGGAGCACGGTGTACAGGTTCTCGGAGCCCCGGAACTGCCGGCCCGCGATCTGGGCCGTGCCGGGAGACGCGGGCGTGATGTGCACGTCGTCCGGGCGGATCATGATTTCGACCGCCGTGCCGTGCGGGTGGCCGGTGACGTTCTCGAAGACGCCCGCTTCCGTGTGGATCTTGCCGTTCTCCACGCGGCCGGGGAGGAAGTCGGCCTGGCCGACGAAGTTTGCGACGAAGGGGGTGGAGGGCGTGTGGTAGATGGACTCCGGGTCATCGACCTGTTCGAGCCGGCCGCGGTTCAGCACGGCGATCCGGTCGGCCATGGCGAACGCTTCGTCGTGATCGTGGGTGACCAGCACGGCCGTGATCCCGGTCCGCCGGAGGATCTCCTGCACTTCTTCGCGCATCTGCCCCCGCATGTCCGGATCCAGGTTGCTGAACGGCTCGTCCAGCAGGAGCACGACCGGCTTGGGCGCGAGCGCGCGGGCGATCGCGACGCGCTGCTGCTGGCCGCCGGAGAGCTCGTGGGGATAGCGGTCCTCGAAACCCGCCAGCCCGACGAGGTCGAGGATGTGCGTGACCGCGTCGGCGGCCGCGCGCGGCGCCAGACGGCGCAACCCGAAGGCGATGTTCTGCGTCACGGTGAGGTGGGGGAACAGCGCGTAGTCCTGAAAGACCATCCCCACGCCGCGCTCTTCCGGCGGGACACACTGCTTCCCGTCGCACACCAGGCGTCCGGCGATCCGGATCTCGCCCGCCTGGGGGTGCTCGAAACCGGCGATGGCCCGAAGCACGGTGGTCTTGCCGCAGCCGCTGGGGCCCAGGATCGACAGCGTCGCCCCTTCCTTGACGTCCAGGGAGAGGTCATGGAGCGCCGGCTCAACGGCGTTGGGATAGGTCAGCGACACACCGGAGAGTTCGATCAGTTTCATACGAGCTTCTTGTCCCGCAGGCGCGTCACCACGAGCCAGGGCAGCGCCGTGAACGCGATGAGGAGCAGGGCGAGCGCCCCCGCCTTTCCGTATTCGGCTTCCACCGTGTGGATGTAGACCCGCACCGGCAGCGTGTCGAATCCGGCCGGCCGGAGCAGCAGGGTAGCGTCCAGCTCTTTCATGGCGGAGATGAACACCAGCGTCCAGACCGCGAACAGGGTCGGGCGGACGAGCGGGGCCAGGACCCGGCGCAGCACGGCGCCCGGCGAGGCGGCCAGCGAGCGCGCGGCCTCTTCGAGATGCGGGTTGATGCCGGCGAGCGCCGCGTCGATCCCTTGCACGGACTGGGTCAGGAAGCGGATCAGGTACGCCAGGACGAGGACGCCGGCCGTGCCGTACAGCCAGGGCAGATAGGTGTTGTACAGGAGAATCAGGCTCAGGCCGAGGACGGTGCCCGGGATCGCGTAGCCCATCTGGATGGTTCCCAGGAGCGCCGCCCCGGTGTTCCCCGTTGCGCGCTTGGCGCTGAATGCGATGAGGAAGCCGACGATCATGGCGAGGGTGGCGGCGGCGCCGGCCAGCGCGAGACTGTTCTTGATGAAGCTCCACTGCTCGCCCAGGACGTCCAGGAACTGACCGGCCGTGCCGGTTTGCGCGATGAGCACCCCCAGCGGGACGAAGACCGACAGGCCCAGGATGCCACCGGCCAGCAAGACGGCGGGCCAGCGCCACCGGCCCAACGGGACGGGACGCGCGACCCGCGCGGTGCCGGTGATTGTGACGTACGAGCGGCGGCTGAGCAGGGCGTGCTGCCCGACCAGCACCGCCAGCGTGAGCAGGACGAGGACGAAGGACAGCATGGCGGCGGCGGCCTGGTCGAACCGCGTGTTGAGCTGGTGGTAGATCGCGGTCGTGAACACGTGCACGCGGAGCAACGAGAGCGAGCCGAAGTCGGAGAGCGCGTACAGAAAGACCAGGAGCCCGCCCGCCATGATGCTCGGCCGGAGCATCGGCAGCGTGACCCGGCGCAGCACGCCCAGCGGGCCTTCTCCCAGCGAGCGGGCGGTTTCCTCGACAGAGGGGTTGGTGGCCTCCAGGGCGGCGCTGGCAAGCAGGAAAATGTAGGGATAGGTGAAGAGGCCCAGCACGAAGACGCCGCCCCAGAAGCCGTAGATGTTCATCCACTGCTGGTGGGAACCGGTGAGCGCCGCCAGCCAGGCGTTGAGCGAGCCGACGGGGCCCAGGAGCGCGATGTAGGCCATGGCGCCGATGTAGGAGGGAATTGCGAGCGGGACCACGGCCAGCCACCGGCAGACGTTGCGGAAGGGCAGATCGGTGCGGACTACCAGCCACGCCAGGGGCAGCGCCAGCAGCATCGCCCAGACGGTCGCGAGCGCGGCCAGCGCCAGCGTCGTGAGGGCCAGGCCGGCCAGCGACCCGATCGAGAGCGTCCCGAGCGTGCCGGCCTGGATCGCCGAGGACGCGAGGTAGAGCAGCGGCGGGAGGATCAGCAGGCCCACGCCCGCCAGCAGCGCAATGGCTCCCGCCTGGGCGAACCAACCAGACGCCGCCGGGGCGGGTCTCGCCAGGGTCATGGGGGCGGCCTGCGTCATGTCACCAGTTGGGGTCGAGCGAGGTCAGCAGCTTGAGCGTGGCCTCTTCCAGTTCGGCGAGCCGCTCGGCCGAGACGGCGGGCCGCTTGATGGACTTGAGCGGGAGCACCGCGCCCGCGTCCGCGTTGTCGACCAGGGGGATCTCGTAGTCCTGCGTCACAAGGATGCGCTGGCCGTCGGGCGACAGGACGAAGTCGATGAACTTGCGGGCGGCCTCCGGATTGGGCGCGCCCTTGATCACGGCGGCGACGTTGGGATTGACCGGCGTGCCCCAGCCGCTCGCGTCCTGGTCCGGGTAGATGACGCCGACGGGCAGGTTGTTCTGTCGGGACAGGTAATAGTTGGGCGAGTTGGTCAACCCGATCGCGAACTCGCCGCGGCCCACGCCCTGCCAGACTTCGGTGTTGTCCGCGAGGATCTTGAGGCCGTTCGCGTGCAGGCCTTTGAGGTAGTCGCGGGTGAAGGCCTCGCCTTTGGACGCGACCAGCGCGGTGGCCCACGCCAGCGTCGTCCGCTCGCGGGTGCCCGCGATGGCGAGCTGCCCCTTCCATTTCGGATCGGTCAGCGCGAAGATCGACCGGGGCACGTCCTTTTCGGGGACCAGGTTCTTGTTATAGAGGATGATCCGGGCCCGTCCCGAGATGCCGGTCCAGGTGCCGGCGGCGCTCTTGAAGTCGTCGGCCACGGCCTTGGTCGCAGCCGACTGGTGCGGCTCCAGGAGCCCGTCCTTGGTCAGGATCTCCACGATCCCGCTTTCCGTGGAGATATAGAGATCGCCGCGCGGGCGGGCCTTTTCCATGCGGATCTCGTTGGCCAGGCCCGCGGTCTTGCCGACCTTGAGGTCCACCGGAATGCCGGTCTGTTTCGTAAACGCGTCCACGACCGGCTTGAGCGCCTTTTCCTTGCGGCCCGAATAGATCACGAGCCGGTCCGGCGCGGCCTCGGCCGGAAGCGGGTACAGGGCCCCGCTCAGGCTCAGCAGCAACGCCGTCGCGGTCATCGTTCTGAAAATAAAAGTGATAGCCGGTCTCATTTTATCCCCACAAAAAAGGTTATCGCTTGCACTGTCGGCACAGGCCGTAGAGCTCCAGCTTATGGGTCGTGATGGTGAAGCCGTGCCGCGCCGCGACCTGGTCCTGCAGGTGCTCGATGTCGCAGTTCTCGAACTCGATGATGGCCCCGCATTGCGTGCAGATCATGTGGTCATGATGGCGTTTGTTGACGACGTTGTCGTAATGGGTCTGCGAGCCGAAATGCCGCTCCTGGGCAATGCCGGATTCGCACAGGAGGTTGAGGGTCCGGTAGATGGTGGCCAGGCCGATGTGCGGCTTGTGGCGCCCTAGCATCCGGTAAAGCTGCTCGGCCGTGACGTGTTCGTTCCGCAGGAACGCGTCCAGGATGACCTCGCGCTGCTTCGTGACCTTTAAGTGATGCTTGGCGAGGTGGTCGCGCAGGAGTCCCAGTTCTTTCGCGTGCTTCATAATCGCCCGGCCCCAGGCTCAAATTGAGAACGATTATTAATACCGTATCCGGCAAGCGTCGTCAAGCTTCCCCTGGTTGGTGCGGGAGGGGGGTGTTTGACAAGGCGCGCGCGGGTGTGGCCATAATCCGCCGTGCGTTCGCCCACCGACAGCACGATCGACCGGCTGCTCCTGCTCTACCTCCTCAAGGTGGCCGCGCCCTTCGGCATCGACGGCGACGTCAAGTTCCAGCAGCTCGTCTTCCTCTCCGAACTGCAGCTGTTCGGCAAGCAGGCCAAGGGCTTCCATTACCGGTTCTTCCGTTACGCCTACGGCGGTTACAGCAAGGAACTGCAGGACGACTTCCTGGCGCTCGGAGCCAAGAAGTTCGTGGATCCGGCCGCCTGGAAGCTCACGGCGGCGGGCGAAACGGTCATCAAGGTGTTTCCCTCCGCGGTGGCCTGCCATGCCGACAACGAAACGGTGGCGACCATCGTCCGGGAGGTCGTCCGGGCGTACGGCAAGTACGACAGCGCCGGCATCGTGCCTGCGGTCGAAAAGATCGAGCTGATCCTGCCGGAAAAACCCGACGCCGACGCCGAAGGGGTGTCGCAGCAGGAGACCCTTCCACTCGGCCACGTCTCCTTCCACGCGACGCTGCTGGTCCCCGAACGGATCGAGACGCCGGTGGCGTTCCAACTGAAGGATGATCTGCTCGCGGTGCTGCAGGACGTCTTGAAATGAGCCGTTCGCTTGCGGTGATCGGCGCGGGGGCGTGGGGGACGGCCCTGGCCGCGCTTCTGGCCGAAAAAGGCGGGCAGGTTCGGCTCTGGGCGTTCGAGCCCGAGGTGGCTGCCGGGATCGCCGCCGCGCACGAGAACAAATTGTACCTGCCCGGGATCTCCCTGCCGGCCGCCCTGGAACCCACGACGTCGCTTGAGGAAGCGGTCTTTGGCGTGGACGCGGTGGTCTTCGTGGTGCCGTCCCACGCGGCCGCAAAAGTCGCGGCTGCGCTCGGGCCCCATCTGCCGGCCGGCGCGCCTGTCATCACGGCGACCAAGGGGATCGAGCCGGAGAAGCTCCGGCTCATGTCGGCGCTGCTGGAAGAGACGCTGCCGGCGCGCCGCGGGCCGGTGTTCGCCATCTCCGGTCCGAGTTTCGCCGTGGAGGTATGCCGGCACCTTCCGACGGCGGTCGTCCTCGCCGGCCCCGCCGGCCCGCAGGCCGCCGCGCTGCAGGGCCTGTTGATGACGCCGACTTTCCGCGTGTACCTGAGCGAAGACCGGTGCGGCGTCGAGCTTGGCGGCGCGCTGAAGAATGTGATCGCGGTGGCCGCCGGCATCGTGGACGGCCTCGGCCTCGGACACAACACCCGGGCCGCGCTCATCACGCGGGGGCTTGCGGAGATGGTCCGCCTGGGCACGGCGATGGGCGCCGACCCGCGGACCTTCGCCGGACTGTCGGGGATGGGGGACCTGGTGCTGACCTGCACCGGAGCGCTCAGCCGCAACCGGGCGGTCGGCGTCCAGATCGGCCAGGGCAAGAAGCTGGCGGATATCCTGGCCGGCGCGCGGACCGTGGCGGAAGGGGTGGGAACGGCAAAGGTCGCGCTGACGCTGGCCGGGCGCCATCATGTGGAGATGCCTATCGTGCGGGAAGTGTGCGCAGTGCTCTTCGATGGCAAGGACCCGCGGCGGGCCGCCATGGACCTGATGGAGCGGGCCGCGCGCCCTGAGTTGGACCGGGCCTGACGGCCCTCATCGCCCCCTGACCTCGAAACTCCCCCGCCTTTTCCACGACGTCTCCCGCGTGAGCGGCCCGTTCTTTCCCTGCACCATCAGCTTGGCCTGGATTTGGTAGTCGTAGGTGCCGTCGGACACGACGCGCCTGGTCTGGTCGGTCCCGTCCCACGTCTGAACGACCTCGATCCGGCGGGGGGTGCCGTTCTCGATGGTGGCCTCGGTCACGGCCTTGTCCGTGAGGGGCTGGCGGCTTTCCAGAACCCGGATCGAGGACTTCGACCGGGACGTGATCAGGGTGGTCACGTTGAGCAGCGCCTCTTCCGGAAGCGTCTTCGGCAGTTCCACCATGATCGTCAGCGTCAGCGGACGCTCGGCCACCACAAAGGGCAGCGGCGTCGAGTCAACCGAGAGGATCTTCAAGTCCGGGGGATGCGCCTTGGTTTTTGCCTTGGCGGCGTGACTCACGCCGTCGCCGGCCGCCAGCAGGCACAGCATCGCCGCGGCTGCACAGAGGGCCCGCGTTGCTGCTGTGGTTGGTTTCATGCAGTGGGGAATGGCGTGATTGCGGGCTGGATCATTGCCGGACGAGGTTGAATAACACAGCGGGCGGCCCCTGTCAACGCATGGCAAAGGCGGGTGCGCTTTGCTAAGATGCGGGCCTATGCTGGTTTCTCTGCTGCTGTTTCTGGTCGCGATCGGCGTCATTCTCGGCGGCGCCGCCGTCTTTACGAACGGCGTGGAGTGGAT
>SCTG01000027.1 GCA_004298335.1 Nitrospirota bacterium
GGCGGAATGGGCCTCTTCGGTTATGCGGCCCTGACCGCGGGCAGGGCCGGCCTGAGTTTCAAGATCGCATCATCCGTCATGGCGGGCGCGGTGCTGCTCATCCTCGCGGTCGCGCTGCCGCAGTTCAACCGGCATTTCATCGCGCCTCCCCAGGAGCTGGCCGCCATCGCCGGGCTGAACCTGGACGCAACGGACCAGCTCGTGGCCTACGGCCGCCCGAAACCCAGCCTGCTGTTCTATGCCAGGCGCCGCTGCTCCGCCGCGCAACCCTGCATCGAGGTCATCAAGCAGGGCGAGGAAGAAAAGCTCCGCTCCCTGCTGGAGCGGCCCGGCCAGATCATGATCCTCACGCAGGAGCGCCTTCGCGCCCAACTGCCCGCCCCCGCTTCCGCCTACCCGGTCATCCTGCGCCGGAGCGGGTACGTGCTGCTGGCCAGGAAACCGATGCTGTGACGGCCGGGCCTTGCTTGACACATTTCGGGAGCTCACCTAAGCTAGCCCACCGCTCATGAAGCTCTCCATCGTCATCCCCGCCTACAACGAAGAGGCGACGATCGAAGCGATCGTCCGCCGCGTGCAGGCCGTGGACCTCGGGCCCGTGGAGAAGGAAATCATCGTGGTCAACGACGGGTCCGGGGACGGCACGGAGCGGGTCCTGAAGGGGCTGTCCGGCATCCGGCACGTCTCGCACGAGCGGAACGCCGGCAAGGGCGCGGCGCTCACCACCGGCTTCCAGTCCGCGACCGGCGACATCGTGCTCATCCAAGACGCGGACCTGGAATACAGCCCGGACGACTATCCCGCC
The DNA here is from genome assembly GCA_004298335.1 of Nitrospirota bacterium. Lineage (GTDB taxonomy): Bacteria > Nitrospirota > Nitrospiria > Nitrospirales > NS-4 > SCTG01. Next base: position 806 of record SCTG01000027.1, read on the forward strand.
GTGATCCGGCCGATCGTGGAGGGACAGAGCGACGTGGTGATGGGCTCGCGTTTCATCCTCTACAAGCCGACGTTCTTCGGCCGGCGCCGGTCGCCGTACCTCTCGCACTACATCGGCAACATGACAATCACCACCGTCACGAACCTGCTGTACGGGCGACGGTTCACCGACTACGAAGGCTGCTACAAGGCCTTCCGCCGGACCGTGGTCGCCGCGACGCCCATCACGGCGAAGGGGTTCGAGTTCGACAACGAGCTGATCTGCAAATTGATGCGGAAAGGGACACGCATCGTGGAGGTCCCGATCCACTACACCCCGCGGACCTACGAGTCCGGGAAAAAAATCACCTGGCGGCACGGCGTCATCATGCTCTGGACAATCACCAAGTGGCGCTTTTTGCCGATTCCATGACAGTCAGGACCATTCTCGGCGTCGCCCTCCTCGTCCTGGTGAGCCTCTTCTCAACCGTGAAGCTCACGAAGCCGGCGGACCAGTTCGTCTATAAATTCACCGGCATCACGGAGATCGTCCCGGACGACGTCACGCGCTACGAGACGCGATTCGCAAAGCTGCGAGCGCTGCTCCCCCGCCGCGGCACGGTGGGCTACGTCACGGACAAGGAGGGGCCTGGCGATCTCGCCGCGCATGAGAAATACCTGTACGTGGCCTACACCATGGCTCCGGTCCTCGTCGAGTACGGCCCGCGCCATGCCCTGGTCGTGGGAAACATCACGCAGCCGGCGACCGACCTTCAGCAATTTCTGCAAGCCAAACACCTCGCGCTCCTGAAAAACCTCGGCGACGGCGTCCTGCTGCTGCAAGGTCCGGAACGATGAGCGTCCTCCTGGCTCTCGCCTTTCTCCCGCCGCTCGGCCTGGCGTTCCTGCTCGTGGGGCTCTGGGGACCGGGGCCCCGGCCATGGCGCTCTCATCTGTTGTTGAAGCTCTGTCTCGCGGCGGG
>SCTG01000028.1 GCA_004298335.1 Nitrospirota bacterium
AGGCTTCGCGCCCACATAGACCTCCTGCCGGACCTCAAAGCCGGCCTGGCGCACGAAGCACAGCAGGTCCGCCGGCGACGAGACGATCTCCCTGCCGTATTGCTGGTCCTCCGGCGTCAGGAAGTATTGCAGCACCATGAGATGGCCGCCGGGCCGCAGCAGCCGGTGGAGTTGGGCGAAGATGCCGGACAAGTGCGGCAGGACGTACCACATGACCTCGGCCATCGTGATCAGGTCGAGCGCGCCGGGCTCGAACGGGAGCGGCTCGGGCCGGCTCAGGTCGTGGACGAAGAAGTGCACGGCACGGTCTTCCTGCGAGGCCCGCTCGACGGCGGTGGACGACATATCGCACGCGTGCCATTCCGCGCCCGGCAGCGCCCGGCGGAGCCGCGTCGTCAACGCACCCAGGCCGCAACCGATGTCGAGCGCGCGCTTCACGTCGCCTTCCACGTGCCGGACGGCGCCGAGGAGGAGTTGGTTCTTGAAGGCGTCCGCCTGCTCGACGCAGCGCCACGGATCAGCCACGTGCTGGTACATCTGCTCGAACTCGCCGATGAACTTCCCGTCCTTGATGACGTAGTCGTGGTAGTCGGAGGATCGGATGACCGGCACGGTCTTGTCTCCCCCTAGGCCCCGGCGAGCGCCGCGCGCAGTTCCTGTGCAATGGCTGCGATGCGGGCCTCGTCCATTTTGTAGAAGATCGGCAGGGCGATGGCGCGGCGGAGGATTGCGCCGCTCTGCTTGAAGTACTCCTCCAGCGTCCGTCCTTTCAGCCACTCGGCCTTGCCGAGCATGTGGTCCCAGGTGCCGGCGTAGTGCCAGTTCAGCGCGTCCGGCAGGTTCTTGAAGCCGATACCCTTCTGCTGGAGCGCGCGCGCCACGCGTTTGGCCCGCTCCGGCGTCTCCAGGAAGAACACCAGCGCGTCGCCGTTGTCGCCGGCCGGGTCGGGAACATCGCGAAAGCGCAATGTCTGTCCGGCGATCGCCTGGATCGCCTGCTTGAGCGCGGCCTTGTTGGCCCGATGTTTCGCCAGCGAGCCCGGCAGTTTCTTGAGCTGCTCGAGGCCGATGGCTCCCTGTAGTTCCATCATTCGGTAGTTGAAGCCGGGGGACGACCTCGTATCCTCGCCCCGGGGAAACGCCGGATTGTCGTCGTGGCCGTGGTCGGCGTAGGAACGTGCGCCGAGGTAGAGGGCTTCCTTGCCGGTCACCACCATGCCGCCCTCGCCGGTCGTGAGGAGCTTGCCGTGATCGAAACTGAACGTGCCGATGTCGCCGATCGTGCCCAGCGGCTTCCCGCGATACATGCCGCCGCAGGCCTGCGCCGTGTCTTCCAGCACCGCGACGCCGCGCTTGCGCGCGATTGCCATGATCTCGTCCATGCGGGCGGCCACGCCGAACATGTGCACCGGGATGACGGCCTTGGTCCGGGGCGTGATCTTGCGCGCGAGGTCCTCCGGGTCCATGTTGAGCGTCCAGTCCACGTCGGTGACGACCGGCACGGCGCCGCATTCCAGGATCGCCTCGACCGTGGCCACGTACGTGTGGGACTGCGTGATGACCTCGTCGCCCGGCCCGACCTTCAGCGCCTTGAGCGCCACCTTCAACGCGGCCGTGCCCGAGGTCACGGCGTGGGCATAGCCAGCGCCCAGGTACTTGGCGAAGGCGGCTTCGAAGTCCTTCACCTTGTAGACGTTGTTGCGGAGGCCGGCGAAGCTCTGCCGGAACAGGACCGCGCCGTTGTCGAACACCTCGTTGACGGCGCGCCGCTCTTCCTCTCCGATGATTTCCCAACCGGGCATGGGTCTCTCTACTGTTTACCGGCCGTCTGTGCTTCGCGCAGGCGGATCTGCTCGGCCAGAAGCGCCTCGTAGCGCGCCTTCATCCCGGCGTCGTAGCCCGACTTCTTCCCGATGTACTGCAGCGTGAGGCCCCGGCGCGGCTTGCCGCTTTTGTTCGCGGAACTCCCGTGGACGGTCAGGCAATGATGGACGAGCACGTCCCCCGGCTTGAGGGACGGCGCGACCCGCTCCTTCGCGTACCGGGTCAACAGGCCTTCGTCCTCGATCATCTGCGAGCTGCCCGGCGCGAACGACGGCTTGTGCGGGACCAGCCCGATCTTGTGGGTGCCCCGGAAGTAGGTGACGCAGCCGTTGGACTCGTCGCACTCGTCGAGGGCGATCCAGATGGTCAGCCCGTTGGCGTTGTCCACGCACCAGTAGGCGTTGTCCTGGTGCCAGGGACTGGGCAAGCCCACCTTGGCCGGCTTGGCGAACAGTTCCGAGGCGCGGGGCGCGGCGTCGTCCTCGAGGAACACGGAGGCGAAGGTTTTCGCCTTGTCGCCGTTCAGTAGATGGTAGAAAAGCCCGTCGGACGAGCCGACCAGCGCGTGGATCGAGTTGACCTGCCCATCGGTGAAATTGATGTCGCGGCCCTTGAGACGGACGCTCTCACTGTCGATGAACGCACCGACCGCGGCGGCGATCCCGCTCACTTCCTGCGGCGAAAAGAACCCGCGGACGACGCAATAGCCATCCTCTTTGTACTGTTTCAATTCCTTGTCGTACCTGCCGCTCATAAAGTCTCCCGTTCTCTGGCCTCCTCGTCTGCTTGTACTTACGCGACCGCTTCGCCCGCCCGCCTGGTCCATTCGAAACGATCGTTGATCCCTTCAGAGAACCACTTGGCGAAGGCGATGGACGACGTCATGCCCGGTGAGACGACGTTCAGGATGTGGATCGAGCGCGCGGTGGATTCGATCACCAGATCGTCGAGCAACCGGCCGTCGGACTTGATCAGCTGCGGGCGGATGCCCACCCGGCTCTCCAGCGCCAGCTCGTCCAGCTTCAGCCCTTCCACCAACCGGCTCGCCTCCCGCCAGAAATGCGCCTTGCTGCAGGAGTGCCGCAGCTCGTTCCACGCCACGCCGATCAACTCATGGTTCCGCAAGAGCGCATTCCAAAACCCTCGATGGCCGACCACCTCGGCCATGTCTCCAAGATTGATGCTCGTCTTCGTATAGGCTTCACGCCCGAACGCCGGCACGGCATTGGGGCCGATCAGAACGGAGCCGGCGACCGTTCTGGTCAAGTGTACGCCGAGAAACGGCACGTCGGGATGTGGGACGGGATAGACCATCGAGCGGACGAGCGGCGGCCCGGGCCGGCGCACGACGAAATATTCCCCGCGGAACGGCGCGATGCTGTACTCCCTGCCGACGCCCATCATGTGCGCCAGCCGGTCCGCATGAAGGCCGGCGCAATTGACGACGACCTTGGCGCGATAGCCGTCCCGTCCGGTTGTAATTTCCGCCGCGTCCGGCGTCTCGTTGATCCGCGTCACTTCCCGGCCGAGCACAAGCGTGGCGCCGGACTTGACCGCGTCGTCCGCGAGGGCGCGGGTCAGCGCCTGGGAGTCCACGATGGCCCCCGTGGGGGAATACATCGCCGCGACGCCCCTGATGTTCGGCTCGCGCTCCCGCACCCGCTCGATCGGAAGAATCTCGAGCCCCGGAACGCCGTTCTTCTCGCCCTTGCGCTTCAGCTCCTCGAGCACCGGCACCTGCGCCCCGTCCACCGCCATTACGTAGGTGCCGACCTGCTCGCAGGGAATCCCCCGCTCCTTGCAGTATTGCCGGATCAGCCGGCTGCCCTCGACGCACAGCCGGGCCTTCAGCGTTCCCGGCTTGGGATTGAACCCGGAATGGACCACCCCGCTGTTGCGCCCGCTGGTGTGGAAACCGACCGAGGCCTCCTTGTCCAGCAGGAGCACGCCGCCGAAGCGCCGCGCGAGTTCCCCGGCCAGAGCGCATCCGACGACGCCCGCGCCAATGACCGCGACGTCGTACACGGCATGGCTCGAAACAGTCGTCATATCGGCACCGAGGGTCTTGAGCGTGGCAGGTGTAACGCCTTACACCAGCAAGGAATCAATGTAGGCCTGAATGCGCTTATGAACCTTGCCATCACCTAGCCCGCCATAAACGACATTTTTTAAGTATTCATAGTCCGGAGTCATTGCGTGGGAATCACCGCTCAGAACAACTCGCGCTCGCTCCAAGAGTTCCTGGTAGTTGAAGCACATAATCCGCGCTGGATTAGAATCAAAAGCATTCGCCACGACCTGCTTCGTATTGTGAGTGTAATCATGAAACAGCACAGGAATTCCCACTGACATGCATTCATTTCCTAAGGAGGTGTATTTGGCGATCACCAGATGCGAATGCGCACAAAGATCATAGCTGATGAATGGCCTTTCATAATCTATGGATATCGTTATGTTCTCCATGGATTCAATTTGTTGAACAACCTCCGCGAATATTGGCAATGAAAGCCAGTCCACATTTTTGTACCGAAGAACAATGAAAGTATTGAAAATGTCTTGGGACAGCCGGATCATTTCATCTAGAAAATGCCGGTGAGCCTTCCAATTAAGATCCGGCTCCTGTTGTGTATCATGCCAGTCCAGGTACGTGTGAAAGCCCAGAGCAATGATAATTTTGCGCCCCTGCGCTTTAGGAGCCTCCAGAATCCGCGGCGGTGGTGATTGTCGCGCCTTGATGAGGTTGTCGGAACGGTATTGTCCCACTGGTAGATAACGGTCAACGGAGTACGTCAAGGACTTTCTCATAACTTCTGCGGCATACTCACTTGCGCACAGATAGGTATTCAGGACAGTCCCTACTCTCGCAAAAGAGGGCATGAAAAATCGTTCCTGCACTGCCACAGTCTTAATATTCTTCGCTTCAAAAGCCAGCAGTAACGGCTTAGGGCAGAGGACCTCATAGTCAATCAGCGCCACCTTTAAATCTGGATAGGCTTGCAGTCTTTTTGTATAGAATTTAAACCTGACATACACCCTCGCTAAGATCAGCAACCCAATGATATGCTGGATACGACGAACGCGAACGATTCCTCGACCAATTGCAACCAGAGAATAATATAGAGTTAGCCAAAATGATTGCGGCTGACGCCCCAAACAGACCCATTTTATTTTTTTTGATGGACTAGGTGTGTCGCTGTAATCGAAATGAAGCAGATTTTCCTGATGCAATTCTGAATCGATGCGATCTGAGTAAAAGAGTGTTTTTTGGAAGAGATCTCCATAATTCAAACCTTTGTGGGTTACAAACACTACTCGGGAAGCCGACACATTTTGTAAGTCGGGCGGTTCCGTGACGGCCAACGTGCCCTTGCGTGTCAGAGTAGCCGTGATAGCACGCATAACCTTGCGAAAGATTCGAGCGACTGTTGCGATCCCTTGGAAAAACGTATCCATAGGAACAACCAGCAGGCTAACATTTGAGGCCAGATCAAAGGCCAGCATTCCATGGACATTAGGGTAAATGAACACATGCTTGCGGCTCGGATGCGCTCTTGCCCAGAAATTCACTTGACTCACGGCATATATCTGTCCTGAAACCATGCATTGCATCACAGTGTTAAGTTTCGTCACGATATCGGCATTGTTCGGGTACAAGCCATCAAAGGCCTGCAAAACCTCAAGCGGGGCAAGCTGACGAGCCTCTATTTGAAAGTTCTTTTCAGGATCACTAAAGTCTTTTAGCACCACAACAAAACGAGAAAGATCTTCTAACGGTAACGGAACAATACCGACCTCGCGCAATGCGACCGCTCGCTGCTTGACGGACCCGAGCGGAGATTCCAACCTAAGATAAAAGATGTTGCACCCGAATTTCCTAAGGACCCTACAAATAGGGTCGAGATAGGCTGGGAGCGAAGCAAAAATAATATCCATTTCTCCTACACTCAATTCTATCCGTTCAAATCCATCACCAGGCCATGCTCATTCAATTTCTGGTAAATCGGTATGAGTTCCCACATGGGCACTCCAATGATTTCGGCAATATCGAGAAGCGAGTGAGCGCCATCGCAGTAAGCAATCAGGTTCATCATCACCAATGCTGCATCTCCAGAGGACTTGGTACTTAGCGAAGGATACAGACCGCGCTTGCCAAGCTGTGGTTCCCCAAGCACTGTCACCTGGGGCATATAATTGTGTTCGATTGCCTCAATCGCTTTCCGCAGTGCCGTGAAGCCGCCTTCTAACCCCTTGGGAGTTACCAAAGTGAGATCATCTAGCGAGGTATGGTATTCGGGATACGCGCCATATTTGCTGCGCATGATCGTGGCGATAGGCAGATCCACCCCGGGTGCGCAGTATTGGCGTTCGTCGCTACCGCGATCTAAATAGCTATACCGCATGAAGCCCGGATCAAGGTGCTTGAGCACATGCAACGCGACCCGGTCCGATAATGTATTACCAGCGCGCGAAGGCACATAAGAATAGCATCTATCGTCGCCAATGCAGGTGAGATTAAATCCGGCAACGACATGTTTCTTGAGATACTCCAAGTGCTTGCTGAGGTACACGATGGAGCCAACCGTTTCCGGAACAAAGATGATGCGATATGTAAATCGACACTTCGCAAGTGAAGTCAACCATTGGGCAAGTGCGGTCGCAACTACGGGGCCCGACAGTTCATTGTTAGCCATCGAAGGGTGACAAATGTAGGTTGTAATCATCACCTCTTGGACCGTCCTTCCAGGCAGAATCAATTCTCCATAGTTCAACATTCCCGGCTTGAGGTCCGAATCAATCACGACATGATAGTTATTCGGCTTGAGGCCTTGCCGTTGTTTATGACTGAGGCAAAATCCCCAATGTCGTTTGTAATAGGATGTTATGTATGGAATTGCGTCTGGCTGATCCGGCAGGGAATACAGATGATCATTCAATTCGTCGAAACTAATCCATCGATTCACCGGCTCCGAGTAACCCACAACGTGCAAGTTATGTTGCTTGAAATCAATTACGCGACGGCCATGCTCATCAGCTACAAAAGCATCCCGGATGGTCCACTCATCGGGAACCGTCCAGTCGAACGCCCGTGTCCCCGACGGCACCTCATGAATCTTCAACTGGGGAAGCTGTTCGGCAAGATAGGCTAGCGTCTGACGAACTCCAGGGCCGGTAATGCTCCGTACGATCGGAAATAATGCGCTGAGCCATGCGTGCATCTGCCGGCCAAGTGCACCGTCATCATTCAAGTCCCGCATCGTCAATTAAGTCCTCATTTGACAGCCGGCCGCAAACCAGCAGTCACAAACGTGTCCATCTGCGCAAGCCATCTTCCCTATTTGAAGTTATCAGAAAAAAAATACTTGCAGTTATACCAGTTATAAAATTCTGAAAAGGCTTTCTGCGATTCGACCGAAGAAAAAGCTTTTGGGTAGCCCCATTGATCCATCACGTCACCAAGCCAATACTCTATGATCATGGCTTCGTGGCCAGAGATTCTTTCGTGCCATTTGCCCAAATTTTCTCCAGATATCCCGCTAAATTTCTTCTTATCGTAGCTATTTCCCTTATATTCACGTCCCACAAGAGTAGGAATAAGGAGGCTTTCAGTAAATTGGATTCCAATGAATTCGCAGACGTTTTTCATTACTTCTAAGGGACTAACAATTAAGTCCTCAAATTTCACGGCCATAAAATCTTTGGGAAATTGCTTTAGGTTTACTTCAGCCGATAAAAAGTCCATTCGAGCTCGATTTAACAAACTCGCCAACGTTTCCAACTCACCTTCTCCCATCTTTGAATAGTGCTCCTTCACGCCAGCTTTGAGGGCCGCATAGTTGTCCCTTGGATCTCTTAAAAGAGCAATCATTTTGAGCCTAGGAAAATTTAACTTGAGTTCTTGAAAAAAAATTGACTGGCTGGTCTCTTTGAATAAAAATGGTTTTTCTGTATCTGTTATCTTTTTATAACTGCACCATGCCTCCGCAACTGCATTAATAAGATCGCCTTTCTTTCGAATATCCCGCCCAGACAGATTTTTCAAAAGTAAGTCTGAAAAACCATCGCCATCGACGAACCTGCTGTCTTCTTCTGATTCGTAAACTTCGGAAAGACTTTTTTTAACAACGACTCTTATCCTGTCTCTTAATTGCGCCGGGGTCGCATCAGGTTGATAGGCGTAACAAGGAAAGTAGGCATAGAGAAGTGAAATATCATCAGGATAAATGATAAGTTCAGGATGTCCATCAAAGAGTCTATGGAACATGCTAGTTCCAGACTTACGATGTCCAGTTAATACAATCAGTGTGTTCAGCATTCGTCTTCGGCTCCTTGTATTGCTTTACGCTGTAGATCGCCCATTGACGTCACTCTGCAATTACTCAATTAATTTCCACTCCATCGGCGTTCCTTTTTTTACGTCCTTATTCACTTTTCGCCCTATAAGCATGTCGTAATATTTCGGTGGCAAACCCATTCCTGGACGCACACAGCGCAAATTCTCACGAGTTAAAATGTCGCCAGCTTTTATGTCTTGGGAGATGTAAATGGATCGGCGGAAAACAAGCGAATTTTTTTCTGCTGCAGCTGGCCCATAGCTAACCCGACCAAGCGATTGCCAGGCCCGCTCAGTCTCAACCACCAGCGCACACAGCTCTTCTGGTTCAAGCGAGAAACTGCTATCCACGCCGCCATCGGTCCGGCTCAGGGTGAAATGCTTTTCAATCACCGTGGCACCATAAGCCACTGCCGCTACTGCAACTCCGATGCCCATAGTGTGGTCGGACAGCCCCACTTCACAACCGAACATGGTGCGGAGGTGGGGAACGGTTAGGACGTTGCTGTTCTCCGGTGTAGCCGGATAGGTGCTGGTGCACTTGAGCAGGATCAAGTCGCGGCAACCGGCCTCGTGAGCAGCGCGGACAGCATCGTCGATTTCGGCT
>SCTG01000029.1 GCA_004298335.1 Nitrospirota bacterium
TAATCAGCCTCCGTAGGTAAGCGCCACCTCGATCTCGGCCTGGATGGCGCGGGCGGCGGCGGCCGGATCGGCGGCGTCCCGGATGGGGCGCCCCACCACCAGGTAATCCGCGCCGGCGGCGATGGCCCCGGCCGGCGTCGTGACCTGGATCTGGTCGTCGTGCGAGGACCCGGCGGGGCGGATGCCGGGGACCACGATGAGCGGCCCCTTGCCGAACTCCCGGCGGATCACCGCCGTTTCGCCACCCGAGGCCACAAACCCATCGGTGCCGGCCGACGCCGCCGTGCGCGCCCGCCGCAGGACCGTGTCGCGGATCGACTCGGCGACGCCCGACTCCCGGAGGTCCGCGTCGTCGAAACTCGTCAGCACCGTCACGGCGAGGATCTTCATCGGACTCCGGCCGCGGCCTTCGACGGCGGCCCGCACGGTCTGGCCGGCGGCGTGGACCGTGAGGAACGCCGCACCCAGTTCGGCGGCCGCCGCCGTGGCTCGCTTGACCGTTTCCCCGATGTCGAGGAGCTTCAGGTCGAGAAACACCTGCTTGCGTTGCGCGACAGCCCAACGCACGATGTCGGGTCCGGCGGCCGTGAAGAGCTCCAGGCCGATCTTGACGAAGCGCACGGCATCTCCCGCGCGGTCGAGCAGGCGCTTGGCTTCATCGGCCGACGGCACGTCCAGGGCAAAAATCAAGCGCTCGCGGGGCTCAATCGGCATCAGGCTTCCTTGACTTCGGAGCAGGGGCCATGGTAGCAATCATGCCTTGTCTCACATCGAGGAATCAGACTATGCCGGTCGTTCATAAGAATGCCTTGAAAGCCGCCCGCCAGTCCGAGAAGCGCCGGGCGCGGAACCGCTCCGTGCACTCCGGGGTCAAGAACGTCATCAAGAAGCTGCAGACCGCCGTCGAGAGCAAGAAGACCGACGAAACGGCCGCCCTGCTGCGTGAAGCCTCGCGCGCCCTGCAGCGCGCCGCCTCCAAGGGCGTCATTCACCGGAACACCGCGTCGCGCAAGCTGTCCCGCCTCACCGCGCAGGTGCGAAAGGGCGTGGTGCCGGCGTAGCCCGCGCCGCGCCGCGGCAGAGATTCAGCACCATCCGCTCCAGCGCAAGCCGGTCCTTCCCCCGTCCGCCGCCTTTTAATCGCGAATCGGCCTCCCGGAACTGCTCGAAGTCGCGCAGCATCTCCTCCGAGAACCTTCTCGATTTCCACTCCTGCCGCCAATTCCAGGCGAGGAACCCGAGAACCTTCAGCGGCGGCTCGCCCGAATCCAGCACTTTTGTGAGAGCCCGGAGCGCTTGACCGCGGTCTTTTCGCCGGAGCGCCCCGACGAGATCATTGACTGTACCGCCCGTATCCGCCCCCTGAACAGCTTCCACGTCCGCCACGGTGACCGCCTTTGGGGGCGCCACGTACGCCGACAGCTTCTCCATCTCGCGCCGCAGCACGCCGAGATCGCCGCCGCTGGCTTCCTGCAGCAACGCCCGCGCAGGGTCGTCCAGACTGAGCCCCAGCGCGGCGGCCTCGTCGCGAATCCAGGCCGGCAGGGCTCTGGCCTCGAGCGGCTCGCAGTCCACCGCCACGGCGACTCGCTTGAGTGCCTGGAAAAACTTCACGCGTCCGTCGACCTTCCGGCCAGTCAGCACCAGGCACGTGGTTTCAACCGGCGCCTCCAGGTAGGGCAGCAGCCGCTCCGCTTCCTTCGCCCGCAGGTCCCCGACGTCGCGCACCACCACGAGGCGCCGCGCGGCGAACATAGGGAGATTGCTGCACAGCGTGAGCAGCTCCGACGCGTCGGTCTCATCGCCGTACACCACATCGCAGTTGAAGGCCCCCGTATTCGTCTCATCGGGACCCAGGACCGCCGCCCGGATCGCCGCTACCGCTTCATCCCGGAGCAGCCCTTCCTCGCCGACGACCAGGTACAGGGGCGCACGTTCGCCGGCGCCCACCAGCCGGTGCAACTCAGGGACGGTCACGCTTTTGTGTTGCGTCGTCATCGGGCCGACCGTGGGTCGGACAGCGTCTCGAGCACGCGCGAGACGATGTTCTCGGCCATCGCCTGGCAGGCCTCTTCGGTCGCCCGGTCCTGCCGCGTGCGGTTCGTGGCGAGATCGCTGGTCTGAAAGAACTCCGCCGATGTGGTGTAGGTCTGGCTCCAGAACCTTTTGCGGGCGCCCCTGTCCTCGAAGGTCACCTCCACGGTGAGGCTGACGCGCTGCTCGTTGACCGATCCCTGCCGGAACGATATCGTCTGCATGCCGTAGGACCGCACGACCCCCTTGAGCACGAGGGACGCGGTGCCGACATCGTTCGCCAGCGTCAGGCCGTCCGTCTGCAGGAACTGCCGGCGAAGGAACTCGGTGACCCGCTTGTCCAGGATCGGCTCGAACGTATCGTTGAAGAAGACGGGGACCGCCAGGTGCACGCCCCGCAGCGAGCCGCCCTGGGCCGGCCTGGCCGTGGTGCCGAACTCGTAGCCGCAGCCGCCCGCCGCCAGGGAAAGCACCAACAGGCAGGCCCATTTCTTTCTCATGCGTCGCCCACCACGATATTCACGAGCCGCTTGTCCACATACACGATGTTCTTGACCGTCTTGCCCTGAATCCATTCCCTGACTTTGACGTCCGATTGCGACGCCGCAACCACCTGCTCCTTGCTCCATGCGGCCGGCACGGACAGCTTGCTCCGGACTTTCCCGTTCACCTGGACGGGGATCGTGAGCACGTCCTCCTGGATGAGTGCCGCATCGTACAGGGGCCAGCGCTCCCGCGCCAGGCTCGTCGCGTGGCCGGTTGCGGCCCAGAGCTCCTCGGCAATGTGCGGGGCGAACGGCGACAGCAGCAGGACCAGCGCGTCGACCGCCTCGCGGAGCGCGGCGGCTTCGCCGGCCTTGCCCGCCTCCCTGGTCTCGGCCGTAAATTTGTACAGGCCGTTCACGAACTCCATCAGGGCCGCGATGGCCGTGTTGAATTGGAACTCCCGTTCGATGTCCTCGGTGACCTTCCTGATGGTGCGATGGGTGAGCCGCCGGAGTGCAATCGTAACGCTGCTCGCCCGAGAGCTCGCAGCTACGGAAGCCGCAGGCGCCTCCGTAGCAAAGCCGGCAATTATCGGAGTCATGTCGTGCACCAGCCGCCAGACGCGCCCCAGAAACCGGGAGGCGCCCTCCACGCCGGCGTCGCTCCACTCCAGGTCCTTCTCCGGCGGCGCCGCAAACAGCGAAAACAGCCGGGCCGTATCGGCGCCGTAGGTGGCGATCAGGCGCTCCGGGTCCACCACGTTCTTCTTGGACTTGGACATCTTCTCCACGCGGCCTTTTTCGGCCGGCCGCCCGCACTGCTTGCAGCGCCAGCCGTCCTGCTCGCTGCCCGCCAGATCGTCCTGGAACAGCCAGCCATGCTCCTCGCACCGGTACGTCTCCTTGCAGACCATGCCCTGCGTCAGCAGGCTCAGGAACGGCTCGTCCACCTTGATGAGGCCGAGGTCCCGCACGGCCCTGGTGAAGAAGCGGGCGTAGAGCAGGTGCAGGACCGCGTGCTCGATGCCGCCGATGTATTGGTCCACCGCCATCCAGTGACCGGCCTTGGCCGGGTCGAGGGGGCGGGCGCCTTCACGCGGGGAGCAGTAGCGGAGAAAGTACCAGGAGGAGTCCACGAACGTGTCCATGGTGTCGGTTTCCCGACGGCCCGCGCCGCCGCACTTCGGGCACTTCACCTGGACGAATTGTGCCGCCCGGGCCAACGGCGACGAGCCCTTGCCGGTGAGCGGCACGTCCCGCGGCAGCGTCACCGGGAGGTCGGCGGCGGGCACCGGCACGGTTCCGCAGGCCTGGCAGTAGATGATCGGGATGGGCGTGCCCCAGTACCGCTGCCGCGAGACCCCCCAGTCGCGGAGCCGATAATTGACAGTGCGCGTGCCGAATCCCTTGGCTTCGACGTAGTCGGCGAGCTTCGCCTTCGCCTCGGCGACCCCCAGCCCGGAGAACTGCGCGCTGTTGACCAGCGCGCCCGCCTCGTCCTCGTACGCGGCCGGGAGCGGCTCGGCCAGCGTCCCATCCGGCTTCTGAATGACCAGCCGGACGGGAATCCCGTATCGGGTCGCGAACTCGAAGTCGCGTTGATCGTGCGCGGGCACGGCCATGATGGCGCCGGTGCCGTATTCATAGAGGACGAAGTTCGCCACCCAGATCGGGATCTTCGCTTGTGTGAATGGATTGATCGCATAGGCGCCGGTGAAGATGCCTTCCTTCTCCCGGTCGGCGGCGGTGCGGACCGCTTTCTCCTGGCGGGAGACCCGCGCCACGAATTCCCGCACGGCCACCGCCTCGGGACGCCCCGCGATCAGCCGTTCCACCAGCGGTGATTCCGGCGCCAGGCTCATGAACGTCGCGCCGAAGATCGTGTCCTGGCGGGTGGTGAAGATCCGGATTGCCGGCAGGCCTGGCGCCGGCTCGGCCAGCGGGAAGTCCACCTCCACGCCGACGCTCTTGCCAATCCAGTTGCGCTGCATCGTCAGCACGCGGGCCGGCCAGCCCGTCAGCTGGTCGCAGCCCTTCAGCAGCTCCTCGGCATACTGGGTGATCCTGAAAAACCACTGCTCAAGCTCCTTCTGAATCACTCCCGAGTCGCAGCGCCAGCAACGGCCTTCTTCCACCTGCTCGTTGGCGAGCACGGTCTCGCAGCTCGGGCACCAGTTCACGGCGGAGTGTTTTTTGTACGCGAGCTTCTTTTTATAGAATTCGAGGAACAGCCACTGGTTCCACTTGTAATAGTCCGGCTCGCAGGTGGCAATCTCGCGCGACCAGTCGTAAGAGAGGCCCATGCGCTTAAGCTGGGCGCGCATGTAGGCGATGTTCTCCTGCGTCCAGATCTGCGGATGCACCCCGCGCTCGATCGCCGCGTTTTCGGCCGGCAGGCCGAAGGCGTCCCAGCCCATCGGATGCAGCACGTTGAAGCCCCGCATCCGTTTATAGCGCGCGACCACGTCGCCGATGGCGTAGTTCCGCACGTGGCCCATGTGGATGCGGCCGGAGGGGTAGGGGAACATCTCGAGGCAGTAGTACTTGGGGCGGGCGGGGTCCTCAGTGACGCAGAACGTCTCCTGCTCGGCCCAGGCCCGCTGCCACTTGGCCTCGGTGTGCTGGTGGTCGTAGTGCTGCTCAGCCACGCGGCGAATCTAACATACCGGCGAAAAGCGGGCAAGAAACGAACCGGCCCTAGGCGTCGGGCTTGCCCTTGAGTTCCTTGAGATCCTGGAGGGTGAGGAGGCTGGTGAGCGGGACGCCGAGGGCTTCCACGCGCTGGCGGCCGTTGTCTTCCTGGCGGTCCACGATGACGAGCGCCTGGGTCACGGCAAGGCCGGCCGCACGCGCCTGGGTGATGGCGTCAATCGTCGCCTGGCCGGTGGTGAGCACGTCGTCTAGGATGAGCACGCGGTCGCCCGCCTGGAACGCGCCTTCCACCGCGTGCTTCATGCCGTGGTCCTTGGGCTTCTTCCGCACCACGAAGGTCCGCAGCTCGCGGCCCGTCCGGTCATAGACGTAGTCCGAGACCGCCGTGGCGATGGGAATGGCCCCGATCTCCATCCCGCCGACGGCCTGGACGTCCCACCCCTTCACGTGCTGCGCGATCAGCTCGGCGAGAATCCGCCGGTACCCCGGATGCGACAGGAGTTGCTTGCAGTTGACATAGTATTCGCTGGCGCGCCCGGAGGCCAGCGTGAACTGCGGCGTCGCCTTCCAGTGGAACGAGCCGGTTTCGAGAATCGCCCTGGCGAGGTCGAACTTGCCCATAACTGGCGAGTCCGTACCATCCATCACGGGATCGAGTCAAGCGAAACTCTATTCATGTTAAGCTCCAGCACGATCATGCACGACCCGAAACAGCTTGAAATAGTGCTGCGGTATCACCAGGAGACCAAACACCACTTCAACCGCTACGCCAAGGCGCTCGGCCATCTGGACTGGGCGAACCAGCCGAACCCTTTCCGGCGATACGACGGCGCGGAATTCATCCGCCTGCCTGTGCTGCGTTTGGACGAGGAGCCGCTGTCGCCGCCTTATGACCACCTGTATCGCCAGGGCGCCGTGCCGAGCGCGCCGGTCACCTTGCGCACGCTCTCGCGCCTGCTCGAATACGCGCTCGCGCTCTCGGCCTGGAAGCAGGCCGGCGCCAGCCGATGGGCGCTGCGCAGCAATCCCTCCAGCGGCAACCTGCACCCGACTGAGGGGTATCTCCTGATCGGCGCGGTCCCGGGACTCGCCGCACACCCGGGACTGTACCACTATGCGCCCAAGGAACACGGACTCGAACGGCGCACTTACTGCTCCGAGGAGCTGTTCGCTGGACTCATGAAGGAGTTTCCTCCGCAGGCCTTCCTGGTGGGGTTCTCCTCCATTCACTGGCGGGAGGCCTGGAAATACGGCGAGCGCGCGTTCCGCTACTGCCAGCACGACGTGGGCCATGCGATCGGCACGGCCAGGATCGCGGCCGCGACGGTGGGCTGGACTGCGGTGGTGCTGAATGGCCTGTCTGACGCAACAGTCGAAGACCTGCTGGGACTGAACCGCGTCGAGGACTTCCTCGGGGCCGAGCACGAACATCCCGACTTGCTCATGGTTCTCTACCCGACCGACCTTGCGAAAGACTGGCGCTCCGGCGATGACCGCGTGCTTCCGCTCTGCGTCGATCCGGAGCTGGCACGCGAGCTGACGACATCATCACACCATGGCTGGCAGGGCAAGGCGAACCGGTTGAGTCCGGACGCTCCGGTGCCCTGGGAGATCATCGACCACGTGGCGGAGGCCTCGCGAAAACTGAGCGATGATCTGCATGGCCTCGAACTGGCTCCTCCGGTTAAGACGCCGCGCGTGAGCGGTTTCTCTCACGAAGACCCCTCTGCCGGACGGATCATTCATCAGCGGCGAAGTCTCCTGGCCTGCGACGGGAAGACCTCCATCCCGGCCGAGCGGTTCTACACCATGCTCGCGCGGGTCATGCCGCGCGTCGAGCTGGACGTGCTCCGGCGTCCCATGCCCTGGGATGCCCTTCCCTGGGACCCGACTATTCACCTGGGCTTGTTCGTCCATCGCGTGGACGGGCTCGCGCCCGGGCTGTACGCGCTGGCCCGCAATCCGGCCAAGGTGGATAAACTTCGCAAGGCCATGCACGAGCAGTTTGCGTGGACCACGCCCCCGGGTTGCCCGGCCGATCTCCCGCTCTACCTGCTGGAAGAAGGCAACGCCCAGCGGATCGCCACGCAGGTGAGCTGCTTTCAGGAGATTGCCGGCGACGGCGCCTTCTCGTTGGGCATGATCGCCGACTACCAGGCGTCGCTCGTTGCGCAGGAGCCGTGGTTCTACCGGCGGCTGTTCTGGGAAACGGGCGTGATCGGGCAGGTGCTGTATCTGGAGGCCGAAGCTGCCGGCGTCCGCGCGACGGGCATCGGCTGCTTCTTCGACGACCCGGTGCACGAAACTTTCGGCTTCAAAGATCTAACTTTTCAGTCGCTGTATCACTTCACGGTCGGCGGCGCGGTTGACGACCCCCGCCTCACGACGCTCCCGCCTTACGGCGACTGATTTATTTCATCAGCGCGTGGAAGGACTCGATGGAACGGTACTTCGTGGACGCCTGGGGCGGCAGGGCGGAGCTGGACTTCGAACGATGCACGAGGTGCCTGATCCCGTGCGCGTCGGCCGAGACCAGGGCGGTCTCGTCGTCGTCCACTAGGAGCGTGGTGGCG
This sequence comes from Nitrospirota bacterium, assembly GCA_004298335.1. Taxonomy (GTDB): domain Bacteria; phylum Nitrospirota; class Nitrospiria; order Nitrospirales; family NS-4; genus SCTG01. The sequence goes on from SCTG01000029.1 coordinate 7,745, forward strand.
GGATCGAACCCCAGGATCGCCTCTGACTTGACCCAATAGTCGATCTCGCATTTGAGACACCCGACGTCGAAGGCCGTGACCATCCGATCGAGATGCACGTCCAGGCCGGTCTTCTCCATTTTGATTGCTAGCGTCTTGGGATGCGCGTTCGTGACCAGATGCACCGGGAGCTTTCGCTTCCGCAGGAAGACGAGAAACTCGAGACTGTCCGGGTGCGGCGCGATGCCGTGCCGGAGCGCATCCTTGATGGCCGGCACGTCGAGCTCCAGCTGGCGCGACCAATAGTCGAGATCGGTCCAGTGCAGTTGGCCTTCGACGGAGCGGTAGAGCGAAACCAACCGCTCGCGGGCCTTGTCCACCGTCATCCCTCTGGCGGCGGCATAGCGCTCCGGCAGGGCCTCCACATAGAAATGATCGTCGAAGGCCCGGTCGAGCAGCGTGCCGTCCATGTCCAGCAGCACGGTTTCGATCACGGTCCAGTTCATAGTTTCATTATAGCCAAGTCCCCCGACTGGCGCCCGTTGTTCTGACTCCGAGCCCATGGTACTCTGCTTTATGTTCACTGTCGCCATCATCGGGCGCCCCAACGTCGGCAAGTCCACGCTGTTCAACCGCATCCTGGGCCGGCGGCAGGCCATCGTCCAGGACTTTCCCGGCGTGACGCGCGACCGGCATTACGCCGAAAGCGAGTATCGGGGCCGGCGATTCCAGATGATCGACACCGGCGGACTGATGCCGTCCTCCGAGGACCGGATGCTGGGGCTGATCCGGGAGCAGTCGCGCCGCGCGATCGAGGAGGCCGACGCGCTCATCTTCCTGATGGACGGGCGCGAGGGCCTCACTCCGGTCGACCGGGCGATCACCGACCTCTTGCGCGGCGTGAACAAGCCCGTGTTCGTAGCGATCAACAAGATCGACACCCCCAAATCCGATCCCCTGATCGGGGACTTTTACGAACTGGGGATGGAGCCGTTGTTTCCGCTCTCCGCCGAGCATGGTGCCGGCGTGGCGGAATTGCTGGATGCCCTCTATCCCCTGATCCCGGCCGCGAAGGACGGCGACGCCCAGCCGGACATTCCCAAGGTCGCCGTCGTGGGACGGCCCAACGTCGGCAAGTCCACCTTCATCAACACGCTCCTGGGCGAGACCCGTCTCGTCGTCAGCGACGTGCCCGGCACGACGCGCGACTCCATCGATACGCTCGTCCGCTACAAAAAGGACGAGTACCTGTTCATCGACACGGCGGGGATCCGGCGGCGCGGCAAGATCGATCCGGGCGTGGAGCGATTCAGCGTCGCGCGCGCCATGCGGGCGATCGGCCGGGCCGATCTGGCCGTGCTGATCCTGGACGGCGTCGAGGGGGTGACGGAGCAGGACACCAAGATCGCCGGCCTGGCCCTGCGCGGGGGCCGCGCCTGCGTGCTCCTCGTGAACAAGTGGGACCTGCGCGCCGACGACGAGGACGCCCGGGCGAAGTACGAGGCCGAGCTGCACCGGCGCTTCTCCTTCCTCACCTGGGCGCCCGTCCTGTTCGGCTCGGCCCTCCAGTTCAAGACGGTCACGGGCATCTTCACGCTCATCAACGAGTCCCTGACGGCCTTTGCCCACCGCGTGCCCACGGCACAGCTCAACCGCATCTTCCAGGCGGCGATCGAGGCCAACCCCTTGCCGATCCGCAAGGGCAAGCCGGTGAAGTCCGCCTATATTACCCAGGTGGCCGCCAAGCCCCCCACGTTCGTCCTCTTCTGCCGGCACGCGGACGACGTCGGCGCGCCCTACCTGCGCTACCTTGAGAACTACTTCCGCGAGAAGTTCGGCCTCGGCGGCACGCCGATCCGCATCTTCGCGAAGGAAAAATGATGCCGGGGCGAACAGCCTGTCTACTGGCGTTCCTGCTCGGGTGGTCGAGCCCGTTCACCGAAGCGGCGGATGCCCCGCCGGACACCGTCGAGATCGTTGCCAGCAAACGGACGTTTGCCCCCGAAACGGTGACATTGCGGCTCGGCCGGCCGGCCATCCTGATCATCCGGAACGAGGACGAAGACCTCCACGCCTTCGTGCCTCTGCTGCTCTTCCAGCGCACCAACGTCCAGGTGCGCGGCAACGGCGCCCCCGAGTTCAACGAGACCGGCTTCGCCCGAGTCCTGATCCCCCCCCACGGGAAGGCCGAGCTCCGGTTCATCCCCAAGACTTCCGGTACGTTTTTCTATATTTGCGACCTTCCGGGCCACAACATGCGCGCCGAGATCGTCGTTCAGTAGGCCACGTTCGGTAGGCCGCCGGATCCGCCGTTGACAGATTCCCGCCATGCGACTACCATACAACCCCTGCGGGAGTTCGAGTATGCGTGTAGTCCCCTTCTACGGCGAAGCATATTGGACGGCTCCTACCACTTTTGAATTAATCCAAAGGGACAGTATAAGGAGGTCATCATCATGGTCGCGATAGACGGACGCCGCATCTCCATATGGATTCTTCCACTCCTGGTCCTTCTCCTCGGAATCGGAACAGCCCCGGCCCTGGCCCAGCAAGCGGCCCCTCCCGCTTATGAGGTCTGGGCGCTCGACCAGTCCGACAGTTCCAAGGACGGAGGCGGCACCCTGTACATTTACGACGGCGCCGCGCTGGCCGCCGATGCGAAGGCCGCCAAGGCCGAAACGGTGGACCTGGGCGACAAGTTCAACGAGGCCTGCAAGGATGCCGGCGGCGGCTATCCCAAGCGGCCGCACATGCTCTTCTTCACCAAGGACGGAAAATACGCGCTGCTCTCGTACGTGGCCAGCGGCCATGTCGTGTTCCTGGACGCCGCCTCCCGCGCGCCGGTCGGGTGCGTGAGCCTGGGCAAGAACGCCCACGCGGCCTGGCCGACGGCCGATATGAAGATGGCGCTCGGTGCGAACATCGCCGAGAAGAAGCTCGTCCGCATCTGGACGAATTATGCCGAGAAGAAGTTTACGATCAACAAAGACACCGATATCGTGGCCCTGGCGCCCTTGGAATCAGGTGCGACGCTTCCCGACATGGCGCCGATCTGCCCGATCACCGAGAACAAAAGCAAGTTTGTCTTCGTCACGCCGCGCGGGGGCGGGCTGGCGGTCTATGACGTCACCACGACCCCGATGCTCCTCACCGGAACGGTGCCGGCCGCGGCGGTGAAACCGGCCGGGTGCGGCGGCGTGCAGATCGGCTCCACCATGTACCTCAATTCCGGCGGCGGGTGGCCCAAAACGCCCTTGAATCACGACGTGTACGCGTTCGGCATCGGTTCGCTGCCGGAAATGACCGTGCCCACGTGGGTCGGCGGCCGCGGCGACGGCGATTCGCACGGCATGGTCGGGATCGGCGGCAAGTACCTCTGGTCGGGCGACCGGCACCTCAACCTGATCGACACCTACGATACGAGCAATGGGAACATCAAAGTCGGGACGATCATGCTCTCGGGCGACCTCAGCAAGGATCCCGCTCCTGATTTGATGGACGCCGCACCGGACGGCAGTTATGTCTTCACCGCGCTGCGCGGCCCAAGCCCGCTCACCGGCAACAATAAAGACGTCAACAACGCGGTCGGCGGCACGCCGGGCGTAGGCGTCATCAAGGTCGATGGCGGGGGGAGAAGCGGGAGTCTCGTCGGTATCGCCCCGATCAGCAGGATGGCCGAGGAGAAGGACAAAGACGGAAACATGGTCAAAAAGGAGAAAGCCGATCCGCACGGCATCCAGGTGCGAAAGAAGTAACGCGCTTTCGGCTTCTACGAAAGGGGAGGATCCCGTGCGGGTCCTCCCCTTTTTTGTCACTACCTTTGCTAGAATGTTTCTCGCGCATGTCCGACAGTTGGCTCTCACGACAGGACTTTGAGGCGCTCGTCGCCAAGGCGGTCAAGGGGCTGCCCAAAGCGTTCCGGCGCCGGCTCGAGAACGTGGCGATCGAAGTCCAGGAGGAGCCCAGTGCGGAGGCGCTCGATGCGGTCGGGCTCGAGCCCGACGAGTCGGACGAACTGCTCGGCCTCTACTGGGGCCGCTCCATCCAGGGCGACTCTTTTTTTGACGCCGGCGGACACCTGCCGGACCGCGTCTACATTTACCGGGGGCCGATCCTGCGGGTGTGCGAGACCGAGGCGGACGTGGTGCGCGAGGTCCAGGAAACCGTGGTCCACGAGATCGGCCATCACTTCGGATTGTCCGATGACGACATGCCGTTTTGAGGTGTGCTACGATAAGAGTCTCTTCCGAACAAAGAGGGTCATGCCATGACTACCACGACGTTGCGACGCATCCTGTCGGCAGTCGGATGTTCATGCCTTGTCGCGGCCTGCGCGGCCCTTCCCGAGACCTATCCGCCGCCCGCGAACCCGTTTTTGTCCGGCGCGCCTTCGCTCGAAGGAGCTAAAAGCCTGCAGCCGACGAAGGTCGGGCTAGTCTGGCTCAAGCCGTTGACTTCAGCCGCGCCGTCCGACGCCGCGCAGCGCGCCCTGGCCGAAAAAATCAAATCGCAGTTCGCGGCCGGCAAGCGCCTCGAAATCGTCGGCTCTGTGACCGTTCCCGTCGCAGAGGGCAATACCCTGGCGGGCCTCCGCAAGGCCAGTGCCCCGCTCAAAGTCCAGCAGGTCCTGGTCGTCATGCCCAGGGGGGCCGAAGTGGTCAGCCCCGCGTGGCTCAGGTATGGACGCGATGGGCAGGCCGTGGGGACGCGGACGGACAGCTATTTCACCGTCAGTCTTGTGGCGCTCGATCTGGCCAGCGGCAAGAGCCTGTTCTCAGTGGTCGCCAACGGCGAGGCCCGGCTTCTGGTGACCGATTATGAGGACGCGCGGCCCTGGTATCCCAACATCTCACCCGGACGAAGCAGCTCGTTCATCTATCCCGACAAGGCGACATTCCCGCCGGGAGAGGTCCGCTCCGTCGCGCTCGAGGAAGCGGTGAAGGGCCTCATCTACGAGCTGGACCTGGCGCTCGGGAGCTGACCATTACCCTGCGTCGCGCCTTCACGCCCGCGTTCCTCGCCGCCGTCGCGCTTGTCTCCCTGGCATTCGCCCAGGCCAGGGGCGAGTGGGTCGTAAAGGCGCCGGCGCCGACCAAGCGGACCGAGGTGGCGGCGGCTGCCGTGAAGGGCACAATCTATGTGGTCGGCGGGTTCCAACAGGGTCTGAGTTTCATCACGCCGGCCGTCGAGGAGTACGACCCCAAGGCCGATCGCTGGCGTGAACGCGCGCCGCTCCCCGGAGGCCTGCACCACGCGGGGATCGGAGTCGTCAACGATCGGATCTACGTCATCGGCGGCTTCGAGCATTCGCTCCTGTCGATCTGGTCGCCCCTGAACACCGTGCACGAATACGATCCCGCCGCCGACCGGTGGACGACCCGCAAACCCATGCCCACCCCGCGCGGGGCGCTGGCGGTGGCGGTGCTCGATGGGAAGCTGCACGCGGTCGGGGGCTACAGTCGCAACGGCAATACCGACGCGCACGAAGTCTACGATCCGGCGACGGACGCGTGGACAACCCGCGCGCCGCTACCCACGGCCCGTGACCACCACGCAGCGGCCGTCGTGGGCGGTCGCCTCTACGCGATCGGAGGCCGGCTCAACCGCCAGTACAGCCAGAACCTGTCGGTCACAGAGGAATACGATCCGGCAACCGACCGCTGGACGCGCAAGGCCGCTCTGCCGACGGCGCGCAGCGGGATCACGGCCGCCGTCGTAGGCGATCACATCTATGTCTTCGGCGGCGAGGCGGTGGCCGGGACCTTCAATGAAAATGAAGCCTACCATCCGGCTTCCAATTCCTGGACGGTCCTGGCGCCCATGCCGACCGCCCGTCACGGGTTGGGCTCAGCCGTCGTGGACGGACGCATCTATGTCCTGAGCGGCGGCCCCACCCCCGGCGGATCCTTCAGCAACGCCAACGAGATGTTCGGCCCGACGGGGGCGCGTTGATGCTCGTGAAGCGCTCGCTGCCTCTCACCATCGCGGCTCTTGTCCTCCTGCTCGGCGCGGACGGAGTCCACTCGGCCGAGGCGCTGCCCCAAGGAAACGGCGTGCCGACCACGGTGATCGTGCGCGTCGTCGGTAACCATGGGATGCCCTTGGGGGATACCGTCGGCGGCGCCGCCGTCACGATCAAGGACGTGGAGACGGGCGCCATCCTGGCTTCCGGGACGCAGACCGGCTCAACCGGCGACCTGCGGGCCATCATGCAGACTCCCCGCCTCCCCACGGAGCAGGTCTTCAGCACCAAGGATTCCGCTTCGTTCACAGCCGAGCTCGCGCTGGCCAAGCCCACCGTCGTCGAAGTGATCGGCGAGGGCCCGCTGAAGTATCCGGCGGCGAAACGGCGCGCCAGCAAGACGGTTCTTCTTTATCCCGGCAAGCCTGTCACCGGAGACGGCATCGTCCTGCAGCTTTACGGGATGATCGTGCAGATCGAAGCGCCGAAGGCCGACCAGCCTCTGGGGATCGGCGACAGCGTGACGGTGCGCGCCACGGTCAGGATGATGTGCGACTGCATCATCGAGCCGTTCGGAAATTGGGACTCGCGCAAGATGTCCCTCTACGGGGAGGTGCGGAGCGACAGCCAGGTAATCGGCAAGTTCGATTTTTTCCACCAGGGGCCGAAGGGCCTTTTCCTGGGCGACTACACGATTCCCCGCAAGCTGAAAGGAACGGACCGGCTGACGCTCCGCGTCGTGGCCTCCGATGCTGAAGGAATCAACGTCGGTTACGACGAGCACGCCTACCCGCTCGTTCCGTGGGAACAGAGCCGCGACGCCACCGGCCGCGAGATTCCGCCTATCGGCAAGTGACGGGCATTGGCGGCACGACGGCGCGGCCCTGCGCGGCGTAGTCGGCCATGGTGGCGTCGCGCGAGAATGAGATGTTGTAGGGATCGGCCGCCGAGCCTGCCAGCCCCGCCCAGCCGGCGTAGCCGCTTTCCGTCCTGTCCAGCAAGAGCCCCCCAATCACGGTCTCCGTCTCCTCCATTCGGTCGAGCGTGCGTTCGCGCGAGCGATGCGGATAGCTGTGCGCGTGGATCAGCAACCGGCCTGGACCATCCAGAAGGTGGACGTTATATCCGATCGGCGGGTCCGTTCCCGGCGCGCGCACGACGAGAAATCCAAGGTGGCCGGGCCAGATTTTCGAACCCAGCAGCTCAAAGCGATACTCCCCCTCCGCCGCCGTCCCCCGGCACGTGAGCAGCGTCTTGTCGGATTCCCGGAACCAATGGCTGGGGGGCATTGCTCCGCTGTTGGGCTGTACACGCACGTGCTCGGCACGCGGCGGCAGACGCCGGACACCCGCACCCCATCGGCAGGAACGCTCCGCCAGGGCTGCGCCCGGCGCGTCGGCCGCTTCACCGATTTTCTCCTCCGCGAAGACATCGAGGATGGCCCTGAGCTCGTCGCCGGCGGTGCGGAAAAAAAGCACGCCCATGTTCACGCTCTGGTCGATGAAGAAGGCGTCTCCCTGCGTCTGTCCGGCGCCCTTGCCGTCATGAACCATGAAGATGCCGGACGCGCCTCCGTCGAGGAAGTGTCCGTGCAATGGATAGACGATCTCGTTCCCTGCAGGGTCCGTCCGCTTGAGGTAGAAGCTCTGCCTCCCCTCGTCGAAGTCCCGCGCGGAGGCATGCACCTCCCAGCGCGCCGTGCCTCGACCGGCTGGAGCGGCGCATTGGAGCAGGAGGAGGCCGGGACGGCCGACCCTGGGCGGGAGAGCGGGATCGGCGGCGGGATTCCCTGTGATGACGGGCTCGCTGTCCCGGTGAAACGGATGATGTTGTTCGTGCGCACACCCGGCGGCCGCCGCGATCGCCGCCGCCAGCAACAACTTTAGCGGGAGGGATGCCGGGTTATCCGTGGTCG
>SCTG01000198.1 GCA_004298335.1 Nitrospirota bacterium
GGTATATAAATAGACATATTAGGAGTTGTTTGACCCATTGAAATTTCCTTTAATTAAATAAAATCACATCCTCATCTATTTATCTATCATAATCATTTATTTAGCAAATGTATTTTATTGATAATTTTTAATAAAAAATGGGCGATTATTGATGCATGCATTCTTTTTTATTTTTATTGGTTTTGATTGTAAATCCGGGTTTACATTGCCTGTAAAGCGATTTACTGGGAGTAGAGGGGTCATTTCTTGTCATTTCAGTATCAGGATCGATAAAAGTAGTAGGATCGACTTCATTATGTAAAACCGTTACTGTATAAGTACTGCAAGAAGTTAACAAAAAAAATAGCATGATCATAAAAATTTTTAACATAAATTCCCCGGTTATTTTAATTATAAACTAATTAAAAAAAAATATTTAATCAATAAAAAAATATCACAACTGTGATAAGTTTAAATTAAAAGCAAAATGGAGGAAGTATGTTAAAATTATTTTTAATATGTTCTATATTATTTTGTAATAATTTATTTTGCCATTGGCATTGGGGTGGCAATCCTCCTAAAAAGGGGCAGTTGATCATGTTCGTTATTAAAGATAGTGATGATCAGTATAAAGTGATGATGATGACTCACTATGATCCCAAAACTATGTATGATATGATTCGTCCGCGGGGATGGTGGGATGTAAATCAAGAAAATCTCTGGGAATGGGTGGAACAAAATTACACGATATATTATATTCCAAGAAATTCCGAATCGGATTGGTGGGAAGAATAATGGAAAAAAATAATGATGAAAATCATTTGCCTATTCTTTTAAAGAAGATAGGAGAATTCATGCATAATTATTGTAATGAAAATAACATAGTTGATGTATATAATTATTCACATTTATGTTACGAAGTTTTTTTTAATGCAATTTTTGTTTCTTTAAAAGCTGCTATTAATTCCGGAATGAATAAAGAAATCGTTATAGATTTTGCTTCAAAAAATTTTGAAGATATTATTAATAATTTAAAAAATATTAAGAAGGATTTATGAAATATTTATTTATCATTTTAACTTTAATATCTATCAATTTATTTTCAAAGCCTTATGATTGGAATAAATCACCAGAATACAATCAACTTATTATGATCAAATACATTAGTTTATATGAAAATGATCTATATATTTTAACTATTTTTAAAAATGATCTGAAAAAATTTAGAAGTATTTCAGAAGGTTGGTTTAATTTGACTTATAGAGATAATAGTATCTTTGAAAAAAATGGGGTTGAAATCCATTATTTAACCAATGATGATGATTTTTTATTTAAAGCATGTGAATTAGATCACGATCTTTTTATACAAGAAAAATTCTGGAAAAATATAGGGGATTAATTTTTACTTCTATTTCTAGAAAGTTGTATTAATTCCATATAAACTTAATGTTCCCGAAAAAGTTCCGGAGGTAAAATAAACGGTAAAAGCATTTACCGTGATACCCGGATTAATGGATACAGTATTTCCACAGGTATTTCCATTGCCGGATGCTCCAAAACAAAAACCTCCTGAAGTTATATAAAAAATACCATTTGTTGCAAAAGAAGTGGAGGTGGGCGCTGTTAATAACATTTCAGTTGTGGAATTACTATTTGTATAAGTAGTTGTATTATAAAATATTCTATTGAATCCTGATTGATATCCCGTTGCTAAATAACTTGATCCATTATTAGTGGAAAATTGCATTTTAAAAGCAGGTGTTCCCGTATTAGGTACTAGACCATTGACAACCAATGCATAGAGAGTATAAGTTGCCGACATTAAAGAAGTAAAATTTAAAGCAGTAGATGTTGTAGGAGTTTTTGTGTTTAATAATTTCCAGCAATTTACGGCTCGATAAACTCCTTTAATGGATGCACCATTAGTAACGAGCGCTTGACCAGTGGGGTTATTTCCGGATGCTAGAAAATTTCCCGTGCTTGTAGCACCCCCTAAAATAGGATTAAATCCCCCATTGTTAAAAGTGTTGCCCGTGCCTCCTTGAGCCACTACTAGTGGTAAACCATCATAAGCCATTATTTTGAAACTCCATATAAACTAAAAGTTCCTGATGAAATATTTCCGGATGACATGCTTACTTTAAAAGCATTCATGGTAGTGGAAGTATTTTCTGCATTGATATTTGCCGTTGATATTTTGCTAGAGGCATTTGCATAAAAACAAGTATTGCCTGTGCACACAAAACCGGCGCCATTTGTAGGAATGGATAAATAAGCCACTCCAAAACATCCATTAGTTGTTGATGTAGCAGCTGATAAATAGGTTGTTGATGTTGTATTTATATTTGAGATCGTTGCGCTATCATAGGGTGTAGAACTTATGCCCGATTGATAACCTGTTGTCACATAAGTTACACCATTATCATTAGATATTGTAAGATTTAAGGTATCTCCGGCGGTTGCCGGTATTGCTTGAAAAAAAAGTATATAACTTACAAAACTACTTACAATCAAAGAATTAAAAGATAAGGAAGCACTTGAAGATGCCGTTTGTGTAGAAAGCAAGTCCCAACCGCCTGATGCCTGGAAAGTAGGTAAGCTTGAGCTTCCTGTACTTGTCAATACATATCCCGAAGTTGAAAATCCCGTAGATGCTGATTGCCAAGCGGAGGTAGTTCCCGTTCCTCCACAAATAGGCGCGTAGGCAGTAAAGGACGCACTGCCTGACCCTCCTTGAAAAACGGGTAAAGGTACTTTATTATAAGCCATTTAAATCTCCTTAATAAACTTCGTATACGGTTCCGTTAAAAGTTAAATTGATAGATTGATAGTTTGCATTCATTACAAAAGTTGTAGAGCCATCGATAGTTACAGTACCGCCAACAGTTGTCACAGTGATGTTGCTGGCAGCTGCACTTCCTGTTTTATCTTTGATCACAAAAGGCCGACCAGTTGCAGGAGCATTCGGTAAATTGATCTGTAAAACTCCTCCAGATGTGTCGCATGATAAAAAATAATCGGTAGAAAGAACAACATAAGTAGAGCTTGCATGATTCAACTCCGTTATCGTAAATGGTTGAGTTCCAGCAGATTGCCAAGATGGGGGCGCTGCGCTATTTGCAGTTAGTACCCACCCGGCCGTTCCGGAATTGGCTAATAAACTAGGTACACCGGTATTATTTGTAACTAAGACTCCATTATTTGCAGTAGTAATGCCTCCGACAACGTTAGTGGAAGAAGAGTATAGGATTTGAGAAACGGTGGTCGTGCTGGGATAAGTGGCTGTGCTATACGCAGGATTTACTCCGGCTCCGGATGATTGTAAAACTTGTCCGGCAGATCCTACGGAAGTTGTTCCCACTGCATTACTAGCACCTGCAATTACTACGCCGTATTGAGTTACTGCATTTGCAGTAATCGCGGATGTACCATTTCCTGTTAAAACGCCTGTTAAAGTGATCGCTCCTGTACCGCCTTCCACAACGGGGATCGGCGAAATTCGTTTATATGCCATTAGAAAACCTCATAATGTGTTAAGTTAAAGATAAAATTACTGGATTCATAAGTTGTATTGATAACATAGGAAGTGGATCCATCAATTAGATCTAAACCACTTACGGTAGTGACGGTGATATTGTTGGTAGCTGCGCTTCCCGTATTATCCTTAACGATTAGAGTTCTTCCCGAAGAGGGAGCATCGGGTAAAAGTATCGTTAAAACTCCTCCGGAAACATCACAACTTAAATAGTAATCTGTGGGTAAAACTGTATAGGGAGAATCTGCATTAGTTAAATTTGTTATAGAAGCAGGCATAATACTTATCGGTTGAAACGTAGGTAAAAATCCTGCCCCATTACTGATCAAGACATCTCCTACATTTCCGACGCTTGCAACATTTTGTAAATTTCCCGTGCTTGTAGTTCCGGCGCACACAACAGCATATGCACCAAACATTTTTACACCTGTGCCACCCTCGGCAACGGGTATTGGTAAACCGTTATAAGCCATTGATATCCTCCTTAAAAAATTTCATAAAAAGTTCCATTAAAAATGATGTCGAAGGCTTCATAGGGCGTATCAATTAAAAAAGTTGTTTGACCGTCAATGGTTACTATTCCTCCGGGTGTAGTGATCGTGATATTGTTTGTTTGTGAATTGCCGGTTGAATCTTTGATAACGGTGGTTCGTCCTGAGAAATCGGTGTTATTCATTAAAATTGTGAGAGGACCGGATGTAACATCACAGCTCAAATAATAATCGGTACTCAATAGTGTGTAGGGAGAATCTGCATCTGTTAAAAATGTTATGGCAAAAATCTGAGAAGGAGAGGCAGAAACAAAACCGTTCGTTACCGTAAAAAAGTTTTGGTCAAAAGAAGCGGTTCCCACAGTTGCCGTTACAGAAGTACCTTGAGTGGCATAGGGCTTCCAATCAAAAACATTGGTAGTCAATGTACCTGCAATAACCGTATTATTTAAAAAAGGAACTCCCGCAAGGGAAATGACGCCACCGCCTGCTCCAGCTATTGCGGGATTATTATTGCTATCGATAGAAACATTTATTAGAGATATCGAACCCGAGGAATTTTGAGTGATTGCCGGAACGGATGCTCCCGATATTTGCGCACCATTAAAGGTGGCACTCGCTAGAGTATTAAAAGTGGTTGCTTGAGTGTAGGTATCTTGATAGTTAATGATAGCCGATGCTAAAAAATTTGATTTAGCATCAATGATAGAATTTCTGGCGTTGACAAATCCACGAGTAGTAAAAACTTGTCCTCCACCGCCCAGCTCTGAATCTATAATATTGATGATGGCAGTACCGGTGGCATTATTTACAATACCATCATCTAAAGAAAGAGAGTCACAATTGATAAAATTTATTGATCCTGTCCAACTAGCTAAGTTTGCTACAAATCCATTGGTAATAGATAAAGTGCAATTTTGAAAATAAATATTTGTTGTTCCTGCGGCGATACTAGAGATAATTGCAGAAGTATCCAAAAGATCTAAATTCGCAAAACATAACTCTCCCGAAGTGGGAGGAGTATGTAATCCTTCAATAGATACTTTATTGGCATTCCCTATAGGTGATACACCCATTAGAGTAATGGAATTATATAAAGTTAAATTTTCAATGTAAGGTTGTAGACTCCATTTAATAGCTACCAATCCTCCACCGGCTGCATGGGCTGCATTTACCGCGGATTGAATGGTTCCAAAAGGGGCATTTACAGATGCATTGATAACTACAGTGGGTTGGCTCACTCCTCCTGTGGTTACTACAGAGTTAACAACGTGTGCTCCCGCATAGAATTGAACGGTAATTTGATGGGTTCCCGTAACAATTGCCGATAATACACCTCCGGCAGTTGCTATTCGAGTAGCAACATTGGCAATGGTCGTTGCATTATTTACACTAAATAAAACAGCAGCCAGTGGCACGGAATCCACGGTGGGAACTATGCTATTTCCGGCTACAAAGTTTGCTGAAAAATTTAAAACATTGATGGAAGCTGCATTATCCACCACATAAGGTGTGTATTTTGTAATATTTACAAAATCAACATCATAGATGCTCGGATATCCATTAATTGCTAGATCATTAGAAATAAAGCTCGATGAAAAATCAGTGATGAACGTTCCGGGATTCGGACCGACCGCACCCCCTGATGTTCCTTGAACAAATTCTATCTGAGGAAAAGGCGAACCGCCATTATCAAATATTTGTACTTGGCTCATACGTATTCAACCTCCAGTGAAAACCATCCGGCAGGCGCACCCGGAGCAACATCCCATTTGATTTTAAATTGAGTATTTGCCCCAAAAAAAGAATCATTGGTTTTATTGTCATAGGCTCTTCCCGAACCATTACGCACTTTCATTTGATTGAAAAGTCCTCCATTAATTGATAGATAAACGTCTCCATTGGTGTTATTAGTTATCCAGATCCGGTAGGCATCTCTTAATAAGATGCCCCCAAGATTTTGATAACTGGTTGTCAAAGAACCGGCAGCGATTTCTCTGATCTCATCTAGTTTTATACTGTTGCCCGAATTGGCCATAAAATCGCTCCTTTTCCTTTTTCTTTAACTTACATAAGATGTTGTATCATAACTACATACTGTAACTAATAGATCTGCATCGTTCACGCCTGTACTGTTATCGTCCGATTCAACTGTTTGATAAACTAGAGTTGAATTAGTAGATGAAACAATTTCTATAGCTGTGTTGTATTGTCCGGGAGCAGGTTGGAAATTAATGTAGGGAGTATCTCCAAAACTTGGCACCCATTCTATGGTCACCACATTTGAGGATTTACTGATCGTACATAAAAATTTTCCTCTACCGTCTAATCCGGAGGTTCCTTGAGTAACTCCCACGGTCGCTCCGAAAATTGCAAAGTTTCTTATAGTGCAACCCGGCTGGTCTACGAAAACGGGAAATGTTTGTCTAGACATAAAATTCTATCCAGGGTTATGATGTTGCTAAGTTAAAAATCAAACCTGTGAAAGTCGGATTAATGTAAAAGTTTGCATACGTCGCGTAGAAAATTCCATATGAGTCCAAAGGTGTTCCAGAGACTTGTAATGCAAAGAATATTGAATCACCATTTTCGATAAATCCACCTGGATCATTTCCATCCGCCGTGTCCGGACGAATATACATATGTACTTTATTTCTATTTATCGCATATAACTTGTCATTTTCAACGTAAGGACTCCAATGAATTCTTATCGTTCTTCCATTGATTTTCACCGCTGCAACTTGAGATCCGGCCTGTCTTTCAGGTGAAACTTCAGGTTGTATGTAGATGATCGATTTGGCATCTTCACTATCTTCAAACAATCTAAGTTGAGTTGCGGACATGATATAATCAGTGGGTAGATCACCTCTTGCCCAGAATCTCATTTTTTGGTCGAGTTCTCTCATGATTTTTACGGAAAGAGTTTGTCCTTGACCATCGAGTCTTTGAGCACCCCAACGATAACCAACAGGCACACCATATAAGTTTCCTGTTACAGTTTCAGTAACACCTTTAAGTCCAAACATCTCATTGTCTTTAGATTTCTGTTTGTAAATTCCTTGTCCGGCAGCTGGTACTTGGATTCCGGATTGGCGACTTACAGTGATCACTTGAGTTGTTAGATTAATGTTAGTGATTAAAAATAGATCGGTTCCCGTTGCAATGTTTAAAAGGTCATTTAACATCCAAGGTGCTTCTAACCATGTGGCATTAGTGATTAAAAGTTCATAGTTTCCTGGAGAAACTACGATAACAGAGGAGATCACTCCCAAAGTACCGGTACCATCTCCGAAGAATTGTCTTGCTACCTGATCAGAAAAAGCTCTTTTCATTGTTAAAATAGATAACTCAGTTGCATCCATGAACGCACCTAAGTTACTTCCCGCTCTTCGAGCAGCTTTCATAGATTGAGAGTCGATTACCGATGTTGCATAAACAGACATTGCATTTAAGAAAGGTCTATTGATGTAAGCAGTGGAAGACGATGGTAGAGAACCTGAAGATTGGCCACCACCCCAGTCAACTAACTGAGCAAGTTCCAATCGATTTCCTACGAATTTTGATGATTTTTGTATTAAGCCAATTAGTTCGGAATGATCCCAACCGGCCGCGTCAAGCTCAAAATCTCCATAAGCAATTCTATAAAGGTTGCTTAGGTCGGTTAAGCTAAATTGTTTTATAACTGATGACATTTTTTTACCTCATGTATAAGGGAGTTTTTGAAATTTCTTTTTTTCTTTCTTTAAGTTGCTGTGTTAAAATCTCATAAGGAGTTTGTGCCGTTTTTTTAGGAGAAGATTCCCTGGTCTTTTGAGAGAGAACTTTTATGTCTTCTTCTCTTTGAGATCTTTGAACTCTTTCTTTCGGACCGATGATCTGTCCTATAATGTCGCGCACGTCTTCCTCGTCTAGATCGGGATTTTGTCGAATTTGATCGGATAGTGAAAAAATAAGATTGGTATCGGATAGATAATCGGAATTTATATCTTCAATAACGCTCATAATGTCTCTTTGAGTGAGTGTTTCTTGAATTAAATCCTCTACCCTATCCATGACCTGATCTTCATTTTGTAAACCTTGCATCAGATCTTCATTCTCTAATACCGCGTCTACCATTTGCCCAAACTGTGAATCCCCTATCCCTGTATAGGTTTCGAGAAGTTGTTGCTTTCGTTGTATGATTGCAGCCTCTCTTTCCTTTTGAGATAAATTCTGTTCTGCTTTTTCGAGTTTTTTTTCTAACTCGAAATTTTTTCTTTCTTTTTCATCCATCGCCCCAATTTTTTCAGCTTGATCGGCCAATTTTTCGATGTATTTTTGATACTCGAAATCGCTATCGGCCTCTTTAGCTTTTTCGGAAATAAATTCCAGAGCACCCAACGGATCGCTTTTGGATAATTCCGCAAATTGTTTAAATGTCGATTGGACTTTCTTTTTTTCCTCCGCAAGTGAGTGCATTCTATTTTTTACTGCAATATCGCCGGCAGCGCGTTCTCTAAGCTCTCGTAGAGATATTTTGACAGGTTTCTTGTCTGCCATCATTTCGAGTTCATAATCATCATCAAGTTCTAAAGTTTGATCACCTCTTTTGAAAACAAATTTTTTATTATTTATAGGTTTTTCATTCTCTCTTGACTCTTCTGCTTTAGCATCTCTGATATCGCCTTCTAAGTGCTCCCCTTCATGGGATTTTTTACTTAAAATTTGATTCTTCAGACTATCTAAAGAAGTATTATCTAACTCAATTGTTGATGCCGTATATTGTTGATCCATAACCGATTCCATAAGGTCAAAAGGTTTCTTTTAAATCGATGGGGTACGGAAGATTTGTTTATTTGATTTTATCGAATCAAATAAGTTCTATAACGGTTGTTGTTGGATGGGCTGTTCGCCCGTTGGCGGTAACTCGGTTGCTTGTCCCTGTATCATTTGAGGAGGGATCTCGTTAACCGGTTTCGGAGTATAAAACATCGGAAATTGACGGAGTTGATCGAGTTTTTGACCGAAAATAGGATTTTCGGCAGCTTGCTCGAACATCAATTTT
>SCTG01000030.1 GCA_004298335.1 Nitrospirota bacterium
TCGGACCAGCGCCACCCGCTGACCAACCGGGCCCTGCAGGGCCAGTACCCGCCCGGCTCCACGTTCAAAATCATCGTCGCGTCCGCCGCCCTCGAATCGGACAAGTGGTCCTCCGACACCAAGGTCCGCTGCGCCGGCGCCTTCCCGTCCGGCAACCACGTCTTCAGGGACTGGAAGAAGGGCGGGCACGGCGTCATGGACATGGAGCAGGCGATCGTCAATTCGTGCGACGTGTACTTCTACAACATCGGCCACCGCCTGGGGATCGACGCGATCGCGGAGACGGCGCGCTGGTTCGGGCTGGGCCAGTCCACCGGCATCGACCTGCCGTCCGAACGCGTCGGGATCGTCCCCTCCACCGAATGGAAGCAGCGCGTCCGGAAGGAACCGTGGTACGCCGGCGAAACCATCTCGGCGGCCATCGGGCAGGGCTATGTCACGGTGACCCCGCTCCAGATGGCCGTCGCGACGGCGGCGGTCGCCAACGGCGGGATCCTCTACAAGCCCCGGCTGGTACGCGCCGTCCGCGAGCGGGCGACCAGCCGCCTCCGGGAGGTCCCGACGCAGGACCGGGGGACCGTCCCGCTGCAGGACCGCACGTTCACTCTGCTGCATGAATCCCTGCACGGGGTCGTCACGCACGGCACCGGCGGACGCGCCCGGTCCAAGATCGTGGAGATCGCCGGCAAGACCGGCACCGCCCAGACGGTGGGCGCGCGCCCCGTGCAGACGGGCCTGGGCCATGAGGCCGTCCCCAAGCAGTTCCGCGACCACGCCTGGTTCGTGGCCTACGCGCCGGCGGACGATCCCAGGATCGCGGTGGCCGTCATCGTCGAAAACACCGGCCACGGCGGCACGTTCGCCGCGCCGATCGCGAAGGCCCTGATCGAGGAATACCTGAAAGTCTCGGACACCGATGATCGACACCAGAACCCCGGACAATTTTGAGTGGCGGTTTGTCCTCGTGGCGATGGGCATCCTCGCCGTCGGGGTGATCTCCATCTACAGCGTCGCGCCGGGCCCGGCGCCGGGCGGGCAGGCCCCGCTGTACGCCAAACAGCTGGCCTGGATCCTGATCGGCGCGCTGGCCTTCCTGGCGGCCATCGCCATCGACTACCACAAGCTGGCCCGCCACGCCTACATCCTGTATGCCCTGATGCTGATCGTCCTGGCGCTGGTCCTGGTCATGGGCAAGTCCAGCCGGGGCGCGCAGCGCTGGTTCTCGCTGGGCCCCATCGCCTTCCAGCCGTCGGAAGTGGCCAAGCTGGTGCTCGTGCTGGTGCTCGCCAAGTACTTCGCCGACGTGCAGCGGTCCGGTTGGGTCCAGCGCGTGATCGTGCCCGGCCTGCTGACGCTGCCCGGCCTGCTGCTCATCCTCAAGCAGCCGGACCTCGGGACCGCGATGAGCTTCTCGTTCATCTTCGTTTCGATGGTGCTGGTGAGCGGGCTGCACGCCAAGGCCCTCGGCCTGGGCGTCCTCTTCACCTCGATGCTGTTCCCGTTCGCCTGGGAGCTCATCTGGACGTCGCTGCACGACTATCAGCGCGAGCGCATCCTGACCTTCTGGGATCCCATGATCGACCCCGCCGGCAAGGGCTATCATGCCCTGCAGGCCCGCATCGCCATCGGGGCCGGCGGCCTGCTCGGCAAGGGCCTCGACGAGGCCACGCAGAGCCGCCTCAAGTTCCTTCCCGAAGGCCACACGGACTTCGTCTTCGCGGTCTTCGCCGAGCAATGGGGCTTCATCGGCGTCCTCGTCCTGTTCCTCCTGTTCGCGGCCTTGATCTTCCTGGCCTCGGAGATCGCCTTCAAGGCCAAGGACCCGCTGGGCCTGCTCCTGGCCGCGGGCATCCTCTCGATGCTGGGCTTCTGCCTGATGGTCAACGTGGGCATGACGATGGGCATCTTCCCGATCGTCGGCATCCCGCTCCCGCTGATGAGCTACGGCGGGACGACCACCGTGACCTCGATGGCGGCCCTGGGGCTGTTGCTGAATGTGAAACGACGTCGTTTGACACTGTTTTACTGATTTTAAGATTTGGAACTGAACAGTTTTTAACCTTTTGACGGCAGAGGGGTCTAACGGATTGAGGTGGACGGCATGAGTCGCTATCGCGCCCGCTACACCGGTCTGCCAAGGAGCGTGTATGGGGTTGGAGATCATCATCAATGTCGCGCGGGAAGAGACCCGCGTGGCCGTGCTCGACAGAAAGATCCTCACGGATCTCTACATCGACCGGGTCAAGCAACGCGACTTCGTCGGCAACGTCTATAAGGGCAAGGTCGTCAAGGTCCTCCCGGGCCTGCAGGCCGCCTTCGTCGACATCGGCCAGGACAAGGCCGCGTTCATGCACGTCTCCGAGCTGACCGGCGGGATCGGCGCGGAGGACACGCTGCTCGAGGAGGACGAGAAGGCCTCCGAGGCCCCGAAGCCCAAGCGCCACAGCGCGAAGCCCATCGAGGACCTCCTGGACGAGGGCCAGGAGCTCCTGGTCCAGGTCACCAAGGGGCCGATCGGCACCAAGGGCTCGCGGGTGACGTCCTACGTCTCCCTCCCCGGCCGCTTCCTGGTCTTTCTTCCCCACGTCGATCACATCGGCATCTCGCGCCGGATCGGCAGCGACGAGGAACGCTCCCGCTTGAAGCAGCTCATGCTGAAGCTCCGCAAGCCGGGCTCCGGCTACATCGTGCGGACCGTCAGCGAGGGCGTGACGGACGACGAGCTCCGCTCGGACGTCGAGTTCCTGCAGGCCTCGTGGGACGAAATCCTGGAGAAGAAGGGCCGCCTGAAAGCGCCGGCCCTGCTGCACAACGACCTGGACCTGGTCTTCCGGACCGTCCGCGACCACTTCACGAAGGACGTCCAGCACCTCTGGGTGGACTCCAAGCCCGATTACGACTCGATCCGGGAATTCGTGGGCCGCTACCTCCCAGACCTGCTGTCGCGCATCCACCTCTACACCAAGAACGAGCCGATCTTCGACCATTTCGACCTCGAGTCCGAGATCGCCAAGGCCACCGCCCGCAAGGTCTGGCTGAAATCAGGCGGGCACATCGTGATCGACCACACCGAGGCGATGACCGTCGTCGACGTCAACACGGGCCGCTTCGTCGGCAAGCGGGACCTCGAGGAGACGATCACCAAGACCAACCTGGAGGCCGTGAAGGAGATCTCCTACCAGCTCAAGCTGCGGAGCATCGGGGGGATCATCATCATCGACTTCATCGACATGGAGCGCGAGCGCAACCGGGAGAAGGTCTTCCAGGCGTTCAACGACGCGCTCGCCACCGACAAGGCCCGCACCCGCATCCTGCGGGTCTCCGAGCTGGGGCTCGTGGAGATGTCCCGCGAGCGCGTGCGGGAGGATCTCTACCGCGCGCTCTCCGAGCCCTGCCACTACTGCGAGGGCCGCGCCTACACGAAGGACCCGACCACGATCTGCTACGAGCTGTTCCGCGACATCCGGCGCCTGGAGCCCCTGCCGGACGAGCGCACCGTGGTCATCGGCGCCCACCCCAGCGTCGCCTCGATGCTGACGGACGAGGAAGCGGGGACCATCGCCGACCTCGCGCGCGAACGGAAGGTCAAGGTCGTCGTCAAACCCGACCCGACCCTCCACATCGAGCAGTATGATATCGTGATGATCTGATGGAATGGTGATAAGCTAAGCGCCGATGCACTTTGAGATTCTGGGTGACATCACCGATGTCGAGACGTTTGCTGTTGGTTCGGCCATTCGTGAAATTGCCCGGCTGCGAAAGCATTATGGAAAGGGGAGATGGCGAAAACGAAAAGGGATCGCACGGATTCGCCTAACCGACGGATCGGACCACTTAGCCGAGCTTCACTGGTACGAAGCCACGGGAATTGGAAGGAAAGAATTCAAAATCAAATGCCTCTTGTGAGGGTACTGCCATGAGGAAATCCGCCACTGCCGCTCGTCAGTTCGTGGTTTGCGTCAAGAATGAGGGGTATGCCGCCTCTCTGGAGAAGCGCAAGATTTACGTCGTGCTTGCGGATTCTGCCGCTGCAACGCATGACCAGATCAGGGTCATTGATGAGTCCGGCGAAGACTACCTGTACCCCAAAAGCTTCTTTGTATCGATCAGCTTGCCCCACCCTGTCCGCAAAGCCGTGCTGACTGCGGCCTAGAGCAGTATGACATCGCGATGATTTGAGCGTGGGAGAATATGCCTTCCAACGGGTCGAAGGTTACATGCTACCGCTATGGGACTTCGGATGGCTTGATGTTTCGGTTTACAAAGTTGAAGGTCTCCTCGACACAA
>SCTG01000004.1 GCA_004298335.1 Nitrospirota bacterium
GCTCGCGCAATGGATCGCCCGAGCCAGCAGCTCCTTGCCCGTGCCGCTCTCGCCGGTGATCAGCACCGTCGAATCGGTCGCGGCGATGTCGCGGGCGAGCGTCTTCACCTTGGCCAGCGCGGCGGAGCGCCCGACGATGTTGTCGAAGTCGAACCGCTCGCGGAGCTCCCGGCTGAGCCCCCGGTTCTCCTGCGTCAGCCGCCGCATGTCCAGGGCCCGCTTGACGATGATCTTCAGCTCGTCGTTGTCGATCGGCTTGCTGATGTAATCGAAGGCGCCGGTCTTCATCGCCTGCACCGCCGACTTGACCGTCCCGAACCCGGTGATGACCACCACGGGCACGTCGGGGCAGTCCCGGGTGGCGCGCGCGAGGACGTCCAGCCCGCTGACCTTGCCCATCTGGATGTCGGTCAGGACCAGGTCGACCCCGCCCTCGTCGAGCAGCTTGAGGCCGGCCTCGCCCGACTCGGCCTCGAGCAGGCGGTAGCCTTCCGGGCGCAGCACGAGGTCCATCAGCCGCCGCATCTTCGCCTCGTCGTCGATGATCAGAATCGTCGCGTCCCGCAAAGGCCCCCTCCCGTACCCACTTATATTACCTGGCCGAGGCCGGCAGCCGGAGCACGACGTCGGTCCCCCGGCCCGGCTCGCTGTGGATGGCCAGCTGCCCGCCATTATCCTCCACCAGCCGCTTGACGTTGGTCAGCCCGAGCCCCGTGCCGTAGTCCTTCGTGGTGAAGAACGGCTCGAACACCTGCTTGAGGTGCTCGGGGCTGATCCCGGCGCCGGTGTCCGCGATCCGGACCTCCACCATGGCCGGCTTGCCTCCCGCCGCATCGGCGCGGGCCGAGACGGTGAGCGTCCCGCCCTGCGGCATGGCCTCCCGGGCGTTGAGCAGGAGGTTGACGAGCGCCTCCTTGACCTGGTCGGGGTCCACCAGCAGGTCCGGCGTGGCCGGGGCGATGTCCAGCCGCTCGGCGACGGGCGCGCCCCGGCCCAGCGCCCGCCATTCCTGCAGCGCGGCCTCGAGCACCGCCCGGACGCCGACGGGGCGGACCTCCGGCGGCTTCTGCCGCGCGAACCGCAGGAAGTGGTTGATCCGGCTCGTGAGCCGGTCCGTCTCGTCGATCACGTACTGCGCCACCTCGCGCTTGACGGCGTCCGTCTGGTGCTCGTCGAGCACGAGCTGGGCGGAGCTGCGGATCACGCCGAGCGGGTTCTTGATGTCGTGGGCGAGGGCCGCGAGCAGCTGCCCCACGGAGGCCAGCTTCTCCCGGCGCACCAGCTCGTCCTCCTGGTCCCGGATCGTCTTGAGGCTCTCGTCCAGCGCCTCCGTCATCTGGTTGAACGCCAGCGCCAGGGATTCCAGTTCGTCGCCGGTGCGCACCGCCACCCGCCGGCCGGCGGTGTCCATGCGCGCCCGGTCGAACCGGCCCGCCGACGCCAGGTCGCGCACGCCCTGCCGGATGGCGTCGGCCTGCTCCTGCAGCATGAGGACGGGCTTCACGATCAGCCGGCCGATGAAAAACCCCAGCGAGGCGAGCACCGTCACCAGCCCGAACCCGATCAGCCCGACCGTCCGCAGCAGCGAGTAGACCGGGGCGTAGGTCTCGGCCGGGTCCTGCCGGACGAAGGCGTACCACTTGTTGCCGCCGAGGCTGGCCTCCGTCAGCCGGTTGGCGAACGTGATCGGGGCGAAGCCGACGATGGAATTGTACCCGCCATGGGCGTCGTCCTCGGCCACGACCCATCCCGGCTTGGTCTGCATGAGCTGCTTCATCAGCGGATCGTTGATCAGGTGCGCCTTGGGCGGCAGGACCGGGCAGATCAGCGGCGTGCCCTCCGTGTTGAGCAGCATGCCGTGCCCCCGCTCGCCGACCCGGATCTCCATGATGGCCTTCATGAGGCTGTCCCGCCGCACCTCGAACTTGACCACGCCGATCGCGCGCGTCCGGGCGTCGTTCAGAATCGGCACCGCGATGTCCAGGAGATAGACCCCCGGCGTCTCCTCGTAGATGTCGCTGACGAAGAGGCCGCCGCGGCCGTCGGCATAGGCCTCCCGCCACCACAGTTCATCGCCGTGCAGGTAGGTCGCGTCGGGACTCACGC
Source organism: Nitrospirota bacterium (assembly GCA_004298335.1). GTDB lineage: Bacteria > Nitrospirota > Nitrospiria > Nitrospirales > NS-4 > SCTG01. Next base: position 2,107 of record SCTG01000004.1, read on the forward strand.
CGGCGATCAGCGCCCCGCGCTCGTCCGTGACCAGGATGTTGTTGTACTCGCCGGGCCGGACCGTGAGCCAGTTCTGGATGTACAGGAGGGTCGGCTGGTCGATGAAACCCGGCAGGGTCGGCTCTTTCCCGGCACGGAACCGCTCCCAGCGGGCGCTGCGTTCCAGCAGCTGCGCCCGCACCGCAGACTCGCTTTTCCGACGATACGCGTGATTCGAGGTGACCACCGAGAAGCGGATGGTCAGGGGGGCCGCCGCGAGGTGCCGCGCCTCGTTGATCTCGTCGTCGATCATCACCTCGATCCGCCGGGCGGTCGAGGAGGCCAGCTGCTGGAAGCTGTCCCCGATGGTGTTCTTCAGGGTCTGGGTGCTGTAGAGATACGTGGCGAAGAGGGCGACGATGCCCGGCGTGAACCCGACGATCAGGAGCGAGGCGACGAACTTTTTCTGGAGACCACGACGCGGCCGGCCGAGTTCCATGAGGCCTCCCCTGCCGGCCCCGCTCACCGCAGGACGCGTTCGACATCGCCTTTCTTGAGCGGGCCCAGCGCGGTCACGGTCAGGTAGCGGTCGTCGAAGAGGTCCCGGCTCAGCCGCGCGAGCTGGCTCTCCGAGACGGCGTCGATGTCCGCCATGATTTCCCGGAGCGGGACATGGCGGCCGAAGTGGATCTCGTCCTTGGCGAGCTTGCTCATGCGGCTGCTGGTGCTCTCGAGCCCCAGCATGAGGTTGCCCTTCAACTGGCTCTTGGCCCGCGCCAGCTCGGCGCGCGGCACCGGCTTCGCCTGCAGCTTGCGCAGTTCGCCCAGCACGAGCCGCATCATGCGGGGCGCCGCGTCCGGCCGCACGCCGGCGTAGACCGTCAGCAGGCCGCTGTCCGAAAAGCACATCACCGAGGAATAGATGGAGTAGGCCAGGCCGCGCTTCTCCCGCACCTCCTGGAACAGCCGGGAGCTGACGCCCCCGCCCAGGATCGCGTTCAGGACGTACGCGCCGTACCGGTCCTTGTCGCCGTGGGGCAGGCCCTTCAGGCCGAAGCACACGTGGGCCTGCTCCAGCGGCTTCGCCTGGACGTGCACCCCGCGCGCGATCGTCGGAGGCAGCCGCCGGCCGGAGGCCGGGCCCCGCCCCCACGGCCCGCCGAACGCCGTCGCCAATTGCGTGAGCACCGGCCCGAACGCGAAGTTGCCCGCCACCGACACCACGACCTGGGAGGGCCGGTAGTGCCGGGCGCGGAAGGCCACCAGCTGGCGCCGGCGCAGCGCTTCGATCGTGGCCGGCTCGCCCAGGATCGGCCGCCCCAGCGGATGGGTCCGGAAGGCGTTCTTCGTGTGCAGGTCGTGCAGGTAGTCCTCCGGGTCGTCCTCGACCATGCGGATCTCCTCGAGCACGACCTGTTTCTCCTTCGTCACCTCCCGGGCGTCGAACCGGGAGTGGTGAAAGATGTCCGCCAGCAGGTCGATCCCCTGGCCGACGTGCTCGTCCAGCACCTTCGCGTAGAACGTGGTGCCCTCCCGCGAGGTGAAGGCGTTGAGCTCGCCGCCGAGCGCGTCGATCTCGCGCGAAATGGCCTCGGCCGTCCGGCGGCGCGTGCCCTTGAAGACCATGTGCTCGATGAAGTGCGAGAGGCCTTCCTCGCCGGCCTGCTCGTCCCGCGAGCCGACGTCCACCCAGACGCCGATCGAGACCGACCGCACCGAGGGGATCTTCTCGGTGATGACGCGCAGGCCGTTGTCGAGCACTTCCTTGCGGAACATCGGGCGCCGCTCCCCTAGGACTGCTCCGAGGCCTTCGGGTCCGGCATGGCTTCCTTGCGGCTGAGCCGGATCTTGCCCTGCCGGTCCACGTCGAGCACCTTCACGAGGAACTCGTCCCCTTCCTTGACTTCGTCCGTCACGGCGTTCACGCGATGGTGCGCCAGCTGCGAGATGTGCACCAGCCCATCCACGCCGGGCAGCACTTCGACGAAGGCGCCGAAGTCCATGATCTTCCGGACCTTGCCCATGTAGAGCCGGCCGATCTCGACTTCCTCGGTGATCTGGTTCACCCGGGTGATCGCCTTCTGCGCGGAGGCCTCGTCGGCCGACGCGATGGTGACCGTGCCGTCGTCCTGCACGTCCATCTTCACGCCGCAGGTGGCCACGATGTCGCGGATGACCTTCCCGCCCGGGCCGATCACCTCGCGGATCTTCTCCGGCTTGATCTTGATCGTGTAGATGCGGGGCGCGTAGGGCGACATCTTCTCGCGCGGCGCCGTGAGGGCCGTGCGCATGCGCTCGAGGATGTGCAGCCGCCCCTCGCGCGCCTGCGCCAGGGCCTGTTCCATGAGCTGGGCCGTGATGCCGCCGATCTTGATGTCCATCTGGAGCGCCGTCACGCCCTGCGCCGTGCCGCAGACCTTGAAGTCCATGTCGCCGAGATGGTCCTCGAGCCCCAGGATGTCGGAGATGACCATGACCTGGTCGCCCTCCTTGATCAGCCCCATCGCGATGCCGGCCACCGGCTCCTTGATGGGCACGCCGGCGTCCATGAGCGCCAGGCTCCCGCCGCACACCGTCGCCATCGAGGAGGAGCCGTTCGACTCCAGGATGTCCGAGACGAGCCGCACGGTGTAGGGAAACTCCGCCTTGGTCGGCAGGACCGGCTTGAGCGCCCGGTCCGCGAGCGCGCCGTGGCCGATCTCGCGCCGCCCCGGCGAGCGCAGCGGCCGGGCCTCGCCGACGCTGAACGGGGGGAAGTTGTAGTGCAGCATGAAGGTCCGGTAGTACTCGCCTTCCAGCGCGTCGATCTTCTGCTCGTCGTCGCTGGTGCCCAGCGTGACGACCGCGAGGGCCTGCGTCTCCCCGCGGGTGAAGAGCGCCGAGCCGTGCGTCCGCGGCAGGATGCCGACTTCGCAGGTGATCGCCCGGATGTCCTTGGGGCCGCGGCCGTCCGCGCGCTTGCCGCCCTCGAGGATCATCTTGCGGACGACCGTGTATTCCAGGTTGTGGAACACCAGCTTCACGTGCCGCGTGCGGTCCGGATCGTCCTCTTTCTTGAGGGCCTCCACGGCCTCGGCCTTGATCAGGTCCAGCTTCTCCTGGCGGGCGCTCTTGTTCGGGATGAAGATCGCCGCCCGGATTTTCTCCGCCGTGAGCGCCTCGACCGTCGCCGTCAGGGCCGGATCGATCGCCTCGGTCACCGCCGCGCGCTTGGGCTTGGGGCACTTCGCGGCGAGCCGGTTGATAGCCGCGACGATCTTCTTGATCTCCGCGTGGGCGCACTCGATGGCCGCGATCATGACGGACTCCGGCAGGCCGGAGGCCCCGCCTTCCACCATCATGACGGCGTCCGCCGTGCCGGCCACGACCAGGCTCAGGTCGCATTCGTCCAGCACGCCCAGGACCGGGTTGATCACGAGCTGCCCCTTGAGGCGGGCCACCCGGACGGCGGCCACCGGCCCGTTGAACGGAATGTTGGAGACGGCCAGCGCCGCCGACGCGGCGGTGAGCGCGACCACGTCGGACGTGCCGGACTGGTCCGCGGAGATCACCATCGCGATCACCTGGGTCTCGTAGTACCACCCCTCGGGGAACAGCGGCCGCATCGGCCGGTCGATCAGGCGGCTGGTGAGTTTTTCCCGCTCCGACGGCTGGCCCTCGCGCCGGAAAAAGCCGCCGGGAATCTTGCCGGCGGAATAGGCCTTCTCCTGGTAGTCCACCGTGAGCGGGAGGAAGTCGATGTCCTTCTTGGCGTTCTGCGAGGCCACGGCCGTCGCCAGCACGTAGGTGTCGCCGTAGGTGGCCAGCACCGAGCCGTCGGCCTGCTTGGCCATGTGGCCGGTCTCCAGCTTGAGTATCCGGCCGGCTATTTCGAGTTCAACTGTGTGCGCCATGTCCGTTGTGTCTCCTCTGTGCGTGGCGCCTGCAGATGTCCACGGGTCTGGCCTGCTTGCCGGACGAAGCAGGGCAGATCGGTGTCCATCTGTGACGCCGGGTTGTGAGGGGCGGGCCGGGCGCCCATCGCCAGGCCGCCCCGCGTGATCCCGACCGACTGTCCCTAGCGGCGGATGTTCAGCCGCCCGATGATGGCCTTGTACCGCGCCTCGTCGTGCCGCCGGAGATAGTCCAGCAGCCGGCGCCGCCGGCCGACCATCATCAGCAGCCCGCGCCGGGAATGGTGATCCTTCGTGTGCCCCCGGAAATGCTCGGTCAGGTACGTGATCCGGTTGGTCAGGATCGCGATCTGCACCTCGGGCGACCCAGTGTCCGTGCCGTGGGTCCGGTAGTCCTCAACGAGCGCTGTCTTCGACTCTTTCGTTAACGCCATGCCGTCCGTCCTCCTTCGTCTTTATCGTTTTGAGTGGGAGGGGCCCCGCTGAAGGCGCCCCTCCCACACCCACTCATGCCAGAACTTTTTCGAGTGTGATCACGGTCCCCGGCGCGGCCTGCCGGAGTTCGTCCGGCCCGCAAGGCACCTTGCCGATCGCCAGCAGCCGGCCGTCGGGCGCCTGCAGGCGGACGCAGGCGCCGGCCGCCCAGTCGCCCTCCATCCGGCTCACCTGCGCCGCCGGGACCGCGATCCCGTGGCGCACGCCGTCGGCCGCGCGCGGGTCCAGGGTCAGCACCGGCACGCCCGCCAGCGCGGCGTCCAGGGAGTGCAGCCGCGTCCCGACGGCGTCCCGGCCGGCCAGCGCCGCCAGGTCGTCGAGCGTCACGGCGTCCTCGAGGCCGAAGCGCCCGATCCGCCGGCGCTCCAGCGCGGCCAGGTGCCCGCCCACGCCGAGGGCCTCGCCGATGTCCGCGCAGAGCGTGCGGACGTAGGTGCCCTTGCTGCACACCACGTCAAAGGTGACGTCTAGAGTGGAAGGGGGCCCCGCCAAAGGCGCCCCTCCCACACCCACTACAGCAGATTCCGCGGGAGAGGTGACGGACAAAATCTTCAGCGAGTGCACGGTGTACTCGCGCGCCGGGCGGTCCACGGTCCGCCCGGCCCGGGCCGACTTGTACAGCGGCACGCCCTGGATCTTGACGGCGGAGTACATCGGCGGCACCTGCCGGTGCCGGCCGACGAACCGGCCCATCACCGCGTCGATGGCCGCCCGGTCCGGCAGCGCGCCCTCGGCCCTGGCGGTCACCGCCCCCGTCGCGTCCTGCGTGTCGGTCGCGACGCCCAGCCGCAGCACCGCCCGGTACTCCTTGTCCGCCTGCACGAGATACTCCGCGATCCGCGTGGCCTTGCCGAGGCACAGCAGCAGCACGCCGGTGGCCGCGGGGTCCAGCGTCCCCGTGTGGCCGACCTTGGCGCCCCCGAGCAGGGCCCGCGCCTTGGCCACCACGTCGTGGGACGTCCAGCCCGCCGGCTTGTTCACGACCAACACGCCGTCCACCGCCGTCTCCGTTCCCTGCACGAGGTCAAGCTCCACGAGGATCGTTCTCTCCCTTGTCGCCGCCCGCGTCGGCCGCCGGGGGATGGACCTGGTCCAGCAGGCTCATGACCCGCGTCACGCGTTCCACCGACGTGTCCTTCGCGAACGTCAGGGTCGGCACGTACCGGAGCTTCAGGCGCCGCCCCAGCTCGCCCCGGATGAATCCTTCCGCCCGCGCCAGCGCCTCCAGGGTGCCCGCTTCCTGCGCCCCCTGCTGCAGGACGGTCACGTAGACCCAGGCCTGCTTCAAGTCCGCGGTCACGTCCACGCCCGTCACGGTCACGAACCCGACGCGGGGGTCCTTGACCTTGCGCATCAGGATGTCCGCGATCTCCATCCGGATCTGGTCGCTCACCCGGTCGGTGCGCTTGAACCCCGTCATGGCTCAATAGAGCTCCGTGCGGTGGTCGACCAGCTCGACGGACGGGTTGGCGCGGACGGCGTTGAGCACCGCGTCCAGCACCTGGGTGACGAACCGTCCATCGTTGGCCACGCAGGCCACGCCGAGCACCGCCCGCTGCCAGAGATCGTTCCCGTCCACCTCGGCGATCGAGACATTGTGGGCCTTCTTGATGCGGTCCTTCAGGCTCAGCAACACCTGCCGTTTGCCCTTGAGCGAGCCCACGCCCGGCAGGTGCAGATCAATCGTACAGACGCCGACGACCATCGGGCAGGGCGCTCACAGCTTCGTGGCGACCTTGTCGATCGTGTACACTTCGAGCCGGTCGCCGGGTTTGATGTCGTTGAAGTTCTCCACGCCGATGCCGCACTCGTAGCCGGCCGCCACCTCTTTCACGTCGTCCTTGAACCGGCGCAGCGACCCCAGCTTCCCGTCGTAGACGACGACGCCGTCCCGCACGACGCGCACGCTGGAGCCCGCGCGCACGATCGTCCCGTCCGTCACGTAGGAGCCGGCCACCGCGCCGGCCTTCGGGATCATGAACACCTGGCGCACCTCCGCCCGGCCCAGCACCCGCTCCTTCAGCGTCGGCGCCAGCAGGCCTTCCATCGCGGCCCGGATGTCGTTGAGCGCCTCGTAGATGATGCTGTAGGACCGGATGTCGACGCCTTCGTGCTCGGCCAGCGCCGCCGCCTTCGCCTCCGGCCGGACGTTGAAGCCGATGATGATCGCGTTCGAGGCGGCCGCCAGCTGGACGTCGTTCTCCGTGATGGCGCCCACGCCCTTCAGGATGACGTGGGGCTTGACGGCCTCGGTGCCGAGCCGTTCGATCGCGTCGGCGATGGCTTCCGCCGAGCCCTGGACGTCCGCCCGGATGACGATGCCGAGGTCCTTGACCGTCCCCTCGGCCACCTGCGCGAACAGATCGTCCAGCGTCACCTTGCGGACGGGCGCCATCCCGGCCGTGCGCTGCTTTTCGAGCCGCGACTCGGCGATCTCGCGGGCGATCCGCTCGTCCCGGGTGACCACGAACTCGTCGCCGGCCATCGGCGCGCCGAGCAGCCCGACCACCTCCACCGGAATGGCGGGCCCCGCCTCCTTCACCGACCGGCCCCCGTCGTCGAAGAGCGCCCGGACGCGGCCGCTGAACGTGCCGACGACGAACGCGTCGCCGACCCGGAGCGTGCCGGCCTGCACCAGCACGGTCGCGACCGGCCCGCGCCCCCGGTCGATCCTGGCCTCGACGACGATGCCCTTGGCCAGCCGCGCGGGGTTGGCGCGCAGCTCCAGGACCTCCGCCTGGAGCAGGATCATCTCCAGGAGCTGGTCCAGGCCGGTCTTCTTCTTGGCCGACACCTCGACGTAGATCGTCTCGCCGCCCCAGGATTCCGGGACCAGGCCCCGCTCCACCAGCGAGTTTTTGACCCGGTCCGCGTTGGCGTCCGGCTTGTCCATCTTGTTGACGGCCACGATGATCGGCACGTTCGCGGCCCGCGCGTGGTCGATCGCCTCGACGGTCTGGGGCATGACCCCGTCGTCGGCCGCGACGACCAGCACCACGAGATCGGTGACTTTCGCGCCCCGCGCGCGCATGGCCGTGAAGGCCTCGTGGCCCGGCGTATCCAGGAAGGTGATGGCCTTGCCCCGGGCCTGCACGACGTACGCGCCGATGTGCTGCGTGATGCCGCCCGCCTCGCCCTCGGTCACCCGGGTCTCCCGGATCGCGTCGAGCAGCGACGTCTTGCCGTGGTCCACGTGCCCCATGATCGTCACCACCGGCGGCCGCGGGACCTGCCCGCCCTCCGGCTCCGCCGGCTCCGCCAGGAGCTCTTCGGCCGGCCGCTCGGTCACCATCTCGACTTTCACGCCGAAGGACTCGGCCAGGAGCGTCGCGGCATCGGCCGGCATCGGCTGGTTCAGCGTCAGCATCGTGCCCATGTCCATGAGCTTGCGCATGACGTCCGCGGGCTTCTGGCCCACCGCTTCCGCAAAGTCCTTGACCGTCAGGCCCTCCTCGAGCTTGACCGCCTTCAGGCGGGGCTTGGTGACCTCGGCGGTGGGCCCGGTCGAGACGTGGCGCGTTTTCTCCTCGCGCCGGTGCATCGGCATCGCCCGCAGGTCGCGCCAGCGCGCGGCGTCGTCGCGGGTCGGCACCGGCTCGTCTTCACGGCCGCGGCCCACCCGGCGTTTCTTGTTTTTGTCCTTCAGGCCGAGGGGGTCCGGCTGAGGCGCCGCGGGGCCGGCGCCTTTCTTCGCGCCGGGACGGCGCTCGCTCTCCGGCGGCGGCGGCGCCAGGGCGCTCGGCGGCGCGGACGGCGACGGCTGACGCGGCGGCGGCGCGCCGGCAGAGCGCTCCGTCGCCGATGGCGCCGGCGCAGGCTCGTGCGGCGCC
>SCTG01000031.1 GCA_004298335.1 Nitrospirota bacterium
GTTGGGCTGTACACGCACGTGCTCGGCACGCGGCGGCAGACGCCGGACACCCGCACCCCATCGGCAGGAACGCTCCGCCAGGGCTGCGCCCGGCGCGCCGGCCGCTTCACCGATTTTCTCCTCCGCGAAGACATCGAGGATGGCCCTGAGCTCGTCGCCGGTCGTGCGGAAAAAAAGTACGCCCATGTTCACGCTCTGGTCGATGAAGAAGGCGTTTCCCTGCGTCTGTCCGACGCCCTTGCCGTCATGAACCATGAAGATGCCGGACGCGCCTCCCTCAAGAAAGTGCCCGTGCAGCGGGTAGAGGGTCTCGCTCCCGGTCTGGCCCGTTCGCTTGAGAAAAAAGGTCTGCCGGCCCTCGTCAAAGTCCTGCGCGGAGGCATACAGGTCCCAGGCCGCATCCTTTCGATCGGTTGGAGCGGCGCAGTGAAGCAAGAGGCGGCCGTGGTGGCCGAGCCGGGGCGGGAGCGTGGGATCCGTGGCGGGATTGCCGGTGATGGCAGGCTCGCCATTGCGGTGAAACGGCTGGTGTTGTTCGTGCGCACACCCGGCGGCCGCCGCGATCGCCGCCGCCAGCAACAACTTTAGCGGGAGGGATGCCGGGTTATCCGTGGTCGGATCCCTTGCCCTTGCCTTCCGCGCCCTTGTGCGTGAAGAAGAGCGACAGCGCGATGAAGAGGATGCCGACGCCGAGGTAGAGGATGTTCAGCGGGTCCTCGAACGTGGTGTGGATGACGTTCTTGAAGAAGGTCACGATGAGGATCATCAGGACGACCTTGGCCAGCCGGTCCTTGAGATCGTCCAGGCTGTGGATCAGCAGGATGCGCGAGCTGGTCTCGGCTTGCGCTTCCGCCTCCTCGATTTTGCTGATGAACAACTCGTACAGCCCCAGCGCGAAGATGAACAGGACTGTCGCCAGCAGGTAATCGTCGATGGCGCCGATGATGTGTCCCACCACGTCGCCGTGGAACTCCTCGTACATGGCGGGCGTCCGCTCGGCGCCCGGCAGCAGCATGTACTTCCAGACCTTGTTGATCAGTTCGAAGACATCGACGGTGGCGACCAGGAACAGGATCACGGACGACACCATGCTGGACACGACGGCGAGGAGCACGATGAACCGGCTGTTCCAGAGGAACTTCTCAAAGGCGTTCTCGATGGCTTTGGCGACGCGTCCTGTCATCTCACCCGCCCGCCCCAGGTGCGCCAAGACGCACCTCTTCCCGTGACGGTCGTAATACCCGTTCCGCGGCCCACAGGACCATGCGCCGGGGCACGATCTGCTGGAGGCGGACCAGCAGCCGGTTGCGCCGTCCGGTGATGACCAGGGACCGGCCCCGATCCAGCGCGGCCAGCGACTCGGCCACCACTTCATCGGCCGTCTGCTCGCCCCCGGGAGTCCGGTACTCCTTGACGCCGGCCGTTTCGTGAAAGTCGGTCGCGGTCCGGCCGGGACAGCAGGTCTGCACCACCACCCCGTATTTTCCGGCTTCGAGCGCCACGCCCTCCCCCAGGCTCACCATGAAGGCCTTCGTCGCGGCATAGAGGGACAGATAGGGCAGAGCCATCAGGCCGGCGACCGACGACACATTGATGATGGCGCCGCTCCGGCGTTCCCGCATCTCCGGCAGAAACAAGCGGACCAGCTTCGTGAAGGTCAACAGATGCAGCACGAGCATGTCCTGGATCTTCGGCATCGGCTGGTCTGCAAACTCCCCGTACAGGCCGAACCCCGCGTTGTTGACCAACAGGTCCACGGGCGCCGTCCGGCGGCGGCGGACTTCTGCGTACAGCCGCTCGGCGCCGTCCGGCTGGGCCAGATCGAGCACGATTTCCTCAACCGCGATGCCATGCTGCGTCCGCAACTCTCCCGCGAGCCGCGCCAGCCGCCCGGCATCGCGGGCCGTAAGATGCAGCGTGCAGCCCCGCGCAGCCAGTTGCCGCGCGTAGCTTTCCCCGATGCCGCGGGAGGCTCCGGTGATCACCGCCAGCATGGGGTGGGACTATAGCAGACGCATCCCGGGCGTACA
>SCTG01000032.1 GCA_004298335.1 Nitrospirota bacterium
CACCGCCACGGACTGTTCCGGCCCGGAGATCATCTCGGGATTGACGGCCCAGTAGAGCACGCCCACCGTCACGGCCAGCATCAGGAGCTTGACGAACAGACCTTGCAGCCAGGTCATGACGCGCCCACCTTCCGGCGGGCGAGGTGGATCGCCATCCCTTCCACGTCCTCGGCCGCCTCCATCAAGCCCTCCGGCATCGTGGGATGCGCGTGGATCGTCTCGGCCAGCGTGCCGGCGGTAGCGCCCATCTGCATGGCGACGGCGGCTTCGTGAATCAGGTCCGCCGCGTGCGCGCCAACGAGGTGCACGCCCACGATCCGGCCGGTCTTCGCCTCGGTGACGATCTTCATCAGGCCGGTCGTCTCGCCGGACGCATGCGCCTTGCCCAGCCCGATTGGGCGGAATTTGCCGATCTTGACGTCCATCCCGCGCTGCCTGGCCTCCTGCTCCGTCAGCCCCACGCGTCCGACCTCCGGGAACGTGAAGATGCCGGCCGGAATCACGTCGTACGACATCGTTGTGGGGTGGCCGAGGATGTTGCGGACCGCAACCTTCCCCTGTGCCGATGCCACGTGGGCCAGCATCGCCTTGCCGGTCACATCGCCGATCGCGTAGACGCCGGGCGCCGTGGTTTCCATCCGCTCGTTGACCAGAATCTCCCCGCGGCGGCCGAGCTGCACGCCGGCCTCCTCCAAGCCCAGACCGCCGGTATTGAATCGCCGCCCAATCGACACCAGTACTTTGGTGGACGCGACGGTCCTGCCGTCCGCCAGGGTCGCCGTGACGCCCTCCGCGCCGACCGCCGCCTTCTCCACGCGGGTGTTCGTCAGAATCGTCACGCCCTGCTTCTTCAGCTCGGCGGCCAGCAGGGCGGAGACCTCTTCGTCCTCGGCGGGCAGGATGCGCGGCAGCATCTCCACCAGCGTGACCTTCGTGCCGAGGGCGCTGAACAGCGAGGCGAACTCGCAGCCTTCCACGCCGCCGCCGACGATCAGCAGGCTGTCCGGAAGCGCGGTCAGGTCCAATGCCTCCCGGCTGCTGATGATGTGCGTCCCGTCCAGCGCCAGGTTGGGCAGAGCGGGCGCCGTCGTGCCGGTCCCGACGATGACCGCATCGGCCTGCCTGGTCATCTCGGTGCCGTCCGGCTTCACCACGCGGACGGTCGTCGCGTTCACCAGCATGCCCCGTCCTTCGATCTGTTCCACGTTCCAGGTCTTCAGCAGGGTGCGGACGCCCTTGACCAGCCCGGCCACGATCTTGTTCTTCCGCTCGACCATGCGGGCCAGGTCGTAGGTGACGGTCCCCGTGATCGTGATCCCGAACTCGCCCGCCTTCCTGATCTTCTGCGCAAGCTCGGCGCAGGCCAGCAGCGACTTGCTCGGGATGCAGCCCCAGTTCAGGCACAGCCCGCCCACGGCGGAACTTTCGATGAGCGTCACGCCGGCCCCGAGCTGCGCCGCGCGGATCGCGGCGACGTAGCCGCCGGTGCCGGCGCCGATGATGACGATGCGCGTGGGATCAGCCATCTGTCATAGACCTCGATCGGCTGACGACAGGACGGGCTTACTTCGCTTCGGCTTCGAGGAACGCCGCGTACGCCTTCGCGTCCATCAGCCCGTTTATTTCGGACGGGTCGGCCAGCTCAATGACGGCCACCCACCCCTCCCCATAGGGGTCCTTGTTGGCCAGTTCCGGCCGCTCGCTCAGGGCTCCATTGACTTTAGACACCGTACCGCTGACGGGCGTATAGAGGGAGGACGTCGCTTTAGTGGATTCGACTTCGCCGATTTCCTGCCCGGCCTTCACTTTAGCGCCGGCCTGGGGCAGTTGAAAGAACACGATGTCGCCCAGGGCTTCCTGGGCATGGTCGCTGATCCCCATGACGGCCTGCTTCCCTTCGACCCTGACCCACTCGTGTTCCTTATGATAGCGTAGATTTTCCGGTATCATGCACAGTCTCCTGGATTAAAACGAACAGCCATGCAGGCTAGATTAGCGTCCCTGGTTTGTCAAGCGCGTCTGGCCTGGTTTCTCCTTGTAAATCAATCCCGTTCCCGCCGGAAGCTGGGCCGGCTTGAGACCGTTCTTGTCCGCCGGATCGACCAGCAGCAGCAGCCGGTCCCCGCGCACGATTTCCGCGGCTTTGGCGACCTGCGGCCCTTGGGCGGACGCCACGGGGACGGCGATATAGTCGACGCGATATCGATCCCGCCTGAGATCAAGGAGATCCTCCGCGTACATCGCCAGGGCCGCCTGCGGATTGGTGACCGCTTCCGCATGCACTTCCACCGCCACCAGCAGGCCCGGGAATGCCGCGCGGACCGCCTCCATGACGCCGATCACCGCCCTGGACTGCTCGCGCTGCTTCCACCCCAGCCAGCGCCAGAACTCGGGCGCATACCCCAGCGACCGCTCGCGTCCCTGCGCGGAGAGGAGCCGGCTCGGGTCCGCCGGCTGCCCCATGTCCTTCTCGAACTTCCGAAGCGCGGTGGTGCTGAACCCCTCGTTCGCCTCCGACGGAGGGTCGGCGACCAGGAAAATGCCGTCCACCCCCGTGCCCGCAAGATCGGTCAGCAGCCCCACCTGATAATCCCGCAACGCGGGATGCAGCAGGTCCAGCGTCTCGACGCGCTCCAGCCTGGCGGTCTGCGCATTGAATTTCCAGTCCGCCCACTCCAGCTTCGGATCAACCCAGTCCATCCGGCGGAGGGACAGGGACGCCCACACCAGCAGGCCCTGGCGATGGGCGGCCGCCACCACCGCGGCCAGGCGGTCCTGCAGGACAGGCGCCCAGTCGGTCTTGAAATAGACGCCGGCTTTCTCCCCTTCCGCTAAAAATGGCCGGTTCTTCGTGACACTCACGATGAGCGTATTCGCCCCGGTCTGCCGCAGGCGGCCCAGCTCGCGGTCATCAAGGCCGGCCAGCCCGTCGGGCCCCACGTGCAACCCGATGGTCCGGGATTCCTGCGGCGGCCGCACGACCGGCAGCTGCCGCTCGAGCTCGGGAATTTTGATCCGGGCTTGGATCGCCTGCGGGGCCTGGGCATATTCATCGGCCAGCTTGCGATATTCGCCCAATGCCTGCAGGGTCTCTCCCCTCTTCTCGAAGACCTGTGCCAGCAACAGCATCGCCGCGGGCCGTTCGGGCGCGCCGGGATAGTCGTTCTGGAGGCGGCGGAACAAGCCGACGGCGCGGTCGTATTGGCCCTGCGCCATGGCCTGTTTGCCGCTCTGCAGAAGACCGGCGATGATCTCCTGGGAGGGCAGCGGCACCTTGGCCGGCGACGGCCGCGCTTCCCGCGACGAGCAGGCCGGCAGCGCGAAGAGCAGAATCACCGCGATGAGATGAAGGAGAACGG
>SCTG01000033.1 GCA_004298335.1 Nitrospirota bacterium
CCCTCCTGCGAGAACCCCCAACATGCCCTCGGTGACGATCAAGGGATCCACCATCATCGCCGTGTTGGCGACAACGGCGATGAGAAATGCGGCGTATACGGCAACGCCGCCCAGCAAAGGCGTGGCAGCCTGATGGATTTTCCGCGGGGACGGCTGATCCACCGCACCGATTTGACAGGCCAGTTCACGGATGAGCGGAGTCAACCCGACGGCCACCAGATAAGCCACCAGGAGCACGTAGAGCCAGCGCATTCCCGCGCTATAAAACCTGACCTGAATGGGCGGCAGCAGCAGGCCTGCCGCACACAGGGCGGCCAGGACGGACACACAGCGCCCGAAGTTGGAGAGAGGCAACACCTTCGGCGTTTCCTTATCCATCATCGCACTATCCGACCAAGATGGACGGGACGGCTTTGACCACACGGTTGACCTCGCCATCGGATAGCGCCGGGTAAATGGGAATAGACAGTGTGTGTTCCCATGCGGTGTCCGACTCCGGGAATCCCGCAAGGCCCAGGTACCGGTGAATGGGACGGTAGACCGGCCGCCGGCAGGCAATACCGAGCGCCCGGGCCCGTTGCAGCATGGGCCCCACCGACGTGGGCATTCGCACGACAAACCGATAGTACGCATGCTCATATCCATCAGGCACCTGCGGCGGCTCCCCTCCGGCCTTGCGCACCGCTTCGGCATACCGCCTGGCAATTGCGCGGCGTCTCTCGAGAAATGCCTCGAAGCGCTTGGCCTGGCTCAAGCCAATGGCGGCCTGCAGGTCTGTCATTTTATAGTTGAAAGCCGGCGTCAGTGTATCCTGTTCGTCATACTGGCGGAAGGCGCGGATTCGGGACAGTAGCATCGCCGAGCGTCCCAACACCATCCCCCCCTCTCCCGCCGTGAGCAGTTTGGTGGCATAGAACGAACACACCGCCAGATCGCCCCGGCTGCCGACCGGGTTTCCGCTCACTGAAACGCCGAGCGTCTGCGCGCAATCTTCAATGAGGGGAATCTCCTTCACCTTCAGATCGGCCACATCCATGGGCAGCCCGAATGAATGCACCACGATCACGGCCTTGGTCCGCGGGGTGATCGCACGGAGGACAGCCGCAGGAGAGAGATTGTATGTGGCCGGGTCGATATCCGCCAGAACAGGCGTGGCCCCGGCTTGTTTCACGGCATGCCACAGCGCCGTGCAACTGTACGATGGAATCACCACTTCGGCGCCTGGTCCGACGTCCAATGACTTGAGAGCGAGAAACAACGCCGCCGTGCCTGAGCTCACGGCCACCCCCTGACCCTGGCCGACCAGCTTCGCCAGGGCACGCTCAAACTCAGCGACTCTTTCTCCCTGGGCGATCAATCCGGTGCGAATCACGTCGCCGACGGCCTGCGCATCGGCCTCGACGAGAGATGGACGGGAATGGGGAATATCCGCTGGCCGGCTCACACGTGGTCAGGTCCGACGTTGATGAACAGCCGCAGTGGAACAAAGGCCTCGGCGGCCCGGACTCGTCCCTGAAGGCCACGGAAGTGCGCCGAGGCCCGGGCAACTTCAAGAATGCTGAGCCCTTCGACGTTCGTCTTCTCGACCTGAGAGGCATGCGCTTCCAGGCAATGGACTTTCTCTTCGAGAAGGCCATCAATGTCGACATACACCGTGGGAGAAAAGTTTTGCGTCGTGGGCGTCTCATAAAAAAGAACGTTTCTCGTGTAGCGCGTGGCGGTCACGGTGCACATCGCCAGATGACGATGGTCCTGGTGGGTGTCGTCGAGATAGTTCACGAAAATGAAGGCGGGATCGACTTTCTTGACCACGTCTTCGATCTGCTGAATGGCCTCCCGGGCGACTGGAAGCTCGGTATCGCGATACCCCCCCCAGAAAACCTCCCGCGTGCCGATGATCCGTGACGATGCCAGTTGTTCCTTCCGCCGCGTGTCCGAACCGCCCCCGCGCGCGCCGTCCGTCAGGATCAGAAGATACACGTGGTGGCCCGCTCGTGCGTACTTAAGGAGAGTCCCCCCACACCCGATTTCGATGTCATCGGGATGTGCGCCCAGTGCCAGGATATTCATGCCTTTACCTCGCTCGCGCTTCACGGACAGAGCGGAAGCCCTCGCCGCCGCAATTAAACAACAGGTCGACGGAGGACAGCCCCCCGATGAAGGGCCGATAGACCTGCGCGTATTCCGGACTCACAAAATCCTGAAATTCAACGGTGATCCCCGCGGCTTGAAACTCTTCGAGATTCATATAGCCCCGACCGCCCGCACCGGCCAGATAGCAATCGGCGCCGAGCGCTTTGCACAGGTCCACCAGCCGCCCGGTCTGTTCCTCCCGAGCTTCAAACTGGCTGGCCCTGACAATCTTCGTCGTGATGCCGAAGGCCTCAGCCAACACCGACAACACCGCGTCGTTGAGCAGCGACAGCCTTTCCCAATCGCGGGACAGGAGTTCATGAAAAACCGCCCCGTACCGGTCGTAATATGGAGCTTTCCCGTAGTGCGTCTCCAGGGCCTGCGCGTGCTTCCGCCGCCAATCGGTCTGGTTGTTGATCCGAACCTGGTCCAGTCGCTGGGGAAACTCGTGGAGTACCGGCACGGTCAGATACTGCCAGCCCTGCGCGGTCCTGATCCGGTTCCTGTTCTGCCATTCGTTCTTCTTGAACTGGACGGTGTCCAGCAGCATGAAAACATCCGCCCGGTCAAGTTTATCAAGATAGCCCAACCAGGGCAAATATTGGGGCTGATGGATCGCGACGCGCATGGTCCGAGCGTTCCTGGCATCTGTTGTCCCGTTATGGGGTAACGGGAGACGTCGCCTGACCCCTGACAAAGATGGGATTGGACACGATCCGGTTCCCCGGCGAACCGATCAAGAGACGATAGTAAGCCATCTCGCCCGCCGCCGGGGCCGTATCAGGGTATTCTACACGGAAAGGCGTGGTTTCGTTCAGCGACGCGACCGCGCGGCCGGATCGGATAACCAGGACAGGCACCGGCCGCGGCCGCCCGTCAGTCGCCGCCACGGACAGCCGCACACGGATCGCCGTGGCGGGGCCAGCATGTAAGGTTTCACCGGAAATCGCCTCTTCCCCGTTACCCTGAGAGGCAAGCGAAAAATCATCGAGCTTAAGGCCATACTCCTTCGTCCGCACGAGTGCGTACATCCGCCCCTTGCGCATAGCTTCCAGCAACGCAGCTGGCGTCTGCTCCCCGACCCAGAGCACGGTCTGGACCTGATGGAGGTAAATCCCAGCCGATCCGGCCGTATGGTAGGCAATCTCCCCGAATCCCCACGGAGGCCGATCCCGTGCGCCACGCGCATATTCGAGCAACGCGCGGTCCCATATCCCGCCCGGATCCGTCACCGTGATCGTGTCCTGATAGGCTGCGCCGAACCCGGTGTAGCCCGATGTCGCGAGCAGTGCCTCCGGGTACGGGTCTGTTCGGACCGTCACGGTCCCCAGCTGGCCGTAATTGAACTGATGAAAGTCCCTGGCTTCCGGCATGGACCAGACGGTAAGTCCATCCCGCTCGCGGACGTAATCGATGAGATGCTGATGCGGGCGCAATCCCTGCTCACCATCGTACGTGTCATACGTAGGTACGCCGAATGGATAGTTATTGACCAGCAGCAGTCCGGCCAGCGACAGCAAGACAATCCCCGGGACCATACGCCGCTCGCGCACGACCATGAACGTCCACCCGACCTTCACTTTTCGGTCGACCTTTCTGGTGCTCAGCCAAATCCCCGGGACAATCAACAGGACCGGCGAAAGACCAACCACCGTCCACCACCCATACTCGTAGGCACCTCTATTGCCGGCGACAGGAAGATGTGCGTACGCCTCTTCCGAGCGCAAGCCGAGCACCAGCATATTTTTTTGCGCATCATGCATCGTCAGGTCTTTGCCGAACACCGAACCGGTCCAGTAGTAGAGCGGAATCGCCTCCACGCCGGGGATCAGCATCACGCCGGGATGGCGAAGATTGGCCTCTCCGACGGACGACAGAAACCGGCCCACCCCCGCTTCCAGCACCGAGGGCATTGTGACCGTCCGCCGAAGTACATCGCGAAGGGGGAACAGCCCGTATTCGAAGCGGAGTAACAGATTGTCGGTCAAAAAGACCGCCCCGATGCCATCAGCCTTGGCTTGTTCCGCCAATGTGTCGAGCGAATCGCTGCCTGAACTGAACGAGCTGTGGACGTGAAACGCCGTCGCAATTGGCTGCCACGCCTGGCCGGATTCGGCCGCCCGGGAAGGGCCACCTCCGAGCAGCAGCGCCAGAAGGACAACGGGGCCGATCCGGGCCGCATCACAATGCAGCATGCTTGGCATCCCAGACATCGTCATACAGTCGTTCAATTGCCCTCACCATGGCCGTGACATCGAACCGGTCGTCCACCCGCCGTTTTGCGGCTTCGCCACAGGCCCGCCGGCGTTCGGGATCACGAAGCAACGCGAGTATCGCATCGGCCAACGCCGCCGGATCCTTCGGGGGCACCAACGCCCCGCTCTCCCCGTCCACCACGATGTCCGGTATGCCGCCGACGTCCGTCGCCACCACCGGCAACCCCGCCGCCATCGCCTCGATCAACGCACGCCCCATTCCCTCATTGAGGGACGGAAAGGCGAACAGATCGCATGCCGCGAGACATTCCGGCACGTCCTGTCGCTCGCCCAGAAACAACACCCGGCGCCCGACTCCCAGCTCTTCGGCCAACTGCCGAAGCGCACCCATGAGCGGCCCGTCTCCGATAAGGACAACGGTGGCATGAGGAAATTCGGCGAGCACCCGAGGTGCGGCCCTGAGCAGCCACTCGTGGCCCTTGATCGGCACCAACCGGCCGACTGTCCCGATCACCGGCCCCTTCTCCGGCAAGCCCAGTTCCTTCCGTTTCACGACCGGATCAACCCGCACCGATCGGATCGTCGACAGTACAATCCCGCTCGGAATCGTCACGAACTTGGCCGGGCCGGCGATTCGATACTGCACGTGCTCCCGCGCTCCCCGATCAGTCAGGGTCACGATCCGATCCGTCATCTGCGCCAGGACCCGTTCGACCAGCCGGATCACCCAACTCATGAAGGATCCGTAATAGCCGTAAAAGATATGCCCGTGCGGCGTATGAATAACCAGCGGGATGCGGGCGAGCCATGCGGCAATGCGGCCGACGGCGCCGGCTTTGGACGTATGCGTATGCACAATATCCGGCCGCGCCCACCGCAACAGCCGCCACAGCGACAGTGTTGCACGCACGTCCAGCAACGCGCTGATCTCGCGGGTCAGGCTCGAGACTTCGAACGGTGTGACTCCGGCCCGGCGAAGGGCCTGCAGATCCACCGCGAGCAGCGACGTCTCCGCCTCCGACCTCGCCGCGGACCGCCCGTAGACCAGCCCCACCCGGAACCGGTTTTGATCGTGCCCCAGGACCGTGAAAAAGGTATTCCGGGCCGAGCCGCCCCGATCCAGCTGCGTGATGATATGGATGACGGTCCGACGGCCGTCCCGACGGAGACGCTCCTCCATCATCGAGAAACTCGCACCCGGCGATGGAGCACGTCCGCGAGAATCGCCTCCAGGCGTTCGCAGTGTCTCGCCCATGTATACTCGCGCAGCACGAGACGTCGTCCCGCCTCCGCGAGCCGCATCCGGGCCTGAGGCTCGGCGGCGAACCATTGCTGCACCTCGTAAATTCCCCCTGCCAACGACTCCGCATCCGTTCCCGATGCGAGCAGGCAATAATCCACCTCAGCCAGTATCTCCGCCGTCGCGCCGATCCGGGTCCCAAAAACCGGCGTGCCGCACGCAAGCGCTTCGATCGTGATCAAGCCGAATCCTTCGAGGTGAGACGACGGCAGCACGAACAGGTCGGCGGCGCGATAGTAGTCGGGCAGCACGCCTTCAGGCACAAACCCGAGAAACCGTACGCACCCTTCCAGGGCTAACGCCTTCACCTGCGCCTCCAGTTCCGATCGGAGAGGGCCGCTGCCCCCGATCAGCAGTTGAACGCCAGCAATCTTGGATCGGAGATGCGCGACGGCTTCGATGAGCGCCGAGAGCCCCATTCGGCGTTCAAGGTTGCGCACCGTAAACAACACAAACGCACCCTCGTCCAATCCCAAGCGGGCGCGAACCGCCCGGCGGTCTGCAGCAGGAAAGAACTTCCCGGCATCGACGCCACCTGGAATCGCCACGATGCGCGCTGGGCGAACCCGGTGGCTCCAGATGATCCGGCGCCGCATGAAATCACTCAGCACGATCACGCGCAACGCCCGCCCGAGTACGGCGCGTTCGACCCACTTCCTCATCGAGGCCTGGCACCCATACCACAGATTCCCGGCTATGCCGCGCGCCGGCTTGTTGCGGATCTCGTACTCCTCATGCGCGGGCGAAAGAGAAATGGCCACGAGCGGAATCCCGGAGTTGAGCCACCCAGGGAGTCCCACGGCCGGGAGGGACTGATGCACCACCACGACATCCACAGGCGACTCGCGATGGAGCGCAGTCGCCGCCTCTCGCGCGTTCCTGATCGAAGAGAGAAAAAACGCGACGGGGTGAGAGCGGTCAACAGGGTACCTCACCTCCTCCACTCCCTGGACCGTCACTCGACGCGCCGACTCCTCCTCTCCCATCCTCCTGAGAACCCTGACTGT
Source organism: Nitrospirota bacterium (assembly GCA_004298335.1). Lineage (GTDB taxonomy): Bacteria > Nitrospirota > Nitrospiria > Nitrospirales > NS-4 > SCTG01. Next base: position 6,657 of record SCTG01000033.1, read on the forward strand.
ATGCCCGCGGTCGGCCAGGCCGAGCGATTGCTCCCGCAATACTCGCTCGGCGCCGCCGATGACGTCCAGAAGAGACACTTCGGCGACCATCAGGATATTCATACGGGCCGGCGTTCCAGATACACCCGCAGCCATATCTCCAGTGCCAGCAGAGCGTATATCTGATCCGCGAAGTTGCGGCGTCCTGATTCATGCTCCTCCAACAACCAACGGACGTAGGCATATCGAACCACACCGCGCCGCCGAATGCTGTCCTCCGAGAGAAGCTCCCGGACCATCGGGCGGAGGTCGTGATTGAGCCATCGGCCGACCGGGACCATAAAACCCTGTTTCGGCCGCTCCAAGATTTCGACCGGGAGCAAACGCCGCACAGTCTGCTTGAGAAAGTATTTCAGCTTCCAGCCGCGCATGCGAACCTCAGCCGGAAGACCCAACGCGAATTGCACCAGCGCATGATCGCAGAATGGCACCCGCACTTCCAAAGAGTGCGCCATGCTCGAGCGATCGCCCAGAGCAAGCAAATCGTCCGGGAGGTAGGTCTGGATATCGAGTGCCATGGCCTGTTCGGCGGGATCGAGAGCATCCCAGTATTGATACAAACGGTAATACTTCTCCGCGGGCCTCGCCGGACCGAACTGCGCGCGGAAATCCGCGGTAAACGCATCCTCCCCCCACTCCGAAGGAAGGAACGTGATCCAACGGAGATAACGTTCAGCCGAATGGGTCGTCCCCGTCTCCAAAAACCGCCGCATTCGACCCGGCCAGTTATCGGAATGCGATGATTCAGGGATCCATCGGCTGGACATGGCCAAGCCACGACGAACGCCGGCCGGGAGCCGATCATAGGATGTGCCGAGTTGCTGGCCCAGATAGCGAGGATACCCCCCGAACAACTCGTCCCCGCCATGGCCGGCCAGCGCGACCGTCACGGAGCGACGGGCAACCTGTGCAATGAGGTAGTTGGGGATGGCTGATGAGTCGGCGAAGGGCTCGTCGAACGCCCGGATGATGCGCGGCAGCAATTCTACGGCGTTCGCCTCGACGATTTCCTCATGGTGGTTGGTCCCGAACCGGTTGGCCACCAGGCGCGCGAACGTAAGTTCGTTGAACGATTTGCCACCGCTACCATACCCGACCGTAAAGGTATGGATGGGGCCGCTGGAGACTTCACGCATGAGCGCGACGATGACGCTGGAGTCCATCCCGCCAGAAAGAAAGACCCCCAGAGGCACATCGCTGATCAGGTGAAGACGGACCGTTTCCTTGAGACGCGCGAGCAACTGCGCCTGCGCCTCTCCTTCATCCAATCCGCTCGTCTCATGGTCTGGAGTGAGTATCCAGTACCGCCGCAAGCGGGCCTTACCGCGCGCGAACGTGAGGGTATACCCCGGAGGCACCTGATACATTCCCTCGAAACTCGTGGCGGGGGAAGGGACATAGAGGAAGGTCAGGAACTGCCGGAGCGACTGGGCGTCCATCCGGGGCTCCACCCCTCCGGCCAGCAAGGCCTTGATTTCCGAGGCGAACCACAACCGGCCGGCCTGCTCCGCGTAGAACAGCGGCTTGATCCCCAGTCGATCACGCCCCAACAGAAGAGTCTGTTTTGTGCAATCCCAGATCGCAAATGCGAACATGCCGCGTAGGTGCTTGACGCAGGCGTCGCCGTGCTCCTCATACAGATGCACCAGCACTTCGGTATCCGACTTGGTCTCGAATCGGTGTCCCTGGGCAATCAGGCGATCGCGCAGTTCCTGGAAGTTATAGATCTCGCCGTTCATGACCACGCAGACAGTGCGGGTTTCGTTCCAGATCGGCTGACGACCTCCGGCCACGTCAATCACGCTCAGCCGGCGCATGCCCAGGCTGACTGCCTCTTCCACGTGCCGGCCTTCGTCATCCGGCCCTCGATGAACGAGGCTCGCGATCATCCGGCTCAGCCGTTCATCGTTCCGAAACCCCGCGAACCCGCAAATTCCGCACATTACGTCACGCCATCCCTTTCCGCCAACACACGCCTGCGGCTACTCCGTGGTCGTTTCGATCGCATGCGCGACTAGGGAATATCTCCAGAGCACAGTACGACGGCATGGACGGAAGGTCAAGCGGGTTGCGCCCGCTCATCGCCCCGTCGCCACCTCACGGAGCAATGCCACGACGCGCCCGGCGGTCCGTTCGAGCGTGAACGCCCCGGCCCGCGCGAGTCCCTGCCGCCGCATACGCGCAGACAGCTCCGGCTGAGAGAGCACCCTCGTCATGGCCTCTGCGATTGCGGAAACGTTTTCCGGGTCAAAAAGAAGCGCCGCGTCCCCGGCCACTTCCGGAATCGCCGCCCGATTCGACGCCGCGACCGGCGCGCCACAGGCCATCGCCTCCGCCACCGGAAGCCCGAAGCCCTCTTCGAGAGACGGAAGCACGAACAACGCCGCGCCGCCGTAGACGGCCGGAAGATGAGCATCGTCAATCAGCCCTGGAAAGAGGACGCGACCGGCAACGCTCAGGCGTACAGCCAGGCGCTCAAGATCGTTCCGGTGCTCCCGCTTTCCTCCGGCAAGAACCAACTGATGCGTGTCCGTGAGCTCCCTACCGAGACCAGAATAGGCCTCGATCAGCCGCGGGACATTTTTGTGGGGAAGAAAATTCCCGACATAGAGGACGTACGGAGGCACGATCCCGTATCGCACCATTACCGCATCGGCCAGGGGTTCCGGTTTGAATTCCGCGCCGAGCGCGACCGGGATGACGGTCACCTTGGCGTCGCTCACGCCGAGCGTCGTGACGATGGACCGTTTGGAGTACTCCGAATCTGTAATAACGGTGGACGCCCGGCCGGCATAGACTCTGGCCAGGCCGGTCATCACGAGATCATACAGAGGGCGCCGACTTCCCGGATAGCCGATAAACATGAGGTCATGGACGGTGACCACCACCGGACAAGGCGCCCACACCGGCCCTTTATAGTAGGGCGAAAGAAAGACCGCGATCCGATCACGTGCAAGGCACCTCGGCAGGCCGACCTGATCCACCCAGAGGGTCGGTCCCGCGTCCAGGCGGCGGAGGCTCACTCCCGGCAACGTGACCGGAAGCGCCGTTCTGCCGTCGCCGTAGACAAGGCACTCGAGACCATCACGCGCCGCCGCGCGCAACACCTCAACCAGGTAACGACCGATCCCGCTTCGCACGCCGCCGGCCAGCTCACGGCCGTCCACGCCGATCCGCATCATCGATGAGGCGGATCCACGATCTGCGGTTTGCGCGCCTTGAAGATCATCTCGCAAAATCCCACATAGCGACAGTCCAGAATCTCATACCCTGCAATACGAAGGCGCTCCGCGAGCTGGTCGCGGGTGAAATGCGTGATGTGCTCATGCGCATAGGCGCCCGGCAAAACCTTCCCGTAAAGCCACTCCAAAACCCACCAGAGCCAGCGTCCGTAGTCCGGCGTCCCGATGACGAGTATCCCGCCGGGCCGAAGCACGCGCCACATCTCCGACCAGATCTCGGGAGAGTCAGGGACATGCTCTATCACTTCCGAATTAATGACGGCCGAAAAGCTCTCTCCGGGGAACGGGAGGCGATCGCAACTTGCTCGGACCAACAGACGGTGGCGCGGTTTCAGCCAGCGCAGCTTGTTCTGCAGGATATCCAGACCGACCGCATCGGGCAGATCCAGAATGACCCGGCCGGAGCCGCAGCCCACGTCAAGGATCGCGTTGTCCTCTTCCATGTAGCCGAGAATGATCCGGTGTCGAGTCCGCTGCCAGTATCGTTGCAGCCAGATCGGGCTGTCGAATGCGCGATAATCATAATCCGCTGCCGCGACGGAGTTCCGAAGCTTCCACATCCGCAGCAGCGTCTTGAGAAACGCCACGCCGAACTTCAACAGCCGCGCGTGCGAACTGCCTGAACCGCGAGCCATGTAATGGAACGGGACTTCGGCAACACGCCACCCCTCCGCATGGACCCGGATCAGAATTTCCTCGAGCGCATCGAAATCCCGCGCGACAAGCACAAGCCCCTCCAAGACATCCCGATGATACATCCGAAATCCGCTGGACAGATCACGGATCGGCAGGGAGAGCACCCGGCCATAGGTTCGATTCAAAATGTGACTCAACACCCTCCTGAACCACCCCATCTCGGCCCGCCCGCCCGGCACATACCGGGAGGCGATCAGAACCTCCGCCTGCTCACGGCGTTTCCAGAATTCCCGAAGGAACACCGGCCGGTGCGAGAGATCCGCATCCATCGTGACAAGGTAGGGTGCCGTCGTAGCGGCAAACCCGGCAAGCAGCGCGCCACCGTATCCCCGCTCCTTCTGGACGACAACCACCGCGCCTCGGCGCGCCGCGGCTTCGCAAGTCCCATCCCGGGACCCCCCGTCGGCCACAACAATTTCGGCCCGGAGGCCAAGCTCTGCGATCATCTCCTTTAACGCGGGGATCAGCAGCTCAAGATTCTCGCGCTCGTTCCAGGCGGGAATGATGATGGCGAGGTCCGGACGATTCATCCCACCGCTCCTTCCTTGATGCGGTAAATCCTCAACTCGCCTCCTTCAAATCCGCAGCGTGGTTCGAGCGCGCGGATGCGTGCCGGGTTCTCCTTCCAGTCCGGAAACCCACGAGAGCCGGGGTGGGTCGTAAACACCAGTTCGCCATTGTCCTCAAGCCACTGCTGGAACCGAAATGGGAGCGGATACCGCTCGGGTGCCCTGAAAAACCGTCCCATCTTCACTTCGCTGTCCACAATATACTGAAAGCCATGGGCCACGATCCATTCAGGATTGTATTCCACTACCGGCAGTTCGACCCGTCCCGATACACGCTGGTAGGCAGCCATATCATAGAAGTAATATCCGGTTCCCCTCGGCGTGGTCCGTTGCAAGTGGCGGATCAACATTCCACCGCCCGGACGCTCCTCCGTCGCTTCGGCCAGCAACTCTGTTAAGCGTTCGGTCGTCAGCGGTAGCGTCATGCCGATCGCAGTACCTAAAATACGAGCATCCGGCGGCAGATGGCGTTGTATCCAATGCGCAGCCTGCTCTTGCGCAGTCGGATTGAATGCTCTGATCTGGCTGCAGACGGCCCGCTCCACGGGAGAAAATACGCACAGGAGCACAGCCGCGCTCGTAAGCGCGGGCGCAAATGATATTCTTTGTTGAACCGCACCCATGCCCGCCTCAAGACCTGCTCCTGCGCAAAGACATACGGCCGGAAGCAACGGCGTGACGAAACCGTATTGCATGGGAGCGGCCGCCAATATGGGGACGGCGTACACTGCGGCCGGAATAAGCGCTGCCACGGCGCTTCGCCAATCACGCCGCAGCAACACTATGATCCCCCACACGGCCAACCCAATAATGGGAAATGAAAGCGACGAGGGCAGCACATCCACCAGATAGAGCCTCCATGCGGTCAGGCCTTCCGCACTGGGAAGCCCTTGGACCGCATTCTGCCAGTGCATGGCCAGATCGCGGCGAAGTAATGCGGGTTCCACCACGGCAAACGGCGTCCCCGCAACAAAAACGGTCGCCGCGGCAGCGGCCAACACTGCGACTTGCCCGCACAGAACAAGAACGCCGCGATGCGCCGAGGCCGGCTTCAGCAGCATGGCCGCAGGAGCCGCAAACCATGCCGCGCCGCCGGGATACTTCAGCGTGGCGCCGAGTCCGCCCATGACAGCCACCCCCCAAGGCAATCCCTTGCCCTCTTCCTGAATAAACCTGACGGCGAACAACCCCGCGGTGTACATGGCCAATACCATTGCCGCATCGGGCTTGGCCGTCGCGGAATAATAGATATGCATCGGCGACACGGCTAAAAACGCCGCTGCCAGCAGCCCCGCCTTCCGCGACGCAAGGCGTATGCCGAGGTTGTATACGACGGCCAAGGTTCCCACCCCAGCGCACACCGATAGGAACCGCGCAACCATATAGACCGTGCCGGGACCATTAAAATACCACTCCGCGAACGATTCCGGCGTCGGCGACAGGGCTGCCATCCATCGTACAAGGTAGAGAACGCCTTCCGCGAGGGCGACCGCGTATAGATGCAGGCTGGGATAGAAAAACCACTTTGGGTTCGGCCCATCGGCGAAAAGGCGCAAGGCCCGGTCTATGACGGCAGCCTCATCCGCGTTAATCGGCAGACGATGCGTCGCAAGAATCAGGCAGAGACCCGTTCCGAGAACAAGGAGACCGGCGACCAGCACTCGTAACAGAACACTCATTGTCGTAGATTCGAGCGGGCCCAATTTACCCCTTGGCATATTCCACGCTCACCACGGCCTGATCTGCACGTCTGCCACCGCCAAACTGGCAATGCCATCCGGCCGGCCACGGCAGGGAACGGGGCCGGCGCCGTACCAGGCCGTCACAACCCACGTGTACCGCCCTGGTGGAACAGTCTCCGGCACAGCGACCATCGCGGCATCATCTGCAACCAAGCCTGTCGGCCACTGTTCACCTGCCAACAGTGCGTGAAACATCGGCCGTCGCTGTTCCCACGCCGCAATGCCATCGGACGAAATGAGGGTTTCGGCGATGCACGGCATACCCCGGCCCCGGGCGGCCGGCCCCCAGGTATAGCGAGCACGAAGATACTCTCGCGGAGCCGCCAGGGACGGCGTCACAGAACCACTGACAAGAGTCATCTCACCGACCCGTCGGATCTCGGGCATCGACACGGCCCTCAAGGCGACCAGCCGAGTGCCCGCATCCGGCGACGGTTCCCCCCGACCGAAAAGGGCCAGGCCATCCTTGACGACCACGAGCGGCCGCGTATCCACGAGCCGACGGAGAAGCGGGCTGAATGCCTCCGGCTGGGGAGACGGACCCACGTAATCAAGTCCCCCCACATCGACAAAAACAAAGTCGGCGGTGTCCACGCCTTCAGGAAAAAGCTGGATCGTCTTCCGAAGAGCGACGTGCGCACCCAGATGATTGGCGGCGGATACGGACGCCTCAGGCGGAATATGGGCTATTACTTGTGCCATGGCGGAACGTGGCGTCGCATCCCAGAAATGCTTTCGCGGGGATGGGTCCCTCGACCAGGGCAGCGGGCTGAACGCAAGGCTCGCTGTTACGCTTGTCGCAGCCACCCCGGCCAACACGGAAAACGCAGTCCAGCCCCGTTGTTGCAGCCATTCATGCATGCGGCGCCCCCCCACGACGGCCGCAACGATCAGGATCGGCGTAAGGGTCACGGTATAGTGACCGCGTATGGTGTACTGTGCCTCAAGGCTGGACAGGAGATTGGACGCCAGTGGCGGCAAGCCGATCGCCAAGATCTCCGGCGCAAGGAGCGGCAGACCGGCAAGAGGTATCAATAGAAGAACCAGGTAGCCCAGACGTTCGGGCTGGAGAATCGTTCCGAAGAAAACCGCCGGCCGGAGCAATGGTGACATGATGATCTCCCACGGCGAGGCGCCGAGGTGAGTCCAGCGATTGAAAAGAGAGAAATAGGGACGATCGATCCATCCAGGGATGATCACCCCAACCAGTAAAACAAAAGACACGCACGCGACAGACGCCAGCACAAAACCGGCCCGGCGCCGATGGACCACCGCGACATACAGACCGAACATGACAGACACGAGCGCCATATCCTCCTTCACCAGGATCAACAGGCCGGCCCAAACCAATGCCCAGCCGACCCGCCCGGCAAAGAGAGCGGCGAAGGCTGACAGCAAGATCGGAGTGGCAAAGATATCCGCATGAAAGTCGAACAAATTGGCAAACTGGAGCGGCGGGTACAGCAGGTACGCCCCGGCAAACACAACGCCTGCCCGTTGATTTCCCCATATGCTCCGACCTATACAAAACGACGGGAACGCGCCTAAAGCTAATGTAATGCTTTGTATTATAAGGAGCGTGGAGGGATCGGGAAAGAGCCGAAGAAACGGTGCCACGACAAGCAAAACAAACGTAGCGTGGTTTCCCCACGGGTGGCCGCCCCACACCGTGCTTATGGGGGGAATCTCCCAATTGGACAATGCCCAAACGAGTTGTTCGTAGTAACCGAGATCCCAGACGCCTGTGAACAATGCGTGATGCCGGATGAGACTGAGGTACGAGAGTCCCGCAGCATACGCGGCTATGCCAATAATGACCGCCAACCATATGGTGACAGGCGATACCGCAAAGACTGATTCGCGGGCGCGTCCAACCCAACCAGCCACGAGATATCCGACCGTCAGAGTGAGAAGAACCAACTGCAGCATGCCAGCGGCCAAATGCCGCTTGTAAGGACTGCCTAGCGGCAGCCAATCTGCACTCAAGCCGAGCGCGACACTCCCGACGGACACGATGAGGATGATTCCGGCAGGCCGACCTAATGCGTGCCGCCATCTCCTCACGGCATCATCTTTGCTGGGTCAGCCCGTAACAAGGCGGTCCCCGATAGAAGGCGCGCCGCCAACATCCCGGTCAAGCCGATCATGCCCAGGAGTTTGCCGGTCATGAGCAACGAAAGGGCTCCCTGATGAAACGCGGGAAACTGTTCCAGGGAGTATCGGCTCCCAAGCAGCAGGATGCTTCCAACCAAAACCACCGTTTCCCGATCGGGCAGATGAGCACCCCAGCCGTTGAGCAGCAGCAGCGTAAGGGGAAGGAGCAGGATGACCAAGTGATGCTCTTCGGTCAACGGAGACAGCAACAAGACCGCGCAAAGGCCTAGCCCCCAAGCCCCATCAAAGGCTGGAGAATGGGAGGGCAGCGCACGGGGGATCACCCGAGCCACAAGGAAAAGGAGCCCAACTCCAAGAGTCAGCCACAGACTGTCGGCCAGCACAGGGCCAAAGTTTGCCGGCTCAAACAGTCTGTGTAACGTTGCCCGAGGCGAGAGGTTAGCGGTCCATGTCAGAAGATAGTCGGGCAGCGACGTCACATAGCGGGCGTATGTGAAGTGATGGTCGGGACCCAACACAAAAAAGCTGGCTCCCAGACCGATCCCGGCTAGGAGCAGCGCCCGGGCACCGACGGCGCCGTATCCCATCCACCAGAGCAGTAGCAGAAGAACTGCAAACTGGGGCTTGATATGAGCAGTCAGCGCGAGCGCCGTCGCCGCCGCCCACTGGTACCCGTTACGCAGACCCCACCACGCGACGGTGACGAGGAACAACACCACCAGATTGCTTTGCCCCAGCGCAATGGTTTCCGCCAGCGGTTGGTAGTTCAGCACTACAAAGAGTACTGCCGCCACTCGGACCGGAGAGACAGCGCTGACTTGGCGCAAGCAGATGAAAAGACTTCCCAGCAGACACACCTGCCCCATGAACACCCACGCCAGCTTTGCATAGCGGAACGGGAGCAAAACCAAGGGCTGCATGAAGACATAAAACAGCGGCGGGTAATTGGGAGCGCTCCCAGCCCGCCTGATGTTGAGCATGGCATCAACACGGCTCGTCGCCTGCTGGTCGAAGGGGTCCAACCCAAGCGAAACAACGGTTGCATAGGTGTAGTAGTGCGCGAAGTCGATGAAGGGGGATTCGACCAAAAACTTGACCAGATCGTGCAGGTACCGGAGGAGGCTGAAAGAAACGACGACGCAAAGAAGGACTTTGAGCGATTCATTCCCGGACAAGGATGATGCTGCTGTTTGCCCCTTCCCGGCCATGTCGTCAGTGTTCCGGACGACGGGCAATGAATCCAAGCAAATAGTCTTTCTCTCGCAGAGCCAGATCCTCCCGGCCAGCTTCAAATTCGGCCCGAGCCTTGGCGACTTCGACCTCAAATCCAGCCGCGCGCAGATCGGCGACCACTTCATCCAGATCGTACATGTGAAAGAACACCGGCTGTTGTCGAACCCGTGCTCGGCTTACCCGGGCACCCATCCGGTCATTGTCCTCCAACCCCCCACCACAGCCGAGTCGGCGGGCCAGACGCCGCAGGCGGTTCACGCAGGCGAAATACAGTCGAAATTTCACGTGGCAACGTCGGTTGTGGGTGGTCAACGCCAGCGTCCCCCCAGGCCGAAGACTTCTCCAGACAGCTTGAAAAACCTCCAGGCGATGATCGTGTCCTGGAATAAAGGCGATGAGCTGCTCCAGCATGACCGCGCCATCGAAGGACCGGTCACAAAACGGGAGGGTCGCGACGTCGCCAACCACGTAGTCGATCGTCTGCCGGTTCCGGATCGCACAGCCCCGCGCCGCTTGCACCATAGTCGGAATAAGGTCCATCCCCACGACCTTCAGTCCGTACTGCGCCATCGGGATCGCTTCTCGGCCGCCTCCGCAACCGATGTCCAAGATCTTCTGACCGGGAGCAAATGCGAGACGGATCAGTGCCGCCTCAAACGGGGTAATCCCCTCGGCAGCGTTGGCCGTATACTGCCGGACCTCAGCCGGGTGCCCGTACCGCCGGCGGACGGACTCCTTCAGGTCGGCCTGTCGCATCACAACCGTCCCCCCAGCTTCTGGAGAATTCGGAACGCCATACGTGCCGGGGCTTGAACCGCATGTTCCAATCTTCTCCAGGCAAAGTAGACCCTCGGCCTCACGACCAGATCGTACTCGCCCGGAAAGCTGACCATCTCGGCACAAAACTTTCGCTTGAAGTCATACACCCCATACTCCGAATCACTCGGCTGGGGGGTCGGCGAATGGACGCCCCGCATATCATAACAGCGACACCCAGCCTTCCACGAGCGAGTAATGCCGCTCCATTGCAACAGGTACGTGGCCATCAACTGACGATCCTCGTCGATGGCACCCCCATACATATACCAGGCAATCGGGCCGAATCGAATCACCTGAATCGCCGCCAATAAC
>SCTG01000034.1 GCA_004298335.1 Nitrospirota bacterium
ATGACGAAGCGCTCGATCTACGTGGACCACCACGTGCACGAGAACCAGGAGAGCAAGCGCCTGACGATCGTCCCCGGCAAGAGCAAGTATATCTTCGTCTATCCGTTCCTGAAGACCCGCGAGTGGTTCCTGCTCACGAAGGCCGCGCGGCAGGGCATGATGGATGAGCATATCGAAGTGGGCCACAAGTTTCCCTCCGTCAAGCTCAACACGACGTACTCCTTCGGCCTGGACGACCAGGAATGGGTGGTCGCGTTCGAGAGCGACAAGCCTGAGGACTTCCTCGATCTCGTGATGGCCCTGCGCGAAACCGAGGGGAGCCGCTACACCCTGCGCGACACGCCGATCTTCACGTGCGTCCACAAGAGTCTCAAAGAGGCCCTCGACACCCTCGGGGGATAAGGCGGTCGCGCTCTTCCCCGCAGGGTCTCCTTCCGCGAAGGCCACCATCCTCTCCGCCGTTCTGCCCGGCGCGGGCCAGTTCCTCAAAGGACAGTCCCGGCACGCCGTCCTTATTTTCTCGTCGGGGCTTCTCCTTCTCGGAGCCACATGGACGCTGGCGGAGGGATTGGGCGTCCGCGCCGCGATTTTGTTTTTTCTGCTCCTGGTTCTGCCCTGGTGGTCGCTGCAAAGCTACGACGCGTACCTGCCGGCACCCTACCCGAAACCCGGCCTTCTTCATACCTTGCGGATCGCATACGAACGAGGCCACGACCTTCGCTACATCGGCGCCCACTTTTTTCTCACGGCGTTCATGGACGTCTACATCATTGTCGCCAACCCGGAATACGGGCTGAAGGTCTTTGGCACCACGTTTGGAGGCCTGTGGGGCGTCCTCTGGAAGCTGCAATCGCCCGTTTTTCACCTCTTGATCGGCATTGGATTTCTTGGCGTCAAGCGCTGGGGGCTTCTGGTCTATCTCCTGTACGCGGTCTTCGGCTTCGTCAATGCGACGGTTAATCTCGTCGTCCTTCCCCCGCCGCACAACATCCGCATCGTCTTCCTCGGATTGCTCGCCGTCTTCACCGCCTACATCCTCTGGCGCCGCAAACGCTTCGCGCCGTGACCACCTAGCCTTTATTGACAGCGCGCGAAGGCGTGTGTTATCCAAGAGTTGCAGCAACGAGGTCGCAGCATGGAAACCACACCGCTCTATGTCCTGAGGCGGGCCGACGGCACGTTTAAATTCTACGTGACGCCCGACTACGCCAAGGAGTCGGGCGTGAACCCCGACAAGCTGGTCTGCGTGGACGTTCCCAACTCCATTTACGCGGAAGGTTCCGTTGACGACGTGTCCACGTATATCGCCCAGGAACTGGAAAAACAGGCGTCTTCATGAGCGCGACGGCTTCCATCACGGCCCCTCCGAACCCGGCCCTCACGCGGGAACAGATCGAAGCGGTCATCGCATCGCTCCAGCCCGTCCAGCGGATCATGATCCGCCTCCTGCTGCTGCCCTACATGAGCCCGAGTTCCGACGACGTGTTCTTCATGGCGCGGGAGCGGACCGAGCCGAACATGAGAGCCGGCGGCAACATCGCGACGGCCTTCGGAAGCAATGCGGACATCCGCCGGGAAAAAATCAGCGGGGTCCCCAAGGACTGGATCGTCTCGGTCGAGAACAGGGCCCGGCAATACCAGGCCCAGTTGCGCGAAAACCTGGTCCGGCTCAACCTGCTGTCCGACTTCTTTCGGGACTACCTAGCCGGGTTGCAACCGGAGATCGCCGCGCTGGAGCACCTGCTCTCCGCCGAATGCGAGATGAGCCCGGAGTCCCTGGACGATCTGCGCGCCCAGGCACGGCTCTCGCCCATCACCTACGCCCTGAAAAAGCTGGCCGCGCGCGCGGACAAGCAGGAGGTGGAGGAGGAGGACTACCGCCGCGAACGCCTGAGCCTGGAATACCAAGCCCACCTGCGCCGCCGCGACCGCTTCAAAAAGCGGCTGGACCAGATCACGGTGGAACGCCAGGCCGCCCTGATCTCCTCGCTCTCGGATGAATTTCTGGCCGAGGTCTGGGGTCTCGCGGTCGGCCCGATCAGGAACCGCCGGGTGAAAGCCATCCAGGCGTATCTCAGCGCGCTGACGATCGCCCTGAACGCCAGTCCTGACCAGGCGAGCATGACCGCCGCGGTCAACGCCGGCATCGGCCCCAAGCTGGCGGGCGGCAGTAAGAACGAGGGCGTCAGCAGCAGCCCCGTGGGCTTGGGGGGCGATCTGTGGTCGCTCACCGTTCACGCGCTCGCCGCCGAACTGATGTCCTCGGGAGCCCCCAAACCCTGCATGCATCCCGAGAGCGGAACAAAAGCCCTGGCCGCAAAACTCCGCGGCCTGGCGACGTACGAACTGGGCGAAGACGATGAAGTGAAGATCTGGACCAGGACCGTGGCGTGCTTCAACTGCGCGACGGCGCTCCGCACCGCCCAGCAGGGGTCCGGCCTGCTGGCCCGTCAGGCCGACGAGGTGCTGGCCCAGGTCACGACCCGCACGGCCATGCCCCGCAAGGAAGTCGCCGAGGCTGTTCCGGAAAAAGCCAAGGACGTCCCTGAAGAGACCGGCATCTCCCTGGAGGAGCGGTTGCGCCCCTGGATCGGCGATGATGCGGGCGAAACGGGGGGAAGAGGTTCCCAAACCTGGTGGTAGGCGCCGGCCGATGCGCTCCCGGTGTGATGGCATGCTCGGCCGCCTGATTGTCGCAGGTGCGCTCCTCGGCCTCCTGTCCGCGCCGGCATTCGGCGCATCCCTGTCCGTCACGGAACTCCTGGAACACGGCGAGCAGTACCACCAACAGCCGGTGTCGGTCGTCGGCGAAGCCGCCGATGTGGCGACGCAGACCGGCCCCCGCAACCGGCCCTTTTACACCTTCGTGTTGAAAGACCGGCAAGGGAGCGTGACCGTCATCATGCAGGGGAAGCCGGAGCTGTCCAATGGAGACGCCGTCATGGTGCATGGGGTCTTCATCAAATCCCGCAAGGCCGGACGGTCGACCATCACCAACCGCATCGAGGCAACGGTCGTCCGCCAATTGCACGGCACCAAAGAGCCGTTCGTGGGATGAGGGTACTTTTATAAAAGGATCACTTGTGGTATTGAATATCCGCCCCTCTTTGATCGAAAGGGTCGGCCCAAAGAAGATTACTTGTGGCATTGGATATCCGGCATGTTTGATCGAAATGCCGGTACGAGCTAGCTCGGTTTGGCGGTGTAGCTCAGTTGGTAGAGCAGCGGACTCATAAGCCGCGGGTCGGGGGTTCGATACCCTCCACCGCCACCATACCCGCCCTGGCCCGATGACGTCCTTCCCTGGATTTTCCAACGTGGTATCGTGCTGAAAGGCGACGCGGCACCCGATTATGGCAAAAATACTGATAGTCGATGACGAACCCAGCTTCTGCGAGCTGCTGAAGACGCTTCTCAAAAGCCAGGGACATGAGGCCATGACGGCCTACACCGGGCGTGACGCCCTGGACTCCTTCATGCAATGCCGTCCCGATTTCACTTTGCTCGACCTCCGCATGCCGGAGATGGACGGACTCGAAGTCCTGAAGAAGATCCGCGCGATCGATCCGAGGGCCGCCGTGATGATCCTGACGGCCTGGGGCACGGACGAGATGGAGCAACAGGCCCGGCGGCTGGGCGCGACCGATTTTCTGAGCAAGGCCATCTCGCTCGAAACCATCCTGGCGTCCTTGGAACGCGGGCTCAAGCCGCCGGGGCCGGCCGCGGCGGCGGAAAAGGCCGCCCTTCCCGGCATTCCCCCGACGGACGACATTTTTCTGGTGGAGGGGAAGACAGACGTGCGCGACAAGTTCATGGGGTTCCTGAGCCAGCACGGCATCACCGCCAAACCGGCCAAGGACGGCCCCACGGTCCTCGGTATGCTGGACAAGGAGAGACCGCCGCTCATTGTGCTGGACATGGACCTGTCGGGCATGAAAGGCGTGGACGTGCTGCGGAAAATGCGCGAGAAGAATTACGCCGGCGGGATCATCATGATGACCGCCGGCCAGCAGGAGACCCTCATCAAAGAAGCCTGGAGCATGGGGTTGGTCGATATTCTCGGAAAGCCCCTGGAACCGGAGCGGCTCATGCTGGCCATCCAGGTTGGCCTGATTCTCACCAAAAGCTGAGCGTTCCCCTCACGACTTGGCTTCCGACGGCGGCCAGTCCATCTCGGCCTGGCGCCCGCAATAAAAACAGGACAAGCGGTAGCGCCCTTTGCGCCGGGGGTTCGGCAGCGACGTGAAGACCACGGGAGTGCCGTCGTGCGGGCAGACCGGCTGCTGGTGCATCAAGTGTTCGTACGCGAGGTCCAGCAAGGCGGTGTCATCCCAGGGAGGCCCGGACGCCTCCCGACCGGTCACCCGGTCCCGCCACCCGCACCGCTCGCATGCCAAGTCGAAGGATTTGACCCGGTCGCGAAACTGCGAGAGGTCCGTGACCAGGACCGGGCCCGGGCACCCCGCCCGTTCGCATGCGATCGGCTCATACTGGAGCGCTTGAATGAACCGTTGATGGCGGATGTGCTCGGAGTCAGGCATGGACGGCTTCATTGTATCGCCCGGCGGGCGATTCGGCAAACGACTCCGCGCTTGAAAGCCTTGCCCCCAGGGGATATGATAGTGCCGCATGCATTGGCGCCCCCTCCACCTTCTTGCCGTCCTCGCCGTCTCGGGATGCTCATTTCTCAATCCGCCGACCCCGCTGCGGCCGACGCTGCCGGCCAACAACTGCCAGCCCATCTCCGTTACCAATCATAACCTGACCGGGATGGCGCATTACAAAGAGCGGCGGCTCGAACCGGCCAAGGAGGAGTTCCTGATCGCGGTGGAGGAAGGGCCCAAATGCGCCGAGGCCCATTACAACCTTGGCCTCACCCTGACGTACCTGGGCGAGAAGGACGAGGCCCGCAAGCACTTCATCGAAGCCGCCGATCTTGCGCCCGGCAACCGGGTGATCTGGGACTCCCCGGCGCTCCGACCGTACGGCGAGCCCCAGAAGGAACCGAAGAAGAAAAAAGAGACGGCGGCGGAAAGGGCGCCCGGAGGGTTCGGCAATCGGGGAGGCATGGGGGGGTATTAAACCCGGCGGCGCTACAACCCGACCTGCGTCTTGATCTCCTCTCTGACCTGCTCCTTCACGGCCCACATCCACTCCTCCAGTTTCGGGAACAGATAGCCGTCGTTCCCCGAGAACCCCTGGATGAGGACTTCGGTGGACTTTTCGATGCGGTCTTCGTCAAGCACCATCTTGACCTTCTGATCGGCGATCTTCCGGGTCAGCATCTGCATGAGTTTGATCTGCTGGCCGGGCGATCCGCCCGACACGCCCAGGATCGTCCGCTGAAAGAGATCGAGCTCGTCCTGTATCTCCACAAAGACCCGCATGACCCGCGGAATCAGCCACCCCTTCCGGTTGATGAAGAAATCGTAGGAGATCGCCGGGGCGTTCGGTTCCCGAAAGGGACCGGTCGAGAGGGTGACGTCATAGACGTATTTGGGGGGAGTCTGTGGGGCCTTGTCAGCCATGAGTGCGGGCGCTGGTCCTCATCCTTGCCGGTGACGGGTTTACTATAAGGACCGCGGCGCGCCTTTGTCAAAATAGGCGCGCACCCGTTCCGCCGCGCCCAGGCCGTCCCGGATGCAGTCCGGAATCCCCACGCCCCGGTACGCCGCGCCCGCCACGTAGACGCCCGGCAGCCGCGCGAGCCGCGCGTCGATGGCGGCCAGCCGATCCAGGTGCCCCACGAGGTACTGGGGCATCGCGCGAGGCCACCGGAACACGCGGGCGAGAACCGGCTCCTCCGTCACACCCATGACATGTCGAAGGTCTGCGCGCACCAGTTCCACCACTTCCTCGTCCGACCGCTCCAGCACGGCCTCCCGTCCCGCCCCGCCGAGGTAGGAACGGATCAGCACCGACCCGTCCGGCGCCCGATGGTCCCATTTCGACGACGACCACGTCGACGCCAGCAGCGCGCGCCCTTCAATCCGGGGAATGACAAACCCATAGCCGTCCAGGCTGTGGCGGAACCCCTCGCGGCGATAGCCCAGCGTGACCGTCGCGGTGGACGCATAGGGAATGCCTCCCAGCATGCCGGCCAACGTTGCGTCGAGCGGCTCCAGCAGCCCGGCGGCCCCGAAGGCCGGCGTCGCGAGGACGAGCGCATCCGCGGCGAGCGGCGCGCCGCCTTCCAGGAGCACGTCATACCCGGCGCCTCCGCCGCGAGCCCGGATTGCACGCACCCGGCGCCCGGTGCAGACCGTCACCCCGGACAGCCGGCCGGCCAGGGCCTTGACGAGTTCCGACAGCCCCCCCTGCAAGGTGACGAACGGCGTCCACCGCGAGGGCTCCCTTTTTTCGGACGCCCGGTGCTTCCGCCGCGCGGCCAGCATGGACCGGACAATGCTCCCGTGTTCCCGTTCCATCTCGGGGAATCGCGGGAAGGTCGCCCGGATGCTCAGCTGCTCTGCATCGCCCGCATAGATGCCGGTCATCAGCGGCTCGATGATCCGCTCCAGGGCTTCGCCGCCGAGGCGGCGGCGGAAGAACTCGCCCAGCGATTCGTCCCCCTCTTCGCGCCGGCGCGGCACGAAGACTTCCGCGCCCAGCCGAAGCTTGCCCGGCCAGGACAGCAGGCCGCTGCGCAAAAACGGGCCCAGCCTGGTGGGAAAGCCCAGCGCAAGCCCTTCCGGCAACTCCTCGAGACGGCCTCTCGAATACACAAACGTCCGGCGTCGCTCCGGGTTCGTACCGATCAACCGGTCCTCCAGGCCGAGCTTCCGGCACAGCTCGATCCCCCACGGCTTCTGGGACAGAAACGAGTCCGGTCCGCCTTCGATGACGAACCCGGCGGCCTGTTCCGTCAGGATCTTGCCGCCGAGGCGGGACTCGGCCTCGACCAGCGTGCAGGCGACCGGCGGTCCGCCGGGTTGGGACAGGGCGTAGGCCGCGCTCAGGCCGGCGATCCCGCCGCCGACGACGACGACTGTGCGCGCGGCGGTCAGACGCCGGTCTCCGCGAGATGCGCGGCCACGACATCCGCCACCGTCTCGACGATCGGCGGGGTGGCGTTGAGCATCGCGATGCGCTCCAGCTGCATGCCCTTCTCGCGCGCCCGCTTCGCGAACTCGATGTCGATGTCGTAGAGGACTTCGAGGTGGTCCGACAGGAACCCGATCGGCGCCATGAGCACGTGCCGGCAACCGGCCCCGTGCAATTCATCGAGGGTCGCCTCGACCGTCGGCCCCAGCCACTGCTCGTCCGTCCGTCCCTGGCTTTGATAGGCGAACCGCCAGGCCGCGGCGGGCGACAGCGGGCCGAGGGCGGCCAGCACGGCCTCGACCGTCGCCCGCACCTGGTCCGGATAGGGGTCCCCGTCCTTCAGGACCCGCTCGGGCAGGCTGTGCGCCGTGAAGATGAGCGCCGTGCGGTCACGCGCGTCCGCCGGAAACTTTCCGAGCGCCGCGCGAATGTTCGCGACGATGCCCCGAATGAGCGCCGGATGGGTGTTCCAGCTCGGCACGTAGGTGAACCGCATCGTCGCGTCCGATTCGGCCCGGGCCTCCTCCACTTTCTTGACGTAGGCGCCGACGCTCAATTGCGAATTTTGGGGCGCCATGCACACGCCGACCAGCCGCCGGACGCCGTCTTTGACGATCTCCCGGTAGGTCTCGCGGATGAACGGGTGCCAGTGCCGGAACCCGAAATACACCCTGAAGCGGGAGGGGCCGGCCGCATTGAGGCGTCCTTCAAGACGCGCGACGAGATCGGCCATGATCGCCGGGACCGGGGATTTCCCCCCGGTCGCCCGATACCGTTCTGTAATCTCGCGCAGCAGTTCGGGAGAGGTCGGCCGGCCGCCCCTCACGTCCTGGAGAAACGGCCCCACCGCCTCCAGGGAATCCGGGCCGCCCAGGGCCATCAGCAAAATCCCGATGGGCGCCGTCGTACCTATCTGGTCGGATATGGAAGGGCGGGCGCTCAACGTGCGCTGAGCTTATGGACGAGATCCACGGCCGCCTGGACATGCTCGACCGGCGTATTGGGGAGGATGCCGTGGCCGAGGTTGAAGATGAAGCCCGGCGCCCCGCCCGCCTGCTTCAGGATTGTCTCCACGCGCCGTTCGATCTCGTGCACGGGCGCGAACAGCACGACGGGGTCCAGGTTGCCCTGGACCGCCACGTCGGAGCCCAGCCGGCGCCGGGCTTCATCGAGCGGCACCCGCCAGTCCACCCCGATCACCGTGCCGCCGGCCTCGCGCATCGACTCCAGCAAGGTCGCCGTCCCCGTGCCGAAATGGATCAGCGGGACGTTTTCGTTCTTGAGCCCTTCGAAGATCAGCCGCACGTGGGGCTGCACATACTCCCGGTAGTCGTCGGGGCTCAGGCACCCGACCCAGCTGTCGAACAGCTGGACGGCCTGGGCGCCGGCTTTGATCTGGCTCTTCAGATACGCGGTCACCACGCGCGCGAGCTTGTCCATCAGCCGATGCCAGACGGCGGGCTCTCCATACATGAGCCCTTTGGTTTCGATGTAGTTCCGCGAGGCGCCCCCTTCGATCGCATAGCTGGCCAGCGTAAACGGCGCGCCGGCAAACCCGATCAACGGCACGCGTCCATTGAGCGCGCGACGGGCCAGCGCAATGGCGTCCCCCACGTAGCTGAGTTCGCTCCCGTCGCTCACCTTCAACGCCTCCACATCCGCCTTCGTGCGGACGGGATTGTGGATGACGGGCCCCTCGCCTTCCTCGAACGTGAGGCGGAGGCCCATCGGCTCGAGCGGCAGCAGGATGTCGGCAAAGATGATCGCGGCGTCGAGCGCGAAGCGGTCGATCGGCTGGAGCGTGACCTGCGCCGCCAGTTCGGGCGTCTTGCAGACTTCGAGAATGGAATGCTTCGCGCGGACGGCGCGGTATTCCGCCATGTAGCGGCCCGCCTGCCGCATGAACCAGACCGGCACGCAGTCCGTGGGCTCGCGGCGGCAGGCTTTGAGAAAGCGCTCATTCATAAGTTGAAGGCCATTCTAGGGGCTGGTCGAGAGTGTGTCAAATGCGGTAAGTTGCTTCCATGACGAAGACCGCCCCTCTTCGGATCGGCATCAGCCGATGCCTGTTGGGCGAGCAGGTCCGGCACGACGGCGGGCACAAGCGCGACGACGTTCTGCTCAAGGCCCTGAGCCGCCACGTGGAGTGGGTCCCGGTGTGTCCGGAAGTCGAAGTGGGCATGGGCACGCCCCGCGAGGCGATCCGGCTCGCCGGCGATCCCCATTCTCCGCGCCTGGTCACGGTCACCACAGGAGTCGACCACACGGAAGCAATGACACGATTCTCCCGACAGCGTGCCCGTGAACTGGAAGTGCTGGAACTTTCCGGTTATGTCTTCAAAGCACGCTCGCCGAGCTGCGGCATCGGAGGAGTTCCTCTCCTCAATACGGAGGGAACGGAAACGAAAGACGGCATCGGTCTTTTCGCGAGGGCCTTCATGGAGCACTTCCCGCTCATGCCGATCGAGGATGAAGACCGCCTGCACGATCCGCAAGCCATAAAGAATTTTCTGGACCGGGCCCACGCCTATCGTCAGACGCGAAATAACATTGCCCAGGCAGGAGGATGATATGTTCGGACCGATCACACTTCCCTTCGGATCCAAAATGCTGTTCAACACCGTGAAGCTCAAACCCGGCGTCACGTTCGACGACGTGGAGATGGCGGTCGGGGAAATGTGCAGCGTCGTCAAGGAGACCTACGGCGGCGCCAAGGGGGGCTTCATCGCCGGACAGGTCTTCAAGTTCTCGGGCTTTGTCTCCGACGAAGGGTCCCTCGGCGCATCCAGGACCGCGGACGACCATTATGCGATCGTGACCTACTGGTCTTCGTTCGAGGACCACGAAAAATCCCATGCCGACGCAGTCTTCACCAGCAAGTTCGCCGCCCTGGCCGCCATGTGTTCCGAGACCAAGGAACTCGGGTACGACATGCTGTGGCAGGGCTCGGCGAAGACCTGATAAGGTTTTAGACCCAGTCCGAGTCTGAACGAGTTTTAGCGGGCGCGGCGGGAAGAGCTGAGAAGCGTGCGGCGATGGCAGCGAGGTCGGAGGCCAGCGCACTTTCCTCCTCGGCGGAGGCGATGCGGGCGGCGCCGACGGCCAGTTCGATGCGGTAGTGATTGTCGCGATCCGAGAACCATTCCAGGTAGGGATGCGGCGGCAGGTGCGGGTGCGGATCGAACGACATCAGACTGACTTCGCCGGTCTGCGGATTCTCCAGGTCCCCCAGGACATGGCCCGCGACATCGTCATCCTCAAACGACGGATTGCCGAAGATGATCAGCTTACCGTGAATCTCGCCTTTGAAGTCCCCGCGCAGCAGAAATTCCACCGGGCCGACCGCCGCGAACGTGATCCGGCCGACCACCCGCCCCGGCCGGCGGTTGTCCAGGAACCCTTCCTGGACCCACCGGCCATTGCCGAACTTCTGCGCCACGGCTCATCAATCGGGAATGAGCTGCCACTCGTCCTTCTCGATCCACACCCACCGGCCCGTCTCGAGCTTCTTGACGTCTTCCTTCTCGAACAGTTTCATGTACCGTGCGATGCGGTCCGGATCGTCGATCCGTTCCTCCTGCATCAATCCGTTCGGAAGCTTGAATTTTCTCAATAACAACGGCATCTTCGCCAACCTCCTCCGCGCTGAAATAGACCGTGATTGCGTTGCCTTGGTACGGTTGCACAGTACCGAACGATTCCCCGCGGTGTCAAGATAGCCGCTGGATTTGCCGTCCTGTCCGCCCTATAATAGGCGTTACAAACAAGCGCGAGGAATCTTCCATGCCCCTGTATGAATACCATTGCGAAGGCTGCGGGCGGGATTTCGAGGAACAGCAGTCGCTGAGCTTCAATTCCGCCGACACCGAGTGCCCCCACTGCATGCAGAAGAAGGCCACCCGGAAAATTTCGGCGTCGTCCATGTCCATCAAGGGCGCCACCCGGAAGCCCCGGAGCTCCGACATCAAGGCCGAGCACGGCATCAGAAAGGCGGAAGAGGTTTTGACGAGAATCCCGCCGGCATTCGGTAAACGCGGCGAAGCGCCTGACATGGAGTAAGGTGTGGGGGGAGGACCATCATGAAGACGACCGCGACGACTCTGCTCGTGCTCTTCGGAGCGGCCCTCGGCTTCCTCCCGCCCGCCTCCGCCGACGTCAACATCCCCGGCATGGGCTCCGGCGCCTATGACGTACCCTCCGTGGGCGGGCCCGGCGACTCGGTCGACAAGGCCCCGATCTGCGACAACCGCGCGCGCCCCAAAATCACCAAGGTCACGCCCGACCCCATGAAGCCGGGCGACAAGATCACCATCCAGGGCGAGAACTTCGGCAAGAAGGAATGCTTCCACGGGGTCTTCTTCGGCTCGGGCGGGCCGGACGGGGCCAAGACCTCCTACCAAATCGTCAACGAGACGACCATCGAGGCGACTGTTCCGAACGTCAAGGCCGGCCTCGGCAAGCTCAACGTGGTCACCAGCGGGGGCAGTTCCCAACAAGTCATCCTGATCCAGGCCAAGTAACACGTCCTTTTTCGGCGCTTCCCCGTCTCCGCCCACTCGACTTGCTCGCGTCCCTGTGCTACCCTGTCGGACTCTTTTCGAAAGCCGTCATTTCAACCGGTTACACAGGTATGTTTAAGAAAATTCTCGTCGCCAATCGCGGTGAAATCGCCATGCGCATCATCCGCGCCTGCCGGGAGCTCGGCATCCGGACGGTCGCGGTCTATGCCGAGTGCGACGCCACCGCCATTTACGTGAAGAAAGCCGATTCGTCGCACCTCATCGGACCGGGGCCGGTCCAGGGCTACCTCGACATGCAGGGGCTCGTGGACCTCGCCAAACGGACCGGCGCCGACGGCATCCACCCGGGCTACGGCTTCCTTTCGGAAAACGCGGAATTCGCCCGCCTCTGCGAGGCGTCCGGCATCACCTTCATCGGGCCGTCGCCCCAGGCCATCCACCTGATGGGCAACAAGGTCCAGGCCCGCGAGATCGCGAAGAAGGCCGGCGTGCCGATCGTGCCCGGCACCGACCGGAGCGTGTCGAACCCCACGGACGCCCTGAGTTTTGCCGCCTATGCCGGCTATCCCCTGATGGTCAAGGCCTCCATGGGCGGCGGCGGGCGCGGCCTGCACGTCGTCCGGAACGATCGGGAGCTGATCACTCAGATGGAGGCGGCCCGCCGGGAGGCGCTCGCCTCGTTCGGCAGCGGCGAGGTCTTCCTGGAGCGCTACATCGAGCGGCCGCACCACATCGAATTCCAGATCCTGGCCGACAAGCACGGGAACATCATCCATCTCGGCGAGCGCGACTGTTCGATCCAGCGCCGCCACCAAAAGCTGATCGAGGTCGCCCCCTCGCTGGTCCTGGACAAGACCCTGCGGGCCCGGATGGGCGAGGCCGCCATCGCCGTGGCCAAGGCGGTGAACTACGACAACGCCGGCACCGTCGAGTTTCTGCTCGACCAGGACCGCAACTTCTACTTCATCGAGATGAACACCCGCATCCAGGTGGAGCACACCATCACCGAGCAGATCACGGCGATCGACCTCGTGCGCTCGCAGATCGAGGTGGCCGCCGGACAGCCGCTGGAGTTCTGCCAGGAGGACGTGACGCTCCAGGGGCACGCCATCCAGTGCCGGATCAACGCCGAGGATCCCCGCAACAATTTCAGGCCCTGCACCGGCCTCGTGACCGCGTATTACTCGCCGGGCGGCATCGGCGTCCGCATCGACGGCATGGCCTACAAGGACTACACCATCCCTCCCTACTACGACGCGCTGCTGGCCAAGCTGGTCGTGCGGGGCCGGACCTGGGAAGAGACGGTCAGCCGCGCCCACCGCTCGCTGGAGGAATTCGTGCTGCGGGGCGTCAAGACCACGATCCCCTTCATGATGCGGATCATGGAGGAGCCCGACTTCCAGGCCGGCCGGTTCGACACCAGCTACCTGGAGACGCACCCGGACCTGTTCAACTATCCGGACTATTCCGAGCCGGAGGACCTGGTCGTCGCCATCTCCGCGGCCATCGTGGCCTACGAAGGGCTGTAAGTGTGAAGAAGCCTCTGAAAAAACCCAAGGCTGCAGCCCCGGCGCGCGGGCCCGCCGTCAAGACGTCAAAGACGGCGCGCCCGGCTCCCTTCGAATTCGAAGCGGCGCCGGCCCGGCAGGTCCTGCTCACGGACGTGGCCCTGCGCGACGGGCACCAGTCCCTCTTGGCCACGCGCATGCGGACCGAGGACATGCTCGACGTGGCCGACAAGCTGGACGCGGTCGGCTTCTGGTCCCTGGAAGTCTGGGGCGGCGCCACCTTCGACACGTGCCTGCGGTTCCTGAAGGAGGACCCCTGGGAGCGGCTCCGGGCGCTCAAGCGCGTGATGCGCCGCACGCGCCTCCAGATGCTGCTGCGCGGCCAGAACCTGGTCGGTTACCGCCACTACCCCGACGACGTGGTGGGCGCCTTCGTCGAGCGGGCGGCGGCCAACGGCGTGGACGTCTTCCGCGTCTTCGACGCCCTGAACGACATCCGGAACATGGAGGCGCCCATCGCCGCCGTCAGGCGTGTCGACAAGCACGTCGAGGCGTCGATCTGCTACACCACCAGCCCGGTCCACAGCCTGGACCGGTTCATCGAGCTGGCGAAGCGCCTGGAGGACCTCGGCACCGACACCCTCTGCATCAAGGACATGGCGGGACTGCTGGCGCCGATGGACGCCTACCAGCTCATCAAGGGCCTCAAGGCGGCTGTCCGCATGCCGATCCACCTGCACAGCCACTACACGTCGGGCATGGCCTCGACCAGCGCCCTGATGGCGATTCTCGGCGGACTCGACATGCTGGACACGGCGCTGTCGCCGCTGTCCGGAGGCACCTCGCACCCGCCGACCGAGTCGTTCGTCGCCCTGCTCCGCGGGACGCCATACGACACGCGCCTCGACCTGACGACGCTCCCGCCCATTGCCGAGGTCCTTCGCAACACCCGGAAGAAGTACCACCAGTTCGAAAGCGATTTCGCCGGCGTGGACTCCGAGATCCTGATCTCGCAGATTCCCGGCGGCATGCTGTCGAACCTGGCCGCGCAGCTCGCCGAGCAGAACGCCCTGGACAAGATCAAGGCGGTGCTGGAGGAGGTCCCGCGCGTGCGCAAGGACTTCGGCTACCCGCCGCTGGTGACGCCGTCGAGCCAGATCGTCGGCTCGCAGGCCACGCTGAACGTGCTCACCGGCGAGCGGTACAAGGTCGTCACCACGGAGACGCGCAACTACTTCAAGGGGCTCTACGGGAGCCCGCCGGGCAGCGTGGACAAGGCCGTCAGGAAACGCGCGCTCGGCGACGAAGGCGTGATCGAGGGGCGGCCCGCCGATCTGCTGGAACCGGAGCTGCCGAAGGCCGCCCGCGAAATCGCGGAGAAGACCCAGAACCCGGACGACATCCTGTCCTACGCGCTGTTCCCGAACGTCGCGGTGGACTTCTTCGACGAGCGCGCGAGCGGGCAGCTCAAGCCGGAGCCCCTCGCCCCCCTGCCGACCAAGGGCCCGGCGGTCGCGCATGAATTGAAGCTGGCGCCGCTGGAGTTCAACATCACGGTCCACGGCGAGAGCTACCACATCAAGGTGTCGGGATCGGGCCGCAAGGCCGACGGAAAGAAGCCCTACTACATCAAGGTCAACGACCGGCTGGAGGAAGTCCACCTGGAGCCGCTGACGGAGGTGCTGACCGGCGCGCCGGAGGCGCCGGAGGTCGGCGGCGCCCAGGCCCCCAAGCGGCCGAAGCCGAAGGGGCCGGGCGACGTGGCGACATCCATGCCGGGCAAGGTCATCAAGGTTCTGGCCAAGCAGGGCCAGGCCGTCAAGAAAGGCGAGCTCGTGCTCATCGTCGAGGCCATGAAGATGGAGAGCCAGGTGCTCGCCCCGATCGCCGGGACCGTGAAGACGCTCTACGTCAACGAAGGCGACGACGTGAAGACCGACGAGACGCTCCTCGTCGTCGAATGAATTGAGGCGTCCACCGCTTCCTCCGTGTGACCGCCATCCGCCCCGGTTCGTCGGCGCCGCTCAACACCGCACCGCGTACATCCGCCACGGCCAGGGGCCGCCGGTCGTCCTGCTGCACGGCTACGCGGGAGCCATCTGGAACTGGGAGCGCCAGATCGAACCCCTCGGCCGGCGCTTCACGCTCTTCATCCCGGACCTGATCGGCCAGGGACTCTCGGACAAACCCCGCGTCGACTACAGGCCGGCCTTCTACGTGGAATGGCTCCGGGGATTCCTCGACGCCGTCGGCGTCGAACGCGCCGCCCTCGTCGGGCACTCGATGGGCGCGGGTCTCGCGCTCGGCCTGGCCCTTGCGGATCCGGCCCGCGTGGACCGGCTCGTGCTGATTTCCGGCTTCCCGAGGGGGCTGTTCGATCACATCGAGAACAGCCAGTTGAGACGTCTGCATCGGTTCGGCTCGCGGTGGCTCTTCGGACTCGGCTACCGGCTCCTGGGCCGGCGAATCTTCCGCACGCTTCTCGGCGGCCTGGTCTGCGACCGCAGCCTCGTCACGCCGGCGGTGATCGAGCGCGCCTACCGGCTCAGAAAAGACTACGGCCTGGCCCGGCCGCTTTGGTCGTCGCTCGAACACGTCGCCGACTGGGAGCGCGACTACGTGCCGCGGCTGGGCGCAATCCGATGTCCGGTCCAGATCATCTGGGGGCGGCAGGACCGTTTCATCTCCCTCGCCGCCGGCGAGGACCTCCAGCGCACGATCCCGGGCGCCCGCTTGGCCGTCCTTCCCGACGCCGGCCACCTCCCCATGTGGGAGCGCCCCGACGACGTCAACCGCTTAATCATCGACTTCATAGAAGCCTGAGCGCAGATATCGCCGAACGGGTGACGCCGGTTGGGGGTCCCCCGCCGCCTGCATCTTTTCGTGAAGCCGGCGGGGGAAATCGGCGGCAGGACCCGTTCGCCGCGGATACCGTGACCACATAGCCCCCTTTCTTGACCTTTGCCCGACCAAGGACTATAAAAACAGCGTCCCTCGTTGTCTTTTTAGGAGGCTTCCCATGACACGCACACAGGTTCACTTCTTGTTGATGGCCGCGGCCGGAGCCGGCTTGCTGCTGTCCGGTTGCGCCTCAGGCTACATGTACAAGGACCTGCCAGTGTCCAAGGGCAGCGCGGCAGCCGGGGCCGGCAATACCGTCACGTTCAAGGGCTCCCCCCTCAAGCTCGACGGCACCGCCGTCAAGGTCGGCGACACCATCCGCGACGCCAAGCTGGCCGCTGGAGACCTCAAGCTGGTCAGCCTGACGGACAGCAAGGGCAAGGTCCGGATCGTCAGCGTCGTGCCGTCGCTGGACACGAAAGTATGCGAGCAGCAAACGCACTACCTGAGCGAGAAGAATGCCAACCTCGACCGGGACGTGCAACTCATCACGGTAAGCGTGGACACGCCCTTCGCGCAGAAACGATTCGCCGAGGAGGCCAAGATCGCCAACGTGACGTTCCTGTCGGATTACCGCAGTGGGGACTTCGGGAAAGCCCACGGCCTGCTGGTCCCGGACATCCACGTGCTGGCCCGGACCGTCATGGTCGTGGACAAGGACAACGTGATCCGGTACCTGCAGGTGGTGCCGGAGCTCGCTTCCATGCCGGACATGGACGCGGCCTTCCACGCGGCCCGCAAGGTGGCGGGGTTGCCGCAACCGCTCCCCGCGCTGGGCTCCATGGGCGGGTTTACCTACTAGTGGAACGCCTCTCAGCCAAGACTTCGAGGCTGCGGAAGCCGCAGGCGCTCTGATGAGAGAATTCGACCTCCTGGTGATCGGGAGCGGCCCGGCCGGCCAGAAGGCCGCCATCCAGGCCGCCAAGCTGCGCAAGCGCGTGGCCGTCATCGAGAAGGAACGGGTGGTCGGCGGCGCCTGCATCAACACCGGCACGCTCCCCAGCAAGACCCTTAAGGACGCAATTTACTACCTGCACGGCTTCAAGCAGCGCTCCTTTTCCAGCATGTCGTGTTCCCTGAAAAAGAGCATGACCCTCCGGGACCTGATGGCCCGGAAGGACCTGGTCATCAAGCACGAACTGGAGGTCATCAACAACCAGCTCGAGCGCAACGACGTGGAGCTCATCCAGGGCACCGCCTCGTTCGTGGACCCGCATACCGTCCAGGTCGCCCGGGGCGGCAACGACATGGATACCCTGCACGCGCCCTTCATCGTCGTCGCCACGGGCTCGCGCCCGCGCCGGCCGGAGGAGATCCCCTTCAACGACGTGACCATCTGCGACTCCGACTCGATCCTCTCCACGGAAGCCATTCCCAAGAGCCTGATTGTCATGGGCGGCGGGGTGATCGGCTGCGAGTACGCGTCCATGTTCGCCGCCTTCGGCATCAAGGTGACCCTCTTCGACAAGCGCAACGATCTGCTCCGGTTCGTGGACCAGGAGATCGTCCAGGCCCTGATCTATCACATGCGGACCAACGGCGTGACGATGCGGATGGGCGAAGAAATCGACAAGGTCGCCACCGACGAGAAGGGCCGGGTCGTGACCAATCTCAAGAGCGGCAAGACCATCGTCACGGACGCGCTGCTCTTCTCGATGGGCCGGCTGGCCAATACGGACCTGCTGAACCTGCAGGCCGCCGGCCTGACCGTGGACAAGATGGGCCAGCTCAAGGTGAACGAGCATTACCAGACCGACGTGCCGCACATCTACGCAACCGGGGACGTGATCGGGTTCCCGGGGCTGGCCTCGACCTCAATGGAACAGGGCCGGCTGGCGGTCTGCCACGCCTTTCAGGTGGCGCAGTCCACCCTGCCCAAGGTCCTTCCCTACGGCATCTACACGATTCCGGAGATCTCGACGGTAGGCAAGACCGAGGAAGAGCTCACCAAGGAAGGGGTGCCGTACGAGATCGGCCGGGCCTTCTACAAGGAGATCGCCCGCGGCCAGATCGTGGGCGACCTCGAGGGGCTGCTGAAGCTCACCTTCCACCGGACCACGATGGAGCTGCTCGGCGTGCACATCATCGGCGACGGCGCCACGGAGTTGGTCCACATCGGCCAGGCGGTCATCACCTACGGCGGCAAGGTGGACTTCTTCGTCCACAACGTCTTCAACTATCCGACCCTCGCCGAGTGCTACCGCACGGCGGCCCTCGACGGCATCAATCGTCTCGCCAAAAATTAGCCCCCATGTTCCAGGAAGACAAGACGTTCACGTTGCGCTTCACGCTGGAAGCCAAATTCCCGGATGATTACGAGGGCGACGAGGACGGGCGTCTGTGGGTGAAGGCATGGGAGCAGCGGATCAAGCCGGACGTCGTGAAGACGGTGTTCGATTGCCTGCGGAAGCATCCCGACTGGAAGGCGCACGTCCGCAACCGCGGGGCGTCGCCGCTGGACGAGATCGAGATCGCCCTGGAGAAGAACTTTACTGGTCGCGATACAGACGCAGGTAAGGGTTCGGGTGGAAGATGACGTTGTCCTCCTGAATCACCTCGTTGCCGTTGATCCCGTCCTCCTCCACGTCCTTCCAGAGTGCCCGCCCCCACCAGATGAAGAGCGGGTGGGGCGCCAGATCGTACCCCGGCGTGCCGTCCGGGTGCATGATCACCCGGAGCACCTTCCGGGCGGTCGCGTAATCCACCACCTCCGGGTTCTTCGTCGCGTACAGCTCGATCCACATCTCCAGCCGGTTGTCGAAGACTTCGGCGACGCGGAATTCCGGGGCGGGCAGCAGGGGCAGTGCGCGCGGCTCGCCGGCCAAGGCCGACGAAGCCGTCAGCGCCAGAAGAAGCCCGCTCAGAAAGAGGGTTCGGCACCGCATAACCCGATTATACCGCACTGTCCCGCCTCTTGCGCCTCCACCATGATTTCGCTAAGGTGGAACAACTCACGAGGAACAATTATGAAATTCAGCCAGCACTTGCGCGAGATCGCGGAGCCGGTCTGGGCCGCCCAGCTCACCCACCCGTTCGTCGTGGGGTTGGGCAACGGGACGCTGCCGGAGCGGAAGTTCCGGTACTACATCCTGCAGGACGCGCTGTTTCTCAGCGACCTGGCGCAGGTCTTTGCGATCGCCTCTGAAAAGGCCCCGGACACCGAGTCGGCCACCATATTCGCCAAGCTGGCCGAGGACACGCTGCTCGTCGAGCGGTCGCTCCACGAAACATACGGCCGGCGCTGGAAGCTGACGCACAAGCAGATGGCCCGCACTCCAATGGCGCCGACGAACTATGCCTACACGCGGCACATGCTGCAGGTCGCGCAGAACGGCTCGGCGCTCGATGCCGCGGTGGTGGCGCTCCCCTGCGCCTGGATCTACTGCGTGGTGGGGCAGCACCTCCTGCGCAAGAGGAAGCCGGTGAAGTCCCATCCCTACCGCGACTGGCTCCTGCTCTACGCCTCGCCGGAGTTCGCGGAGGTGGCCGCGTGGATGCGGGCGCGGGTGGACGCGTGGGTGGAGCGGGCGAGCGAGACGGAGAAGATCCATCTGGAGGAAGCCTTCCTCATCAGCTCGCGGTACGAGTGGATGTTCTGGGAGATGGCGTGGAACGAGGAATCGTGGCCCATCTAAAGCCGCGGTGCTGGTGGTGCGGGGAGGATGAGCTGTACTGTGCGTATCACGACAAGGAATGGGGCGTCCCGGTCCATGACGATCGGAAGATCTTCGAGATGCTGATCCTGGAGGGCTTTCAGGCGGGGCTGAGCTGGATTACCATTTTGCGCAAGCGCGAGAACTTCCGGAAGGCGTTCAAGAACTTCGACGCGCGCAAGGTGGCGCGGTTCGGCAAGGCCGATGTGAAACGCCTGATGGATGACGCAGGCATCATCCGCAACCGTCTGAAGATTGAAGGCGCCGTCACCAACGCGAAATGTTTCCTGGAGGTGCAGGAAGAGTTCGGCAGCTTCGACCGGTACATCTGGCGCTTCACGGGCAATAAGACGTTGCGCAATCCCAAGGGCGTGACCAGAAAGACCATGAAGCCGACGTCGCCGGAGTCCGACGCTCTGTCCAAGGATTTGAAGGCACGCGGCTTCAAGTTCGTCGGCTCGACGGTCTGCCACGCGCACATGCAGGCGACCGGCATGGTGGACGATCATGTGGTGGAGTGTTTTAAATTTAAAAAACGATGAAACAAGTCCTTACCATCGCGGGGTCGGATTCGGGCGGGGGCGCCGGGATCCAGGCGGACATCAAGGCGATGTCGGCGAACGGCGTCTACGCCATGTCGGCGATCACGGCGGTCACGGCGCAGAACACCGAAGAAGTCACCGACGTCTTCGAGCTGCCCGTCTCCATCATTGCCGCGCAGATCGACGCCGTGTTCGACGACTTCGAGGTCTCGGCCGTCAAGACCGGCATGCTCTCCTCCGCCGAGATCGTCCGGGTCGTGGCCAAGCTGCTCAAGCCGCAGAACGTCGCGAACCTCGTCGTGGACCCCGTCATGATCTCCAAGAGCGGGCACGCCCTGCTCAAGCCGGACGCCATCGAGGCTCTCATGAAAGAGCTGATCCCTCTGGCGCTCGTCGTGACCCCCAACATCCACGAAGCCCAGCAGCTCTCCGGCGTCGAGATCAAGACCCTCCCCGATGCGCGCAAGGCCGCGAAGATCATCCGCAAGATGGGCTGCAAATACGTGCTGATCAAGGGCGGGCATTTGCTGACGGACCGCGGGTCGGATGTCCTCTACGACGGACAGTTCTTCGAGGTCTTCAAGGGCGAGTTCATCAACACGCCGCACACGCACGGCACCGGCTGCACCTACGCCTCCGCCATCGCCGCGCACCTCGCGCTCGGCAAGCCCCTGAGCCAGGCGGTGAAGGCCGCTAAGGCCTACACCACCGAGGCCATCCGCCATGGGCTGGCCATCGGCCACGGCAAGGGGCCAACCAACCATTTCTATTTCCTGAAGCCGTAACGATGTTCGAGAAATTCCGACCTCCCTTGTTTCTGGTCACCGCGCTGGGTTGGCTTTCCGCATCCGTCCTGCTGGGCCTCTACGTGTGGCTCGCCCGCGCAACCGGCCTGCCGACGCTCCCGCAACTGCGCGTCATTCATGTCCACATGGCGCTGGTCGGTGGCGTCGCCCAGATGATCTTCGGCGCCCTGCTGACCTTCATCCCCCCGCTCCTGATGGTGCCCTTTGAAGAGAAGAAGAGCCGCGCCGTGCAGTACGTGCTGCTGAACGGCAGCACGCTCGGCTTGCTGTTCGGATTCGGGACCGCCAATTCCCCTCTCATTGGATTCTCCGGAGCGGCCGTCGGGCTGGTCTTCCTGATCCTCTTCTCGGACGTCGTCGCAATGGTTCGCAGGAGTGTCCAACGGACGGGACTCAACCTCTGGTTCTACGGACTCGCGGTCCTCGCGCTCTTCGGCGGCATCGTACTGGCCGAGTTGATCGCCTTCGACGCGTTCCTGCCCGACAGCGTCAACCTGGCGCGGCTGGCGCACCTGCACCTGAACCTGATGGGCTTCGTCACCCTGACGATCGTCGGGACAATGCACAACCTGTTCCCCACGGTCACGGGCTCGCGCCTGCACAGCGGCCGGCTGGCCCTCATCACATTCGCGGCGCTTCCGCTGGGGGTGGCCGCGCTGGTCGGCGGCTTCCTCATCGCGGAGCCGCTGTTCCAGGTCGTCGCCGGCGTCGTGCTTCTGTCCGGCGCCCTCTGCTACGGATGGAACATCCTCCGGACCTGGCTTGCCGCGGAGACGAGGTTCTCCCTGCCGGTCCTGCACCTCCTCTGCGCCACCGGCTGGCTCGTGCTGACGATGGCGGGGGGCATCTTCCTGTCGTGGAACAGCCAGTTTGACCCGCCGGAGTTTCCGACCGGCACCGCGCACCTGATGGGTTACAGCCACATGGCGCTGGTAGGCTTCATCCTCCAGACGATCATGGGAGCGCTCAGCCACCTACTGCCGGTGATCTTGACGCTCAACCGGGTGAAGAGCCAGAAAAAACGCCGGCCCTACCTGGATACGCTCACGGGACTGATCGAGCGGGACAAGTGGATGCAACTGGCCGCGCTGAACCTGGGCACGGCCGGCATGATGGGGTGGGGCCTTGCAGCCGGGATGTTCGGCTTGGGGGGCGGCCCGACCGTCATCACGTTGTGGGCGTCTGCCGGCCTGTTGCTGCTCGGGCTCGTTCTCTTCGCCGGAAAAGTCGTCCGTCTGCTGGCCAGCCGCCCCTCTACGGAATAGGAACCTTCTCCGCGCGGCGCGCGAGCAGGAGCCGCAATTCTTCTTTCATGCGGGCCGACGGCAGATGGATGCGGTCGCCGTGGCCCGGCAGGACCCACTCGAAGGGAAATTCCACGAGCTTCGCCGCCGACCGGCGCAACGTCTCCTCGTCCCACACATAGACCGTCGCCAGCCGCAGGCCGTTGATCTCCCGGTCCCATGACATGTGATCGCCGGTGAACAGGTAGCGGTGGTTGAAGAGCAGTGCCATGCTGCCGTCCGTGTGCCCCGGCACCGGCACGATCGTGAAACCCCCCGCCGCCGCCACCGGATCGAGTCCATCAACGATCCATTCGGCGTCCGGCTGAGCGTCCGCATCGGCGCGGTGGATGATCCGCTTGGCCCCGAAGCGCTTGGCGTAGCGGGGCGCGTCGCCGATGTCGTCCTCGTGGGTCAAGAAGATGTGACTGATCCCGCCCATCCGCTCGAAGAAGTCCTCGAGCCGTTTCATGTAGCGCGGGGAATCGATCAGCCAGTTGCCGCCGGGATGGCGGATGAAATAGCTGTTGGCGCCGTACGACTTTTCGGAGTTGAAGCCGTTGTAGTAGACATTGTGCTCAAGCAGCATCGGGAAACTGTCGGTGGCGGCGCGCATATACCCCTTGTCCGGCACGATCGCGCCGATGGACCCGACGGGGCAGGCCAGCAGCGCCTGGTAGGCCTGATAGCGCTCGGTCTCACTTTCCGGCTGGCAAAAGACGGAGGAAGAGTCCCCGTTCTCGACGAACGATGTCGGCGCCAACTGCCGGCAGGTGTCGCAGTTGATGCAGGTGGAGTCGACAAAGAAGTTGCCGTCGACATTCGTGGAAAGACGCTTCGCGCGATCGGCCATTCCGCTATCATACCCCACCATCTCGGCTTGAGCCACCTTCTGCTACAATGCCCGCATGGAACAGGCCCTCACCTTCACGGACCCGGACGGCCATACCATTTCCGGCGTCCTCGCCAGGCCCGAGAAGAAGACGGACCGCATCGCCGTGTTCTGCCACGGCTTCCTGTCGAACAAGAACAGCGCCACGAACCGGGCCCTGACCGAAATTCTCGTGCCGCAGGGGATCGCCACGTTCCGGTTCGATTTCTTCGGCCAGGGCGACAGCGAGGGTCCCTTCGAGAACATCACCGTGACCACGGCCCAGCGGCAGGCGCAGGCCGCCCTCGATCTCGTGAAAACGAAGGGCTACCGGAAGATCGCGCTGGTGGGCTCCAGCTTCGGCGGGCTGGTGGCGCTCCTTACTGCGGCCAAGAATCCCAAGCTATCGTGCCTGGCGTTGAAGT
Source organism: Nitrospirota bacterium (assembly GCA_004298335.1). GTDB lineage: Bacteria > Nitrospirota > Nitrospiria > Nitrospirales > NS-4 > SCTG01. The sequence continues at coordinate 23,554 of SCTG01000034.1, forward strand.
GCCCGGTGCCGGACTTTCCGGAGATGCTCCGACTGGAGTTCGGCGACAAGGAGATGGCCGCGTGGAAGAAGACCGGCACGATCCCGAACGTCATCCCCGGCGCCGGCGGGCGGATCAAGCTCGCATATGGATTCTTCGAGGACTGTACCCGCCACAGCGGCTACGACGCCGCGAAGGCCGTCGCCGCGCCGGCGCTCATCGTCCAGGGCAACTCCGACGAGTACGTGCCGCTCCACCAGAGCCGGCGGCTCTCAGAGGAACTGCGAGGCAAAAACGTCCTCGTGGTCCTGCCGGGCGCCGACCACCACTTCTCCAAGCCGGAGGATTTCCGCGAGATGACCACCCTGCTCGCCCAGTGGGTCTCCGACCACCTGAAGCCCAACTCTACAGCCTCAGCAGCCAGATGAATTCCGTCGTCACGAGGAGATTGTTGAACATGTGGCCGAGGATCGCCGGCAGGAGACTGCGCGTCCGCTCGTAGGCCACGGCCCAGAGGATGCCGCTCCAGAGCACCGACGCGAACCCGACCGCGCCGTACCCGTGGACCAGCGCGAAGAAGGCCCCGCTCAGCCCCACGGCCGGCCAGACGCCCACCGTCATCCGCAAGGTCGCGTACAGCACGCCGCGAAACGCGAGCTCTTCGATCAGCGGCGCCCAGACGACGCTGTCGAGCACTTCGCAGGCCACCAGCCACGGCGGCCCCCACAGGATGCTTTCCAGCAGCCCGTCGGCCCAATGCGGCTTGTAGTTGAGCGTCCCGCTCACGAGCGTGATGGCCACTTCCCCGAGCACCGACAGGCCGATCACCACGAAGGTCGCCGCCGCCACCCGCCGCAGCCCTCCCGCCGGCAGCGTCAGCCCGAACGTCTCCGGCAGGGACAGGCCGCGGACCGAGAGATACCGGTGGAGCCACCACACCAGCGGCAGCCCCGCCGCCAGCGTCGAGATGCCGGAATAGGGAGACTCTTTCGGCAGCAGGAACGTGGACACCAGCCCGATCAGGAGAAAACCCAGGGTCCCGCGAACGAACAGACCGTAGCCGTCTTGCGCCGTCCAGACGGGCGGCAGCGGCGCCTCCCCGACCGCGCCGGCCGTCCGCCGTCTCAGAATGCCACCCAAGGCGACGATGCCCAGGACCAGCAGGACCCCTTGCGCGACGGTCAATCCGATCCAGCGATCGAGCAGCGCCGCACCGCGGGCGCCGATGGCGGCCTCCGCCTCACGCTGGACGGTCGGATCGCCCAGCTTCGCGGCCACGCGCGCCGCCAGAGTGTCGGCAAACCAGCCGGGCGGCAGCTCCGAGCGGATCTCCATCAGCAGGCTTCGCGCGCCTTCCCGGTCGAGGTCGCTGCCCAGATAGCCGGCCCGGACCCATTTCCCCATCCTGAACGCCGCCTCGCCCTGAAATTCCCAGGGCACCAGCGCGGCGTTCAAGCGGCCGGTCTGGCCGTCTTCGGCCACCAGCACGACGCGATAGAGCTGGGCGATGGGCGAGGCCCCCGTTCCGATGAGTTCGTCATACCAGGCGATCACGTCGGCCAGCGTATCTTCGCCGCCGGAGAGCGTCGCATACAGGGTCTTCTTCCATTCCGGCGCCTGCCGGAGGGCCGCACGCAGGTCCATTTCGCGGGTCACGAGCCGCTCCAGGGACTCCTCCGGCTGGTCGAGCCGGTCAAGGGGCGATGGAGACACGGTCAGGACGGAGAACCCCAGATAGGCGCCCGCGACCGCTCCGCAGACGGCGGTCACCCACGGAGAAAGGGGCGCCGGGCGGGACGGGACAGGCGGGACTTCCTGCAGCGCCTCTGACGGGAGGTCGGACATGGGGCGAGGGTAGCACATCAAATTAGGGATTTGGAATGAACGCGACATGAAGGTATAATGCCGCGGTCACATCATGCTCGACTCGATCACCGAACTGGCTCCCTCGTCCCGGCTCCTGTTGGGCCCCGGCCCCAGCATGGTCCACCCGCGCGTGCTCCGCGCCATGAGCACCCCGCTCCTGGGGCATCTGGACCCCGAGTTCCTGACGATCATGAACCAGGTGCAGGCCCTGCTGCGGGCCGCCTTCGAGACACAGAACCCCTTTACCATCGCCGTGTCCGGCACGGGCTCGGCCGGCATGGAAGCGGCGCTGGTGAACCTCATCGAGCCGGGCGACCAGGTGATCGTGGGCGTGAACGGCGTGTTCGGAACCCGCATGGCCGATATCGTGGGCCGTGCGGGCGGCAAGCCCGTGAAGGTCGAGGCGCCGTGGGGGCAGATCATCGATCTCCAGCGCCTCGAGGACGCGCTCAAACAGGCGGGCGCCGTGAAGGCCGTCGCGCTGGTCCACGCCGAGACGTCCACCGGCGCCCACCAGCCCCTGGAGAATGTCGGCGCGCTGTGCCGGCGGCACGGAGCGCTCCTGATCGTCGACGCCGTCACCTCCCTGGGGGGCGTGCCCGTGGAGGTGGACGCCTGGGGGATCGACGCCTGCTACAGCGGCACGCAGAAATGCCTGAGCTGCCCGCCGGGCCTCTCGCCGCTCACGTTGAGCCCCCGCGCCCTGGAGGCGCTCAAGGCGCGCAAGACGAAGGTCCAGAGCTGGTACCTGGACATGTCCATGATCGCGGATTACTGGACCGAGGGAAAGCGCGCGTACCACCACACCGCGCCCATCAGCATGGTCTATGCACTGCGCGAGGCCCTGCGGCTCGTGGTGGAGGAAGGCCTGCAGGCGCGTTTCGTCCGCCACCGCCGCCACGCCGCGGCGCTGATGGCCGGCCTGGCGGCGCTCGGGTGCGAACCGCAGGCCCAGGCGGGACACCGCCTGCCGACTTTGAACTGCGTCCGCGTCCCCGCCGGCGTGGACGACGCCGCCGTCCGCAAATCGCTCCTCGCCGAGTTCGGCATCGAGATCGGCGGCGGGCTCGGCCCGCTCGCCGGACAGGTGTGGCGCATCGGACTGATGGGAGAATCGTCCCGCCACGAGCACGTCGTGACGCTCCTCTCGGCCCTCGAGCAGATCTTCCGCCGGCACGGATGGGCCAAGCAGACCGGGCACGCCATCACCGCCGCCCACCAGGCCTACGCCGCATCCGCCTGACCCGCTCGCCGGCCCAATTGCCCAGTTGGTGGTGCAACCGCACCAATTCGCGCGACATTCCCACGCCGGCGATCCTCTAACCGTGTGAAAAGCTGTTTGTTGGCCGGCCGCGCCCCGGGCGTGGAACTTGCTTTTCTCTTTCCCGAGATGTCTAATTTGCACCGGGCTTCTACACAAGGAGGTTCATATGCCGTGGGGACTGCACACCAAGGACGGGCCGGGAAACGGCCGGGTCATGATCGTGGACGACGAGGACACTGTCCGGAAGGTGCTCCGCCTGACGCTGACCAAGGCGGGCTATGACGTCGTGGAAGCCGACCATGGCGGACAAGGCATCACGGCGATCGGGTCCGACGACAACGCCTTCATGCTGGATGTGATCATCTGCGACATCCGGATGCCGAAGATCAACGGGCTGGAGGCCATCGCCTTCTTCCAGCAGCAGTACCCCTCGGTACCGATCATCGTCGTCACGGGCTTCCCGGACCAGAAGATGGCGACGGACCTGCTCACCCGGGGCGTCTTCGATTACCTGGTGAAGCCGGTGGACAAGGACAAGCTGCTGGCGACCGTCCAGGCGGCCATGGAGCAGCGCCTGGCGTTGCGGCACGACCACTAAAAGGCGGCTCCTCCATGGATGAGGCACCCTCGACCCTCCGCGTGATCATCGTGGGGGCCGGCAAGGGCGGAACCGCGCTGCTCGAACTCTTCACCCGCAGCCCCGACGTCGAGATCGTCGGGATGGCGGACATCAACGCCGAGGCGCCGGGCCTGCAACTGGCCCGGCACCTCGGCGTCCGCACGGCGACCGATGCGCTCACTCTCATCGCCGAGAGCCGCGCCGATCTGATCGTGGACGTGACCGGCAACCCCGCCGTGAGATCGCTCCTCCTCCAACACACGCCGCCCCACGCCCAGGTCATGGGCGGGATGTCGGCGCGTCTCCTCTGGAAACTGGCGCAGCACGAGCGGGACCTGCGCGATCAGCTGATCCAGGCGGAAAAGCTCGCATCGATCGGCACGCTGGCGTCGGGCATCGCCCACGAGATCAACAACCCCCTCTACACCATCACGGGGCTGTCGGAGCACCTGCATGACGAGACCCGCCCGGAGGTCGTCCGCGAGTACCTCGACGAGATCATCGCGGCAGGCCAGCGCATCGCCGACATCGTCCAGGGCCTGAACGCCTTCGCCCGGCGCCCCCAGGCCCAGGATGTCTGCGACATCGACCTCAACCATACGCTGGACGAAGCGGTCAAAATGGCCCGCCGGGCGACCGTCGCCGATCAGGTCACGGTCGTCACGGAGTACGGCGCCGTGCCGCCGATCCGCGGCAAGGGGGACGAACTGCTGCAGGTCTTCGTGAACCTCGTCACCAACGCCGTGCAGGCCATGGAGGGAAAAGGGACCTTGACGCTCTCCACCGTCGCCGCCAACGGATTCGTCCAGGCAACGGTCCGGGACACCGGTCCCGGCATCCCCCGCAACAACCTCACCCGGATCTTCGATCCGTTCTTCACCACCAAGGACCAGGGGAAGGGCACGGGCCTCGGCCTCCATATCGTCCGCGACATCGTGACCAACTACGGCGGGCGCATCACGGCCGCGAGCACGCTCGGCCACGGCGCGGCGTTCACGGTGCAGCTCCCCGCCTCCACACACTAGCGTCTTGACAGAAGGCGGCGCCCGCCGGATATGATGCAGGGCCATGGCAGCTGAACTGACAGTCGGCGATAAAGCTCCTGCGTTCTCTCTCCCCGACCAGAACGGCGAAACCGTCAGCCTGAAAAGCCTGAAGGGCAAACAGGTGGTGCTCTACTTCTATCCGAAGGACGACACGCCGGGCTGCACCAGGGAGGCCTGCGACTTCCGGGATTCGATCACGCCCATCGGGAAAGCCGACGCCGTCGTGCTGGGGGTCAGCATGGACGACGCGGACTCCCACAATAAGTTCATCACGAAGTACGGCCTGCCGTTCTCCCTGCTGTGCGACGAGGACGGCACGGTGTCGAAGGCCTACGGCGTCTACAAGAAAAAGAACATGTACGGCAGGACCTACTGGGGCATCGAGCGGAGCACGTTCGTCATCGACGGGGCCGGCAGGCTCAAGGCGATTTTCAGGAAGGTGAAGGTGGACGGCCACGTCGCCGAGGTCCAGGCCGTGCTGAAGGGATGAATTCGACGCTCGCCATCCGCCGCGCGCTGGTGATCGACGGAACGGGCGCCCGGCCCGGGCGCACCACCGTCGTCATCGAAAACGGCCGCATCAGCGCGATCGGCTCCGACGCCCGGATCACGATTCCGAAGGGCGCCACAGTCATCGAGGGAGAGGGCTGCGCCCTCCTCCCCGGCCTGATCGACTGCCACGTCCACTACTGCCTGGACGCCGGCCCGGACTCCCTCCGCTCGCTGGAACAGGACGACCCGACGGTCACGGCGATCAAGGCCGTGGCCCACGCGCGCGCGACGCTGGAGGGCGGCGTCACGACCGTGCGCGACGTCGGATCGCGCGCCTACATCTCGATTGCCGTGACGCGCGCCATCCGCGCCGGCCTCATCCCCGGCCCCCGCACGCTCAACGCCGGCCTGGCGATCTGCATGACCGGCGGCCACGCCTGGTTCATCGGCCGGCAGACCGACGGGAAAGACGACGTCGTGAAGGCGGTGCAGGAGCAGGTCCGGGCCGGCGCCGACGTCATCAAGTTCATCGCGACGGGGGGCGTGCTGACGCCCGGCACCTCCCCGGGCGCGGCGCAGCTCACGCCCGACGAGCTGGCGGCCGGCGTGGCGGAGGCCGCGCGCGCGGGCCGGCGTGTGGCGGCGCACGCCCACGGCGCCGAGGGGATGAAGAACGCCCTCCGCGCCGGCGTCCATTCCATCGAGCACGGCACGTTGCTGGACGGCGAGGCGATCGAACTCTTCCTCCGGCACGGGACGTTTCTCGTGCCGACCCTCTCGGCGATCCAGTCCGGCTGCGAGATGGGCCGGCAGGGCGGGATGCCCGACTACGCGGTGCAGAAAAGCGAGGCGCTGGGAGAGGAGCAGAAAAAGACCTTCCGCAAGGCGGTGCAGGCCGGCGTGCGGATCGCCATGGGCACCGACGCCGGCACGCCCTTCAACCGGCACGGGCGCAACGCCCAGGAGCTGCGCCGCATGGTCGAGTTCGGCATGACCCCGATGCAGGCCGTCGAGGCCGCCACCCGTTCCGCCGCGACCCTGCTCGGGCTGGAGAGTGAACTCGGCACGGTCGAAGCCGGCAAGCGCGCCGACCTCATCCTCGTAAACGGCAACCCCCTGGACGACATCGCCCTGCTGCAGGAGCCGGCGAACGTTGTGTACGTGATTCAGGACGGGAAAATCGTGAAAGGGGCGACGCCTTCGTAGGGGCGGTTCGCGAACCGCCCCTACCCTCACCGTTCCCGCTTCAGCGCCGGCAGCAACAACAGCCGCAACGCCTCCACGTCCGCCTGGTCCGCATCCGGGACGGTCTCGGCCTGGCGGGAGACCAACTCAGGGTCCGTGGCCATCAACTCCCCGAGACGGTGCACGGCGAAAAATCCCTGGGCGAGCTTGTCGTTCACCACTCTCCGGAGGAGCGGATGGAACACCTTGACGAGGGTCGCGATGACGGGATTGTCGAGCCGCGAATAGGTCGTGATCCGGGTTTCGATTTGTTCCCGCCCGTCGGCGCCGGCCTTGACGTGGTAGCTCAGTAAAATGATCGCCTCGCCGGTGATCTCCGGAATGATCTTGCCGCGATGGCTCCCCTTCATGTGATAGACCCGGCGCGTGGTGTCCCGATACAGGAGCGTGATCACGCCTTCGGAGCCCGCGTTATCGTCTCCGTGGAAGGCCGCCGGGCCGACGCGCGCGATCCGGTAGTCGGCCAGCTCCAGCTTGCGGGCCAGGGCGGAGGACAGCACCATGTGGTCCAGCATGAAGTCATAGACCGGTTTCGGGATCGGCGTCGCATAGGGCGGCAGGATGCGGTGGGTCGTGTAATCGTTGACGACCGGCGCCATCCGGCAGAGGGCCGGGCGGTCGATCTTGTCGAGCGGAAACGTCACCGCCGGATCGTCCACGCGCACGTCGCAGGCGCGGGCGTCGACGGGCGGAAGCACGCTCAGCGCGGACGCGAGCGCGATGAGCATGCGGGCTGCGCGACGAATGCGGCTACTCGCCGAGCACCTGGATCACGAGGTCTCGCTGGCGGGCGCGCGTGTCGAAATCCACCACCACGATCTGCTGCCAGGTGCCCAGCAGGAGCGCGCCGTCGGAGAAGGGAACCGTGACCGAGGGGCCTTGCAGGTGCCCCCGCAGGTGGCTGTGCCCATTGTCCTCGCCGGGGTTGCGGGTGTTGTGCTGCCAGCGCGGGTCCGCCGGAATCAGGCGGTCCCAGAGGGCCTTGGTATCGGCGCGGATGCCCGGCTCGTCCTCGATGATCATCACGGACGCGGTCGTGTGCCGGATGAAGACCGTCGCGATGCCGGCGCGCAGCCCCGTCTCCCCCACCGCCTCCTGGACGCGCTTCGTGACGTTCTCGATCTGGGTCTCGCCGCGCATGTCCAGCCGGATCTGTACGCTCTTGACGCTCATGTCGTCTTCAACCCCCGGAGGTAGCGGATTTCGGGACGCGGGAGCGGCGCGCCGCGGGCCTCGGCCAGGACCCGGTCAAAGGCGCCCTCGCCGGCCAGGGACCGCACCGCCGCCACCACGCGCGAGCCCAGGATGCCTTCCACCCGCAGCTTGTCGAGATAGGCGAACGCGTCGGACAGCTTCTCCTTCGCGCGCCGGTAGTAGTCCCGGCCGCGCCGGCGGTTGCTGTAGGCTTCGAACTGCTCGCACGCAACGAGCACCTCGGCCAGCTCGCGCACCCAGCGCGGCGACCCGTCCAGCTTCTCGGGATAATAGTAGTACAGCATCACGCGTCCCATCCAGGGCTTCCACGCCACGCCGAGCGCGGCCAGCCCGGGCTTCGCGGCACGCAGCTGGCGGGCGAGGCGGCGCCCGTACCCCAGCCGCATCTCGACCTGCTGGCGGGTCCACCGGCCGGGCGGCACGCCCATTTTCGCCAGGTCGCCGGCGTACCGGTCCAGGAACGCTTCCGTTTCACGGTTGTACGGCGTGTCCGGATGGACCGCCCGCCACTCGCGCGGCCTGGTCGGAATCCCGTTCTTGCGCGCCCAGGACCAGATCCGGCCGAACAGCTCCTGGTCGAGGCCCGCCCGCCCGAGGTCGTGCAGAAGACAGGCGATCTGGTACTCCCGGACCCGTGCCTCCGGGTGGCCCAGGCGGCGCGCCACTGCCGCGCACATGCGGGCGGTGCGCAGGGCATGCGGGCAGTCGTAGCCGCGAATCACGCGGCCGGGCTTGCGGGGGTCCGGGTAGTCGTACAGCCGCATGAGCCGGGACGCCAGCGCGCGGGGCACGAGGAGCGGCGCAGCGTTGCGGGGAGACATCTGATCGCAGGATATCCGCCGATGGGCGGGGTGTCAAGTTTGGGACAGGCGGGCCTTACGCCTGCGATTTGTCGTGATAGTAGTCCGGGTACAGCTTCTTCGCGCAGGCGGGGCAGATGCCGTGGGTGAAGTTCGCGTCCGTATGGTCGTGGATATAGGTCTCGATCTGGTTCCAGTACCCCTTGTCGTCGCGGATCTGCTTGCAGGAAAAACAAATGGGCAGGAGCCCGCTCAGGGTCTTGATGTTGGCGAGGGCCTCCTGGAGCTGCTGGATGAGCCGCTCCCGCTCCTCCTCCGCCTGTTTGAGGGCGGCGATATGGTCGATCAGCCCGGCCTTCTGTTTGCGCTCCTTGCGGACCATCTCGGCGAACACTCCGTAGAAGGCCGCCATGACGAGGAGAATCGGAATCCGGAGGAGGCGGCTCTCGTCCACCGAGCC
>SCTG01000005.1 GCA_004298335.1 Nitrospirota bacterium
GGGCCGTCGGCCACGCGCGTGGAGTGGCGGAACTTCCTGTCCCATCTGAAGCTGCTGGACTTGCGGGATGCCTACGTCGTGGTATCGGGCAGCCTGTGCCACGGCGTGCCGGCCGATGCGTACCGGCAGATCGTCGCGCTGGTCCAGGCGCAGGGCGCCAAGGCGATCCTGGACGCCGACGGCGCGTGCCTGCGCGAGGGCCTGAAGGCGAAACCCTTTGCGATCAAGCCGAACCTCAATGAACTGCGCCGCGCCCTTGGGAAGCCGCTCCGGACCGATGCGGAGGTCGTGGCGGCCGCCGCGGCGCTGAACCGCTCGGGCGTGGAGATTGTGCTGATTTCGCGCGGCTCCCGTGGCCTCCTCGTATCGGGCCGCGGCGCATGCCTCCGCGCCGTCCCGCCGCCCGTGAAGGTCAGGAGCACGGTCGGGGCCGGCGATTCCGCGGTCGCCGGGTTCGTCTTCGGCCATGCGGGGGGGAAGTCGTTGGAAGAGTGCGTGCGTTTTGCGGCGGCGGCCGGGACCGCGGCCACGCTGGCGCCCGGCAATCAATTATGTACACTGAAAGACACCTTGCGGCTTGCGCCGCGCATCACCATTCATGCTGTGAAAGGAGCGGGCCGATGAAAGTCGTTGTGGCAATGGACGGATCGAAATACGGGCGGTGGGCGGCGCAATGGGTCGGGCGGATCCCCTTCAGGAAGCGGCCCGGCGTGCGGGCCCTGCACGTCGTGGATGTGGCCGCGCTGCGGGCGCCGTTCGTGCCCCATCCGGCGATGATCGGCTACGAAGTGTACCTGCAGGCCGAGCGAACGCGGCTGGAGAACCGGGCGAAAGAAGCCGTGGCGGAGGCCGCGGCGCTGCTCAAGACGCTCAAGCTTCGCGGGACGGTGTCGGTGGCGAAAGGGCATGTGGCGCCGGCGATCCTTGCGCATGCCGGCGGGCGCGGCGGGCTGGTGGCGCTCGGCAACCGGGGCCTGGGCGACTTCGACCGGATTTTTCTCGGGAGCGTCTCCGCGCAGGTGACCCTGCACGCGCCCTGCTCGGTCCTGGTGGTCAAGCAGCCGCCGCGCCCGATCAGGCGGATCCTGCTGGCGGTGGACGGTTCGAAGGCCTCCGACCGGGCGCTGTATTTCCTGTTGCGCGACGTGAAGCCGGCGAAGAAGGGCGGGATCGAGGTCACGGTCCTGTACGTGCTGCCGTCGTTCGCCTATTCGGAAGTGGCGGTCACGGGGATCAACCTGGCCCATCGCTATGCGGACAGGCTGGAGGCCGCCGGGTATCGGGTCAAAGAGGCGTACATGCCGGGCGATCCGGCGGATGAAATCATGAAGGCGGCGAGAAGCCGGCGGGCCGACCTGGTCGTCGCCGGTGCCAAGGGCCTGAGCGCGGTGGGGCGTTTCCTTCTCGGCAGCGTCTCGACCAAGCTGGTGCGCCACTGTCCCTGCTCGATCCTGGTCGTCCGGTGAGAGCTTTTCTAACGGCGGGCTGTCGGAGTACAATCGTGCGGGGCAAAGAATGACATGGACACCACGGCCAACCAGATTCTGATCGTCGACGACGAGCCGGAGATGTGCTCGCTGCTGTCCGACATCCTGAAGGATGAAGGGTGCGACGTGGAGACGGCCGCGTCAGGTGAAAAGGCGCTGGCCAAGATGGGCGAGCGCGACTTTGCGGTGGTCATCACCGATCTGAACATGAAGGGGATGCCGGGTCTGACGCTGTTGAAGGAGATCAAGCACCTCCACCCGGAGACCAACGTCATCATCATGACGGCGTTCGGGTCCATCGAATCCGCGATCGAGGCGATGAAACAGGGCGCTTACGATTACGTGACGAAGCCGGTGAAGTCCGAGGAGATCTCGCTCATCACCCAGAAGGCGGTCCGCGAGGCGTCGCTCCGGCGGGAGGTCATTAGCCTGCGGCGGGCGGTCGGGAAGGAATACAGCTTCAGCCAGATCCTGGGCAAGAGCAAGCCCATGCAGGCCGTCTTCGAGCTGATCCGGCGCATCACGCCGAGCCCCAGCAGCGTGCTCATCACCGGCGAGAGCGGCACCGGCAAGGAACTGGTGGCCCGGGCCATCCATTACAACAGCCCGCGCGCCCAAGGACCCTTTATCCCCGTCAACTGCGCCGCCATCCCGGAGAACCTCCTGGAATCGGAGATGTTCGGCCACATGAAGGGATCCTTCACCGACGCCAAGGCGGACCGCAAGGGGTTGTTCGAGGAGGCGCAGGGCGGCACGCTCTTTCTTGACGAGATCAGCGAGCTGCCGTTGAGCCTGCAGGCCAAGCTGCTCCGGGTCCTGCAGGAGAAGGAGATCCGGCGGGTCGGCGGCACGCGCTCCATTCCGGTGGACGCCCGGGTGATCGTGGCCACGAATCTCGACCTGGCCGGCGAGGTCAAGGCCAAGCGGTTCCGCGAGGACCTCTACTACCGGATGAACGTCATCGAAGTCCATCTGCCGGCGCTCAGGGAGCGGACGGAGGACATCCCGCTCCTGGCGCTGCATTTCGTCAAGAAGTACGCCGAGCCGATGAAAAAGCCCGTCGGCGGGCTGTCGGAAGGGGCGCTGGCCCTGCTGATGGATTATCATTGGCCGGGAAACGTGCGGGAGCTGGAAAACGTGATCGAGCGGGGCGTGACATTGACGCGCGAAGAGAAGATCGGCTCGGAGGACCTGCCGCAGGCCGTGCGGGGAGACTCGGGCGACCGGCACATGATCGAGGAGGCCGCCGAGAAGACCCGGACGCTCGCCGAGGTGGAGCGCGCCTATATCCTCAGGGTCATGGAGAAGACGGCCGGCAACAAGTACCAGGCCGCGCAGGTCCTGGGGATCGACCGCAAGACCCTCTACCGGAAGCTGGACGAGATCGA
>SCTG01000035.1 GCA_004298335.1 Nitrospirota bacterium
TGGTAGCCGCGCGAACGGCCTCACGGATCTTCGTTTCAATCTCGCGCGCCATCTCCGGGTGGGCCTTCAGATATTCCTTCGCCGCCTCCCGTCCCTGGCCGATCCGCTCGCCGCCGTAGGAGAACCAGGCCCCGCTCTTGTCAACGATCTTCCGGTCGACGCCGATATCGATGAGCTCGCCGGTCTTGGAGACGCCCGCGGCGAACATGATGTCGAACTCCGCCTGCTTGAACGGCGGGGCCATCTTGTTCTTGACCACCTTCACGCGCACCCGGTTGCCCAGGACATCCTGCCCTTCCTTGATGGACTCGATCCGCCGGATGTCGAGCCGGACCGACGCGTAGAACTTGAGCGCGTTCCCGCCGGTCGTCGTCTCGGGATTGCCGAACATGACGCCGATCTTCATCCGGATCTGGTTGATGAACACCACGGAGGTCTGGGAGCGGGAAATCGAGGAGGTCAGCTTGCGGAGGGCCTGCGACATCAACCGGGCCTGCAAGCCCATGTGGGCGTCGCCCATTTCGCCTTCCAGCTCGGCGCGGGGCACGAGCGCCGCGACCGAATCCACCACGATGATGTCCACGGCGCCGCTGCGGACGAGCGTCTCGGTGATCTCCAGCGCCTGCTCCCCGGTGTCCGGCTGGGACACCAGCAGTTCGGCGGTGTTCACGCCCAGCTTCTCCGCGTACCCCAGGTCGAGGGCGTGCTCGGCGTCGATGAACGCGGCCGCTCCGCCGGTCTTCTGGGCCTCCGCGATCGTGTGCAGCATGAGCGTGGTCTTGCCGGAGGATTCGGGACCGTAAATCTCGATGACCCGGCCGCGCGGCAGCCCGCCGACGCCCAGCGCCAGGTCCAGCCCCAGCGAACCCGTCGGAATGACGGGCACATCGGTCGGAATCTCCGCCGTCCCCAGCTTCATGATCGAGCCCTTGCCGAACTGCTTTTCGATCTGGGCGATTGCCAGTTCCATGGCTCGCTTCTTCTCGTCCCGCTCGGCCATTGCGTTCTCCTTTACTGTCGACTCGGTTAAAAGCAACCGGATTATACTCCACCGCCGAAGGGCACTTCCACCAAGGTCGTATAGGCCGCTCCCGTCGGACGGAGCTCGCTCTTGATGAGCCCGACCGACGTCGCGACGAATGCTCCTACCGCGCGGTCCTCATTGGCTTCGAGCACCTTGGCCAGCGCCGCCCCCGATTGACGATCGCGCACCCGCGCCAAGGTCAGATGCGCCGTGAACTCGCGGGGCTCCCGCGGAAACCCCAGACCCACCACGCCGTCTTCAATTCCAGCCTGCATCCGGCGGAGCGAGGCCATGGACTCGGGCGTCCCCTGCAGGCCCAGCCAGATCACGCGCGGCGCCCGCGGATTGGGAAAGACGCCGATCCCGCGTGCTTCCAGCGTAAACGGCTTCATCCCGGCGGCGACGTCCCCCAGCAGCGCTTCCAGCGCCTCGACCTGGTCTCCCGCAATGTCTCCCAGGAATCGCAGCGTGAGATGCATGCCCTCAGGCCGGACCCAGCCGAGGCCATCCAGTCCTGAGGCCCGGCGCTTCAACTCCGCCTGCACCTCACCTATGTGACCCTTCAGCTCATCGGAAAGTTTAATGGCGATAAAGGCCCGGAGCATTATTTTCCTGAGATGTGCCGGCGCAGGAGGTCGAGGGCCGCCTGGGAGGCGCGAAACCGGATGCCTTCCCGGTCCCCGCTGAAGAGGTGTTGGCGACAGACTGACGTCTTTTTGTCGGCCACGGCGAGAAACACCAGCCCCACCGGCTTCTCTTTCGTTCCGCCGGACGGCCCCGCAATGCCGGTGACCGCAAGGCCGAGATCGGCCCCGCTCTGCTCGCGGACGCCCTCCGCCATGGCCTGCGCCACATCGGCGCTGACGGCGCCCTTCTGCCGAATCAACGACTCCGGCACCTTCAGCAAGTCCACCTTGGCCCGGTCGCTGTAAGTGACGACGCCCTGCTCGAAATAGGCCGAACTGCCGGGGAGCGACGTGAGCCGCTGGCCGATCCACCCACCCGTGCAGGACTCCGCCACGGCGACCGTGAGGCCCTTCGCCTTCAGCTTCAGGGCGACCACGCCTTCCATGGTCTGGCTGCCGGCCGCATACAGATACTCACCGACGCGGTCCCGCACCTGGCGCTCCAACCGTTTTGCCACCGACTCGGCCGACGCGGGATGCCGGCCCTGCACCGTGATCGAGATGTCCACCCCGTAGACGCCCGCCTGCAGGCCGAGCACGGCGTGCTTTTCGGCCGCGTACAAATCTTTGAGCCGCGCATCGAGCTCCGACTCGATCAGGCCGAACGTCCGGAGCCGCCGCCGCACGAGCGTTCCCCGCGCCGCATTCCCCACAAACGCTTCCAGCAACGCGCGACCGCCTTCGTGAAAGATATGCTGCACTTCCATCGAAGGGCCTGGCAGGCACATCAACGCGCGCTCCTCCTTGTGACGATCGTCCTTATGGTGGAGGAAAAACCCCGGCGCGGTGCCGGCGGGGTTCGGGATGACCGTCGCGCGCGAAGGAATCAGGGCCTGCGAGGACTGCGCGGGCGTCATCCGGCGCTGCCGGGCCGCCAGGCGCTGGGTAATGGCGCGCAGGGTCTCCTCGTGGAGCGACAGCCGCCGGCCGGTGACGCGCGCGATGACCTTGCGGGTCAGATCGTCTTCGGTGGGCCCCAGGCCGCCGGTTGTAAGCACGACCTGGGCCCGCCCCAGAGCATGCAGGAGCGCCTCTTCGATGTCTTTGGGATCGTCGCCGACGACGGTTTTGAACCGGACTTCGATGCCGATTTTCAGCAGTTCCTCGGCGAGAAAGAGCGAGTTGGTGTCGGCCACGCCCCCCAGGAGCAATTCCGATCCGATGGCGATGATTTCGGCACGCACGGCGGCCAGCCAGCCTTAATCGCGCTCCGGGAAGTGCGCGCGTCCGTAGGCCTGGACCTTTTCGTTGAAGGGCTCGCCCAGAAGATAGGCGATGGTCCCGGCCAGGCTCCGATACATGAGGGGCCCGATGGGGTTGTTGAGGCAGGGCACGCCGGCCCGGCCCGGCTCTTCCTGCAGCGCCAGGACCGTCCGGCCGTCCTGGCGATAGACACAGAGGGGATACTGCACGCAATCCGCCTGCTTGAAGGCCTTCCAGTCCATCCCCCGCTCCAGCGCGTAGGAATGTATGGCGCAGTACTGGACGGGAACGGCCTGGCCGCTCCCCGGCGCCTGTTCGGTCGATGGATACAGGAAGACGCAGCCGTCGTCCAGGACCCAGGTGCAGCGCATGTCTTCCGGCGACTTGAAGAACCGGATCATCGCCACGGTCTCCTGCGGGCGCATGTCGGTGCCCTGGCGGCGCGGATCGCCGACGAAACTCCCTCCCTCCCGGCTGAGAAACTCGCGCTTGGCCTCGGGGAGGTAGCGCACAATGTCGTCCATATGGGGGGTGAGACGCTCGACGTCGCCCGTGGTCACCACACAGCCCCTGTGGCAGCAGGCCGAATGGCAGTTCTGGAGCACCACATCACAGACGAAGGGAGTGGTGAAGATCCGGCGGTCCACCAGGACGCCGTCGATCTCAACGAAACTCTCTGGAAGGAATCCCACGGTTGGAGCCGTAGTATACACCTCCCGCCGGCCGGCCTGACAGAAAAATTGACTGGCCGCGGCCCCTCCCGCTGAATTGACAACACTCCGCGGCCGATGCTAAAAGTAAGTCCCCCGTCGGGCCTTCGGGACAACGGGGAAACGCGTCAAACGTCCGCATGGAGGCACCGCTCATGGCCGGTCCGGAACCGCAGATACAACCACCCAAACGACAATACGTCAACTTCGGGTTCTATAAGGTCGACCCCGCGTGGCGCCGCCTGCCGGAATCCGAGCGGACCCAGGGCAAGCAGGAATTCATCCGGGCCATCGAGGATTACGCCGGCAAGGTCATGGTCATCCCCTATTCGACGGTCGGCATCCGCGGAGACTGCGACCTCATGCTCTGGAGAATCTCGTACGAGCTGGAACTGTTCCAGGAGATGAGCACCAAGATGCTCGCCAGCGGGCTGGGCAAGTACCTGTCGACGCCCTATTCCTATCTCTCGATGACGAAACGCTCGATCTACGTGGACCACCACGTGCACGAGAACCAGGAAAGCAAGCGCCTGACGATCGTCCCCGGCAAGAGCAAGTATATCTTCG
>SCTG01000036.1 GCA_004298335.1 Nitrospirota bacterium
CAGAGGTCCACAGCGCGGCCGGGGCCGCAACCAAATCGGGAGATACCGAGGGCCGCGCTGAGATTGAAAAAGGTGGCGCCTTTCCGGGAGCATGGGAGTGAGTTCAAGACTTTCATGCGTGGAGGGCGCCATGCAGGAGTTTATCCGGAAGCACGAGGGGGCGGTCCTGGGTGTCCTGAGCGGGTGGGATCGGGTTCGGTTCATGGGGACGTTGAGGATGCTGTCCTGTGTGGGAGGGATGATGACGTATTTGAGCAAAGCTGGGGTCCTGCTCAAGGATTTTGGCGGGTTCGTGGAGAGCAAAAGCGACGGGATGAAAGAGGCCATCCAGGCGCGGGCGAGGGAGCTTGGCCGGCCCGTGGTGTACCTGGCTTCGAGCCGAATCTGCAAAGAGGAGATCGCGCTGGGGATCGCACAGAAGGACGGGGTCAAGGATGGGCTGGTGTGCGTGCTGAGCGCGGTGGAGCCGTGCATGAGCTACCTCATCGGGAAGGATGCGGCTCGCAAGCGACTGGTGCTCAAAGCGGGCCTCCGGAAGTGCCTTCACCTATACGGCTATGGGATCGACGAGACGTTTGGATGGATGAGCATTCGGATCCAGACATGGTTTCCCTTTACCGTGCAGGTGTGCGTGAACGGGCGGGAATGGCTGGCGCGACAGATGGACAGGGCGGGAATCGGGTATGAGCGGAGGGACAACTGTTTCGCGAGGATCAGCGATTTGCCCAAGGCTCAGGCATTGATGGAAAAAATGCACGAACTGAACTGGCCCGAGGAGTTGGAGCGCGTGGTCCGGGCTTTGAATCCCCTGCATGGACAGATGATTCCCGAGTGGCCCATGCCGACCTACTGGTCCGCCCGGGAGACGGAGTGGGCGACGGATGTGATGTTCCGCTCCGAGCAGGAGTTGGCTTCCATTTATCCCGCCCTGGTGCGCAGCGCCATCCACGCCTACTCAAGCCCGGACGTGATGCGGTTTCTCGGAAAGAAGCTGACAGGGCACTTCCAGGGGGAGATCCAGAGCAGCTACAAGCATCGGCCGGAAGGGATCCGCGTGAAGCACAGGGTCAAGGGCAACTCGATCAAGGTGTACGACAAACAGGGCAGCGTGCTGCGGACCGAAACGACCATCAACGACCCCCGCGATTTCAAGGTGTACCGAGCCAAGGAGGGTGACTCCAATGGCGAGAAGCGCTGGCGGGTACTGAGGCGGGGCGTGGCCGACCTCCATCGGCGGGCGATGGTTTCTCAAGCCGCCAACGAGCGGTACCTCGACGCCCTGGCGGCGTTGGACACGAGCCAGTCCTTCGGAGACCTCCTCAGGCCTGAGTGCCGCGCCGTGATCTACCGAAAACGGAAGGTCCGGGGACTGCGACCTTGGGCCGACGAAGACCAGGCTCTCCTTACGGCCATCAGCCGGGGGGAGTTTGCCATGGAGGGATTCCGGAACAAGGACCTGGCCGTGCATCTCGGCCTAGGGAAACTGGACCCGAAAAAAGCTTCCGCCCGGATCAGCCGTCTCCTCCGAATCCTTCGAGCCCACCAAATCATCCGGAAATCCCCGGGCTGCCATCGCTACTTCCTCACCCCCAAAGGACGCGTGCTGGCCGCCGCCGTCCTCCAGGTCCAAGTCGTCACCCTTCAACAAGTAGCCAGGGCAGCCGCATGACTTCTGCGCAAGAAAAAACGAAACTGAAGGTTAGTAGTACAAAGGCAATTCTTTGTGTCTCTGTGCCCTTTGTGGCTAAAGGACCCTCGGCACCACGAAATAGCCCCGGTCTGAGATCGGCGCATTGGCCAGGGCCTGGG
>SCTG01000037.1 GCA_004298335.1 Nitrospirota bacterium
TCGGTGCCGGCCAGCATCTCGGCGAGCATGTCCATCGTTTCGATCGCGGCGGGATGCACGAGTTGCGGATGCGTCAGCCACTGCCTCCAATTCACCGTATTCGTCGTCTGCTCCATCGAATGAAAATCCTCTCCCCTGCTGATGGTTGATCCTGGACAAACCCCGCCACCATACAGAATTGACGGGCGGCAATGCAAGGGCAAGCGGAGGATTCTTCCCTCTGAATCAGGGCGCGGGTTTCAGATACTTGGAGAAGCAGATCAGGTCCGCGTGGTGGTACTGGTCGGGCAGCAGTGATTCGGGGCGATAGCCCAGGTTCAGAAACAGCGAGATGTTGCGGGACGCGCGGAGCATCGTGCAGACGTGGAGCTTGTGCGCGTCCACGGCGTGCTGCTCGATCTCCTTGATCAGCGCTTTCCCGATCCCCCGTCCCTGGCAGGTCGGGCTGACCGACAGCAGCCTGATCACGCAGACGCCGCCCGCGTTCCAGAAGCGGACCGACCCTGCCACCGCGCCGTCCCACTCCGCCACGAGAATCACCTTGTCCCGCGCGTCGAGTTTGACGTTCTCGAGCGTTTCCTTGGTCCAGGCGGCCGTCTCGTACGTGCCCTCATAGGCCCCGAACGCCTCCGCCTGGATCCTGAGGAGCGCGGGGAAATCGCGCTCGGTCGCGCGCCTGATCGTCAGCATGCCGCAGTCATAGCGAGTTCCGAGGCGTTTGGCAAGCGCAGGCCCTTGAGCGATTTGACCCGCCGTATTTAAAATGCTAACTTCCTGCGACTCGGCGGGCCGGGGAGACGCGCATGTCGGACCAGAAGCCAGGGAAAACGTATCACTACCGGTACAAGTTCCGGTTCCCCAACGGGCTGGAAAAAAACTTCGAGGTGGTGCTCAGGGCCGACACCCTGGAACTGGTGACGAACAGGGACCTGCCGAAGCCCGAGTGGACGAAACTGAAGTACCACCAGTGCGCGAACTGCCCGCTGGGCGAGGACGTCGCCTACTGCCCCGTCGCGGTCAACCTGTCCACCCTGGTCGAAACGTTCAAGGACGCGCTCTCGTTTCAGGACATCCATGTCCGGGTGGTGACCGAGCGGCGCGATTTCGAGGCCAAGACGACGCTGCAGGAGGGCCTCAGTTCGATCATCGGGATTTACATGGTCACGAGCAACTGTCCGGTCATGGACCGGCTTCGCCCCAACGTGCGGTTCCACCTGCCGTTCGCGTCCGAGGAAGAGACGATCTACCGCGCCATCTCGATGTACCTGACGGCGCAGTATTTCCGCATGCGGAACGGGGAGCAACCGGACTGGGAGCTCAAGAAACTGGCCGAGGTCTATCGGGGCGTGTCGGATGTCAACAAGGGGATGACGGAACGGCTGGCCGACGCGTCCACGAAGGACGCCAACGTCAACGCCGTGATCCACCTGTCCACGTCCAGTCAGACGCTGGACAACTTCCTCGAACATTGCGTGCAGGAAATCGAATACCTGTTCCCGCCTGCGAAAAAGACCGGGTAGGGGGCGGCTTCCCCGGCGCGCGCTCTACTTGTTCGGATAGTCCCAGGACTTCAGCAGTTGGGTCCTGCGGTCGAAGATCATCCGCACGCGTTCGCCTTGGAGACGGGAGAGCCCGCCCGTGGCGCTGTCGGGCCTGTCCATCCGGAACCCGCTTGAGGTCGGGTCTTCCCACACGGCTGTGATGCTGCTGGCGGTTTCCTTCCGATCCGTCGGCGGGCCGAAGAACCCCAGCACCTGCTCGTAGGTTGTCTGCCCGATGGAACGGTTCATCATGCCTTCGAACACGAGCCGCTCTTCCTGACGCCGTTTTTCATCGTACGCGGCGCACCCCGTCAGGAGCAGGCCGAGCAGGAGGACAAGCAGGGTTTTCTGGAGCATGGGCGGCGCCCTCGAAAAGGATGGCGGAGAAGGCTAATAAAAGAGGGGCTCTTGCGGGCCTGGCCGCATGCCGGCGAGATCAGGATCTTCACCGTCGCGGGGCCGGGGCGTCGCCGCCTTGTCGGCTTTTTCCGCTTTCCGCTGGGCCCGGCGCTCGTCTTTTTCCTTCTGCTTGGCTTGCTTGGCCCGCTCGCGGTCGCGTTTTGCGAGAGTCGCTTTTCCTGGTCTGGGGATTGTAGCCTCCCGGCGTGAGTGTCGCGCCCTTGGGGTTGAGCGGGCCGGAGCATCCGGGTTCGGATGCCCCGGCCCAGTTGTTCAGTCGGTGTTATCCTATTCGCAGGACTTGGTTACCAGCGTCCGCCGCGGTCTCCACGGTCGCCGCCGCCGCCGCCGCCGTAGCCGCCGCCACCTCCCCCGCTGCGCTTTTCCTGGGGACGGGCTTCGTTCACGGTGATGGTCCGGCCTCCCATTGCCGTGCCGTTCAGCGCCGTGATCGCCTTCTGGGCCTCTTCACCCGTCGCCATCTCGACGAATCCGAACCCGCGAGACTGGCCGGTGAACTTGTCCGTGATCACCTTCGCCGATGTCACGGAACCCTGCTGTGAGAACAGCTCGCTGAGCTGTTGCTCGGTGGTGGAATAGGGCAG
>SCTG01000038.1 GCA_004298335.1 Nitrospirota bacterium
CTGCTCATTGCACTGCTCTGGATGGCAACGCGGGCGCGGGGATCTTACCGTGAAGCAAGTTTCAGTCTGGCGCTCACGGGAGTGTTGACGGTCTTGCTCGCCGGCATCCAACTCGCACCGTCGTGGGCGGTGTTCACGAGCAGCGATCGCCTGGACCCTGCCTCGTTTCACGAACAGGCGCTGTATTGGTCGACTCACCCATTGCGGCTGCTCACGGTACTGGCCTACCCGGTCGGGACCAACGCGGACCCAACCGATCTGGGAAGGTTTTTTTTCGGCTATCCCAAGCATGGCCTTTGGGCAGAGAGCTTGTACCTGGGAGTTCCCGTGATGGGATTGGCTTGCCTCGGAGCCTGGCATCATCGCAATTTGACAGTGTTCGTCTTTCTCGGCGGCCTCGCTCTTTTGCTGGCACTCGGACAGTACGGCGGCCTCTATGAGATCCTTTACACGACAATGCCGCTCTGGTCGGCATTCCGGTACCCTGAAAAGCTGATGAGCGTGTTTACCTTTGCGGTCGCGATGCTCGCGGGGGCGGGCATTGACGCGCTACGCGCAGGACGCGGACATCTGACGCCCTGGGTTATCGCAGCAGTACTGTGCCTCGGCGTGTGGTTCGGCCTGCGTACCGAATCCGTCGTCGCCTGGACAACCACCCACTTCAGGGCATCAATGACCCTGGCCGCCCGGGTAACCGGCTCTGCAGCAACAGCATTCCTCTTCAGCGCGATCGCAGCCCTGGGTGTGAGCCTTGTCGCCGCCGGAAGGGAGCGGGGCGCGTTTCGTATCGAGTGGCTGCTCGCCATTCTGGTCACGATCATCACGCTCGACTTGGCACGGGCGAACTCCAGCGCCTACCACACCGGTCCCGTGGAAACCGCCACGTTCATGCCGCCGCTCGCCAAGGCGATCGCGGCCCGCGAAGGGGAGCTTGCCCCAGGCCGGTATAGACTGATCACGCTTCGCGACGGCAAATTCTTTGCGCCGGAGCGGATGTTTCGTCTCCTCGGACACGACGTCAACTCCGTGGAAGTCCGCCAAGCCCTCGACTTGGAGCACAACGCCCAGTTCCATATCGAGACGGTCTACTACTATCTGCCTGGCCTCAAGGAGAAGTTACCGCCGTGGATCGGAACGGACGTGGCTGCACGGTTCAACGTCACCTATTACATCGGCCGCCATGCTCACTTGGACAATCCGCAGTACGCCAAAGGGATCGTGGCAACGCTCCCTGAGTATGACCGTGTCCTGTTCAGGAATCCCGTCCCGGCCAAGCCCCGTGCCTATCTGTCCCCGCGACCGGAACAAGTCGCCTCGCCTATCGATCCCGCGACGCTATTCACCCGCCCCGACTTCCTGAGCGGCGAGGTGGACGTGATCGAGACGCCTGATGAGACTTTGCCGAGCACCGTTTCAGGGGGATTTGTGGTGATCGAGCGTTACGCCCCCGAAGACGTGCGGGTGCGGGTCGAAACCCCACAGCCAGCTGTCCTGATTCTGCTGGACTCGTTCGACAAGGGCTGGACTGCCAGGCTCGAGACGGGCGAGAATGTACCCATCAGGAGGGCGAACGCATTGGTACGGGCAGTCGTGGTGCCGGCCGGCACACATGTCGTGACGTTCGCCTATCAGACTCCTCTGCTCAAGGCCGGCGCCTGGGCGTCGCTGGTCGGCATTCTTGTGTGCGGCGGACTTCTCGTCCATGCACATCGGCAACGACGCCGCTCGGAGAGCCGCGCATGACTCCGCCCGCGTCTCTTGGCGAACGCGATACCAGGGCGGAACCGCACGCCCGGCTCACGCCTGCACTCACCGGGCTTGCGGTGGCAGCACTCTGTATCATCATACTGGCCTTCTACTATGGCCTCTGGTGGCCTGACCTCGTCCTTATCAAACGTGACGCCTTCCGCCTCTTTCTTCCCATCAAACAATACCTCGTCCAGCGGCTTTCGACGGGTGAACTGCCGCAATGGTTCCCCTATGACGCGCTGGGCCGCCCCTTCATCGGCGCAACACATACCGGCGTGTTTCACCCTCTCAATGTGCTCTACTTCGTCTTTCCCGCACCGGATGCGTACCGTGCCTCGATCCTGATTTCATGCTTGCTGGCTGCCACGGGCGCCTTTCTCTTCAGCCGCACACTCCTGATTTCACTGCCTGGGGCCGTGCTCGCGGGCGTGGCCTTCGCGCTTTCCGGCTATCTCGTGTCTCTTACCGAGAACATTCATGTCCTGTACTCGATCGGTGCGCTGCCGTTTTTTTGCGTCGCGCTTGAAAAGGCCCTCACGGAACGATACGCCTGGACGGTCGCACCCGCGGCCATCTGGGCCACGGTGTTCCTCAACGGCGACGTGCAAACGGGCTACTACTACGGCTTCATTGCGCTGGCGTGGGTCCTGGCGCGCACAACGACTTCCTACCGGCACACGCTTCCCCGGCTGGCCCTCGCGGGGACACTCGCGGTTCTGCTCGCCGGCGTTCAGCTCGGGCCGGCATGGGGGATCTTTCATGACAGCGAACGCACCCGTCCGGGCGAATATCTCGAGCAAGCCATGTCCTGGTCCACCCACCCGCTCCGGTTGGTCACCATGCTGGCCTGGCCGGTGGCCACACACGCCAGCCCGGTTCTCGTCGCCCGGACTTTCGGGATTCCCACCACAGGATTCCTGGCGGAGAGCCTCTATCTCGGAATCCCGGTGATGGGATTGGCCCTGCTCGGAACGTGGCATCGCCGCGACCTGCGGATACTCGCCGTGCTCGGCGGCGCTGCCCTGCTGCTGGCTCTGGGACAATACGGGGGCCTCTACGAGATTTTCTATCATGTCATGCCGCTCTGGTCGGCATTCCGGTACCCGGAGAAGCTGATGGGCGTAGCCTCGTTCGCCGCGGCCATGCTGGCGGGAGCCGGACTCGACGCGTTATGGAGCCGCAAGGGGTTGCCGGCTGCCTGGCTCGCGACGGCGATACTCTGTGCGGCCGCCGGATTTGCGCTTCGCACCGACGCGGCCGCCGCGGGGATCACTGCACACTTCGGGGCGGCGCCAGAGTTGGCGCATGAGATCGCGCATGCGGTTGCCATCGCGTTCCTGTACAGCGCCGCGGTCACGCTGGGCACGTGGCTGATCGCAGCCGGCGCGCAGAGGCAAGTTTTGCAGGCGTCGGTTGCGCTCCCTTTATTGGTGCTGCTCATCACGCTCGACCTGGCACGCGCCAATCAGGGGGCGTACCACACCGGCCCTTCCAAAGCCGCAACCTTCATGCCGCCTCTCGCCGAGGCGATCACGGCCCGGGAGGGGCCGTTGACTCCGGGACGTTTCCGCCTCGTCGCGACATACGAGGAGTCGGCCAGCTGGCCCGAGGATCTCGCTCGCACCGCCGGCTACTACGGCGCGCTGTCCATCGAACGCCGCCAGGCACTCGACGTCCTGCACAATGCGGCGTTTCAACTCGAGAGCGTCATGCCGCAGTTGGCCGGGTACAGCCGGCAATTTGCCGACGCGATGCGCCACGGGATGAATTTTGAGGTCGGGGCACGTTACAACGTGACCTATTACATCAGCCGGCGTTACCATGTAAAAAACCCTCATCTCTCCCGCATGATCGTCGCCGAACTCCCGCCCTATAACCTGGTGCTCTTCCGCAACCCCGTTCCGCCCAAACCACGCGTCTACCTGTCACGGAAACCGGAGCTGTCCGTCAAGCCGGTCGATCCGGCGGTCCTGTTCGTGCGGCCGGACTTCCAGAGCGGAGAAGTGGACGTGATTGAAGCACGCGGCCACGCATTGCCCGGACCCGCCGCCGGAGGCGCCGCCTCCATCGAGCAGTACAAGCCCGAAGACGTGCGGGTACGGGTGACCGCCCTGCAACCGGCCGTCCTCGTTCTGCTCGATGCCTTTGACAAGGGCTGGGCGGCCACCCTCGACGACGGAACCGATCTCCCCATCATGCGCGCCAACGCCCTCGTCCGCGCGGTGGTGGTGCCGTCCGGCACGCATATCGTGACGTTCGCCTATCAGACACCCCTGCTCAAAGCCGGCGCGTGGGCGTCCCTGGCCGGTCTCGTGATCTGCCTCGGCTTGCTCGCACAGGCACGCCGCGAGACACACCGGGCCATGAGTCACCCATGACCCCGCTGTCGACTCGGGAGAATCCTTCCTCCGCACGGCTTGCGGTCGCCGCGCTCTGCGGCTTCACGCTTGCCTTCTACCACAACCTCTGGCTGCCGGGTCTCGTGCTGATCGAACGGGACGCCTTCCGGCTCTACCTTCCCCTGAAGCAGCATCTGGTCGAACGGCTTTCGGCGGGAGAGCTTCCACAGTGGTTCCCGTATGACGCACTCGGTCGGCCCTTCATCGGCGTGACGGTGACCGGCGTGTTCCATCCGTTCACCGCGCTGTATTTTCTCCTCCCGGTGCATGACGCGTATCGCGTCTCGGTGCTCCTCTGCTGCCTGCTGGCGGCTCTGGGTGCATTCGCCCTCGGCCGCACCCTGCAGTATTCGCGGGCCGGAGCATTCGTCGCGGGCCTCGCGTTCGCACTCTCGGGGTACATGGCGTCGTTGACCAGCAATATCGTCTATCTGTATTCCCTCTGCGCGTTGCCGCTCTTTTGCGCCGCGCTCGACAAGGCCCTCACCGGACGGCGCGCGTGGGTCGTCGCGCCGGCCATCATCTGGGCGACGGTGTTTCTGAACGGCGACGTCCAGACGGGCTATTACTTCGGCTTCATCGCCCTGTTCTGGACGGCGGCGCGGGCGCCGACTCCCTGGCGCACGGCGGCCATCCGGCTGGGGCTTGTCGCCGGGCTCGCCGCGTTACTCGCCGGCGTCCAACTGGGTCCCGCCGCCGCGGTGTTTGCGGGCAGCGACCGCGCGCAACCCGACACGCTCCAGGAAGAAGCCCTCTTCTGGTCCACCCACCCGCTCCGGTTGATCGGACTGGCGGCTTCCCCGTTGGCAACGACCACCGACCCCACGGATTTGGGAAATTTCTTCTTCGGCAGCCCGGAGCATGGCCTGTGGGCCAACAGCCTCTACCTGGGCATCCCGGTGCTGGGGCTGGCCTTCCTGGGTGCCTGGCACCGGCGCGACGTGCGGTTCCTCGCCCTCCTGGGACTGCTCGCGCTGTTTCTGGCGCTGGGCCGGTTCGGCGGTCTGTACGACGTCTTCTCTCGCGTGGTGCCGCTCTGGTCGGCCTTCCGTTTCCCCGAGAAGCTCATGGGCCTCGCGCTGTTCGCCGCCGCGATGCTCGCCGGCGCGGGGCTGGAGACGCTCCGCGAGGGCAGGGGCCGCCCGATGCCCTGGCTCGCGGTCGCGCTTGCGTGCGCAGGCGTCGGCCTCGGCCTTCGAACGGACGCGTCAGGCGCCTGGGCGGCGGCACACTTCGGGACGCCGGAGAACATGGCCCGGGACGTAACCGGGTCGGCCGGGCTCGCCTTTTTGTACAGCGCGCTCGCAGCGGCCGGCGTGTGGACGGTCCTCGCCGGGGTCCGCAAAGGGCACCTCCGCGAAACCCTGGCGTTCGGCGCCCTGACGGCCATCGTCACCCTGGACCTGGCGCGCGCCAACCTCGGCGCCTACGCCGTCGGCCCCGCTGAAGCCGCCACGTTCGTCCCGCCGCTCGCCCAGGCCATCGCGGCCCGGGAGGGGACCATCGCGCCGGGCCGGTTGCGGATGCTCTCGCTCCGCCACACGTCGTACGTCGTGCCTCCCGCCATCCGCCACGTGTTCGGCCGCGACGCGATCTTCATCGAGCGCCGCCAGGCCCTCGACGTGGCGCACAACGCGCAATTTCATCTCGAATCATTTTTCGACTACCTGCCCGGCCGCAACCAGCGGCTCAAGACGATGATGCCGTACATGGTCAGAATGGACCGGGCGGCGCGGTTCAATGTCGCCTATTACATTGCGCGGAGGGCGTCCTTCCAAAGCCCATTTTGGTCCGGCGCGGTCGTCGCCGAACTGCCGGACTACGACCTTGCACTGGCCCGCAACCCCGTGCCCGTCAAGCCGCGCGCCTATCTCTCCCGGCGCCCGGAACGCGCGGGCCCCGCGGCCGATCCCGTCGCCCTTCTCCAGAGACCCGACTTCCTGAGCGGCGAAGTGGACGTCATCGAGACATCCGACGCGACGTTGCCGGGCCCGGCCCACGACGGGCAGGCGGTGATCGAGCGATACGCGCCCGAGGAGGTACGGGTGCGGGTGACCACCCCGCAACCGGCCGTCCTGGTTCTGCTCGACGCCTTCGACCGGGGCTGGACGGCCGCCCTCGACGACGGGACCGCTCTCCCCATTCTGCGGGCCAACGGCCTGGTGCGGGCGGTCGTGGTGCCGTCCGGCACGCACACCGCGACGTTCACCTACCGGACTCCCCTGCTCGCCGCCGGCGCCTGGGCGTCCCTGGTGGGACTCGGGCTCTGTGGCGGGCTGCTCGTGCATGCCCGCCGGGAGACAGGCCGGTCCAGGAGCCCGGCATGATCGCGCCCGCCACACCGGAGCCGCTCCCGCCCGTTCCAACGCCCCGCCGCCGCTTCCACGAATCAACGGGGTTCATGGTGGCCCTTCTGTGCGGCATCACCCTGATCTTCTACCAGAATCTCTGGTGGCCGGGCCTCGTGCTCATCAAGCGTGACGCCTATGCGTTCTGGCTCCCGCTCAAGCAGCATATGATCGAGCGGCTTGCTTCCGGCGAGCTGCCGCAATGGTTCCCCTATGAGGGGCTGGGGCGCCCTTTCATCGGAACTGCCGCCACGGGCGTCTTCCATCCCTTCACCCTGCTCTATTTCATTTTCCCGGCGGCTGATGCGTATCGCGCCTCGACGTTGCTGTCCTGCCTGCTGGCCGCGCTCGGCGCCTTCGCCCTGGGCCGCACGCTGGGCATTTCGCGCGCGGGAGCGGTCGTTGCCGGAGTGGCGTTCACGCTCTCAGGCTATGTCGTCTCCTGCACCGAGCATCTCATTTACCTGTACTCGATTTGCGTCCTGCCGCTTTTTTGTGTCGCGCTGGAGAAGGCGCTTGTGGGCATTCGCGCGTGGGCAGTGGCGCCCGCGGTCGTGTGGGCGACCGTGCTGCTCCACGGAGACGGGCAGACGGCATATTACTACGGCTTCATTGCGCTGCTCTGGACGGCGATGCGAACGCCGGGAGCCCTGCGTGAAGCCGGCGTGCGGCTCTTGCTCGTGGGCGGCCTCGCGGCCCTGCTCGCGGGCGCGCAGCTCGCGCCTGCAACGGTGGTGTTCCTGAGCAGCCACCGGATGCAGCCTGAACTGTTCCACGGTGAGGCGCTGTACTGGTCAACCCACCCCTTGCGGTTATTCACGGTCCTGGCCGCGCCGGTCGGCGAAAACGCGAGCCCCGTGGAAGTGGGGCGCCTCTTCTTCGGCACGCCGCAACGGGGGTCTGTGGGGGGAATGCTGGCGGACAGCCTCTACCTCGGCGTGCCCGTGCTGGGGCTTGCGCTCCTCGGCGTCTGGTACAAACGAGACCTCCGCGTGCTGGGCCTGCTCGGCGGTCTCGCGCTGGTCCTCGCGCTCGGCCAATTCGGCGGGCTCTACGAAGTCTTCTACCGCGTGGTCCCGCTCTGGTCGGCGTTCCGATACCCCGAGAAGTTCATGGGCGTGGCCTCCTTCGCCGCAGCCATGCTCGCCGGAGCCGGGATCGACGCGCTGCGGGCCGGGAAAGGCCGTCCAACGCCCTGGCTCGTGATGGCCATCCTCTGCGCGAGTGCGTGGCTCGGACTGCGCGCCGAAACCGCGAGCGCCTGGACAGCCGCACACTTCGGCGCGTCGGAGTCCCTGGCCGGCGAAATGACTCACTCGGCGGCACGCGCGTTTCTTTACAGCGCGGGCGCTTCGCTCGGAGTGTGGATGGTCATCATGGGGGCCCGGAAAGGGCAGCTCCGCGAAGTGATGCTTCTCGCCGCCCTGACGGCGATTCTCACGCTCGATCTCGGGCGGGCCAACTTTTCGGCCTACCGCACCGGCCCCATCGAAGCGGCCACATTCATTCCCGCATTCGCTCGCGTGCTCGCCACGCGCGAGGGCGGGCTGGCCCCCGGCCGTTTCCGGTTGATCCCGATCCGCGAATCCAAGTATCTGGCGCGGAAAAGCCTCCACCGTCTGCTGGGCCCGGAAACCGAGTCGGTGGTTCGCAGGCAGGCGCTCGATGTGGAGCACAATGCCCAGTTCCATATCGAAACGACCCACATCTCTCTTCCCGGGTACAACCGGGCCTACTTGACCCTGCTCCCGGAGAAACCGAGTCTCGAGGTGGCCGCCCGATTCAACGTGTCGTATTTCACCGGCCCGCGATCTCATCTGCAGGACCCGCGTTACACCACCGCACTGGTGGGCGTACTTTCCGACTACGACCTCGCGCTGTACCGTAATCCCGTCCCCGCCAAGCCACGCGCCTATCTGTCGCTGAAACCGGAGCGCGCCGATTCCCCCGTCGATCCTGCCGCGCTGGCCGTACGGCCGGATTTCTTGAACGGCGACGTGGACGTGATTGAGACATCGGCGGAACCGTTACCGGGGCCTGCCCGAACTGGAACGGCGGTGATCGAGCGATACGCGCCCGAAGAGGTGCGGGTGCGGGTGGACACGCCGCAACCGGCCGTGTTGGTGCTGCTCGATGCCTTCGAAAAGGGGTGGACGGCCACTCTCGAAAACGGCGATGCGCTCCCCATCCTGCGCGCCAACGCCCTCGTCCGCGCGGTATGCGTGCCGACGGGTCTCCACATGGTCACGTTCCGCTACGACACGCCCCTGTTGTGGGAAGGCGTCGGCGCTTCGCTTGCCGGATGCGTGATCTGCCTGGCGATGATCGCACGCGCGCGCCGGCAGACGCCTACAAATCAGCGCGCGTCATGAATACCACCGCTTCCGACGACAAACCCGGCGCCCTGGCCCGGCTCATGGCCCGAGCGTGGTCGCCGACGGGACTCGCGCTGGCGGTGCTCTGCATCATCACGCTCGCCTTCTTCCACGGACTCTGGATGCCCGACTTGGTGCTGATCAAGCGCGATTCCTTCCTCTTCTACCCCCCGATTAAACGGTACATGGTGGAGCGGCTTGCGGCCGGCGAGCTGCCGCAATGGTTCCCGTACGAGGCGTTGGGCCGCCCGTTCATCGGAACGACCGTCACCGGGGTCTTCCACCCCTTCACCCTGCTCTATTTCCTTTTCCCGGTGCATGATGCCTATCGCGCCTCGACGCTCCTGTCGTGCCTGCTGGCGGCCCTCGGCGCTTTTGCCTGCGGCCGGATGCTGTCCTTGTCGCGTACGGGGGCCCTCGTCGCCGGCATCTCGTTCACGCTCTCCGGCTATCTTGTCTCGGCCCTCGTCAACATCGTCTACCTGTACTCCTTGTGCGTGCTTCCACTCTTCATCGCGGCCGTCGAAAAGACCCTCCGGGACGGCCGCGCATGGGTGGTGGCACCGGCGGTCATCTGGGCGAGTGTCTTCCTGAACGGCGACGTGCAGACAGGATATTACTACGGCTTTATCGCGTTATTGTGGACGGCGGCGCGGACGGAAGCTTCCTATCGGGAAGCGGGACTCCGGTTGGCGCTCGTCGGCGGTCTCGCCGCCCTGCTCGCCGGCATTCAGCTCGCACCGGCGTGGGCGGTCTTTGTCGACAGCGCCCGCGCGCAGCCCATCCAATTCCATGAGGAGGCCGCGCAGTGGTCGACCCATCCGTTGCGCCTGTTCACCATCCTGGCCTCCCCGCTCATCGAAAAAGCCGATCCGGTGGTCCTGGCGCGCGTTTTTCTCGGAAGCCCCCGCTGGGGGCTCTGGACTGACAGCCTGTACCTGGGAGTTCCCGTGATCGGGCTGGCGCTCCTGGGAATCCGGCAGCGCCGTGACCTGCGAGTCCTGGCCCTGCTCGGCTGCGTGGCCCTGCTGCTTTCGCTCGGCCGGTTCGGCGGCCTCTATGATGTCTTTTACCGTTTCGTGCCGCTGTGGTCGGCGTTCCGCTTTCCCGAAAAGCTCATGGGCATCTTCTCCTTCGCGATGGCCATGCTCGCAGGAGCGGGGTTCGACGCATTGCGTGCCGGGAAAGGACGCCCTGCGCCATGGCTTGTCGGCGCAACCCTCTGCGCGTGCGCCAGTCTCATATTGCGCTCAGCAACTATCGGCGAATGGACGGCCGCCAGCTTCGACGCGCCGCCGGCGCTGGCCCATGAGGTGACCGGCGCGACCGCGCAGGCCTTCCTCTTCAGCGCCGCCGCTTCTCTCGGCATGTGGCTGGCGGTTGCCGGAGCCGCGAAAGGATGGCTGCGCGAAGCGTTTTTCCTCGCTGCCATTCCGGCACTTATCACGTTCGACCTGGCCCATGCCAACATGGAGGCGTACAGCACCGCACCTGCCGAAGTTGCGTCGTTCGAACCTCCCCTGGCCCGGGCCCTGCGGGCGCGTGAAGGCACCTTGATGCCGGGCCGTTTCCGCCTGATCTCGAGCTTGGACTCGCAATACGTCGTGCCCACACACATCTATCGCCTCCTGGGCTACCAGTCCGATCAGGTGGTGGGACGGCAGGCCCTCTATCCGGAACACAATGCCCAGTTTCACATCGAGGCGGTGGACGGGCACCTCCCCGGCTACAGCACGGCGTTCTCGGCCATGCTGGGGCAGCATCCCGCGGAAGAAACGGCCGCCCGGTTCAACGTCACCTACTACATAAGCCGCGCGTCTCGCCTCAAGGACCCGCGTCAGACGCAAGGGATCGTCGCCGTCCTCCACGACTACGACCTCGCCCTCTTCACGAATCCGGTCCGCGCCAAGCCGCGCGTCTATCTGTCCCTGAAACCGGAGCGCACGGCTTCAGCGGTCGACCCTGCAACGCTGCTCGCACGGGCCGATTTTCTGAGTGGAGAGGTGGATGTCATCGAGACATCGGCCGCGACCTTGCCTGGACCCGCGCAGGGAGGACTCGCGGTGATCGAGCGGTACGCGCCCGAAGAGGTGCGGGTGTGGGTGGAGACCCCGCGGCCGGCCGTCCTCGTTCTGCTCGACGCCTACGATCAGGGCTGGACCGCGGCGCTGGAAGACGGCGCCCCGCTGCCCATTCTGCGGGCCAACGCGCTGGCGCGGGCGGTCGTGGTGCCGGCCGGGGCGCACGTGGTCACGTTTTCGTATCGGACCCCGCTGCTGACAGCCGGCACCTGGGCGTCCGCGGCGGGAGTCCTTCTCTGTGTCGGACTCGTCGCCCGCGCGCGCCGGCGGGCCTCCGACCGGCGGCCTGATTGACACCCCGCTCCTCTGCGGGTATAGGGAACCCATGTTCCAATCACGCCTCGATGAACTGGCCCGCCGCTCTCTCCTGCGGCGCCTGCGGACGATCGACTCGGCGCCCGGCGCCGAAGTGGAGTTGGACGGACGCCGGATCCTGCTCTTCTCCTCGAACAACTACCTGGACCTGGCCGCGCATCCCCGCGTCACCGAAGCCGCCATCAAGGCGATCCGCCACTACGGCGTCGGCGCGGGCGCGTCCCGCCTGGTGTCCGGAAGCCTGGGCCCGCACCGCGAGCTCGAAGAACGTCTCGCGGCGTTCAAACGCGTGGAGGCCGCTCTGGTCTTTTCCACCGGCTACCAGGCCAATCTGGGACTCATCCCCGCGCTGGCGGAAGACCGGGACATCATTTACGCCGACCGCCTCTGCCACGCGAGCCTGATCGACGCCTGCCGGCTCTGCGAGGCCTCCTTGCGGGTGTATCGTCACCGGGACCATGCCCATCTTGCACGGCTCCTCCAGAGAGGACGGCCGCCCCGTCCCGCGCTGGTCGTCACGGACGGAGTGTTCAGCATGGACGGGGATCTGGCGCCCCTGCCCGAGCTGTCCAAGGCGGCGCAGCAGGCGGATGCGACGCTGGTCGTGGATGACGCGCACGGGACCGGCGTGATGGGACCGGAAGGACACGGGACGGTCGAACACTTCGGCATGGAGGGCGCGCCGCTGGTGCAAATGGGCACGCTGAGCAAAGCGCTGGGCGGCATGGGCGGCTTCATCGCGGGGTCCCGCGACCTGATCGAGTATCTCGTCAACCGCGCGCGGCCCTTCATCTACACCACGGCACT
The DNA here is from genome assembly GCA_004298335.1 of Nitrospirota bacterium. GTDB lineage: Bacteria > Nitrospirota > Nitrospiria > Nitrospirales > NS-4 > SCTG01. The sequence goes on from SCTG01000038.1 coordinate 12,075, forward strand.
GCCGCCGGCGATGGCCGCCGCCGCGACCGCCGCACTGGATGTGATCGCAGCCGAACCGGAACGGCGCACGCGGCTCTGGAGCCTGCGGGACCGCCTCCACAAGGGCATCCGGCAGATCGGGTTCGACACGCTGGAGAGCCGATCGCCGATCATTCCTCTTCTGGTCGGGGACGCCGACCTGGCGCTTTCACTGTCCGAGCGGTTGCTGGCGCACGGCGTGTATGCCCCGGCCATCCGTCCCCCGACGGTGCCGGACGGCACCAGCCGCATCCGCATGAGCGTGACAGCCGGCCACCGGCCGGAGCAGATCGATCATGTCCTGGAAGCGCTGACGGCGATCGTCGCGTCGGACGGACGGCTGCGGGAGTCGCTTAGAGGCGGCCGGCGGGATGGGACGAAGACAAAGGGACGGAAGGCGCGCTTACCGTCCCCTTGAGGGTATAGCTTTCCAGTTCCTCGCTGACGTGGGTCACCTCCCCCCGGGTCTCCATCACGGGAGGGGCCTCGATCTCTTCCACATACTTGACGAGCCCGATCCCGCGGGCGAACCAGCTCGTGATCCGGTCCCGGCTCGTGATCACGCGCCGGCTCTTCGTCAGGGTGATCACAATGGTCATCGAGGCGTCGATCTGGAGGGTATCGGAAAAGGTCCCGGCCGGAACCGTGACGGGCGTATGCGCCGCGACCCGGACATCCGCCACCACATCCGCCCGTTCATGGCGGCCGTCCCCGTCCAGGTCCGCCTGCATGTCGACGCCCTTTTTCTCGAGCTGCCGGAAGGTGCCTTCCATTATCAGCGGAAACACCAGCACCCGGTACGGGATCAATTGCTGCTCGAACGGAGTCGTGGGCTGGCTGCCGTAATAGGTGATGCCCGCCTTGTCCCGCCGGAAGAAGCCGTCAGTCGGACCCTTGTTGCCCTGGTTGGTTTCACGGAAGATCTTGACGGTCTCACCCTTGATGTTGGTCGTGCCGATGGCGGACACCTCGTTGATGAACGCCATCTCGGCGATCCGCTCCACCGCATCCGTACGGCTGCGGCCTTTATAGCGCCACACGCTGCCGATCTCGTCGGGGAAATACTCCTCCGTGTTCTGTATCTCCTTGGCGGCGGGGTTGGGCCCGGCCGCGTCGGGTCCGGACCAGGTGAGCATGCAGGCCGCAAGGATGAATGCCGCTGAAATGGCGCGCGTCGTCTTCACGTTTCGTAAACTAGCACAACCCACCTGCTCCATCAAGTCATGCTATAATCCGCTCCCTGCCTGGGAGATCGCGGACATCCATGGGAAGCACGCCGTCGTCTGAGAGTCGCGTGGTGCTGGTCACCGGGGCCTCCCGGGGGCTCGGCCGCGCCATCGCGGTGGGCTTCGGGCGCGCGGGGGATCGGGTCGTGGTCAACTACCGGACGGACGCCGCGGAAGCCGACCGGACCGTCCGGACTGTCGAAGAGGCCGGCGGCACCGCAATCCCGTATCAGGCGGACGTCCGGGATGCCAAGAACGTAGCCGCCATGGTCGCCGCCACGGTGGACCGCTGGGGGCGGCTGGATGTCCTGGTCTGCAACGCGGCGGCGAGCGACGACCGACTGCTCCTCCGCGTTTCGGATGACATCTGGGACAGGGTCGTCGCCACGACCTTGACCGGCGCCTTTCACTGCCTGCAGCAGGCGGGCGCCGCCATGCAGAGCCGGGGAGCGGGCGCCGTCATCCTGATCGGCTCGCTGGCCGGCCTTCAGGGACAGGCCGGGCAGGCACCCTACGCCGCGGCCAAAGCCGGCCTGCTGGGCCTGATGCGAACCGCGGCGCGTGAATGGGGCGGCGGCGGCGTGCGCGTCAACGCGGTCCTGCCGGGCTGGCACGCCACGGCCCTGACGGGGTTTCGGGACGTTCCGACCCCGGCCCCGTTCGAGCCGGCCCTCGGCCACGGCACCACTCCGGACGCCGTCGCGGCGTTCGTCGTCGCGCTCGCGGCCATGCCGGACGTTTCGGGCCAGGTCTTTACTCTCGACAGCAGGATGACGCCCCTTTGACCCGGCCCGCGCGGCGGCCAGGCGGCGTCTTCATCGCAGGCACCGACACCGGCGTCGGGAAGACGATCGTGACGGCGGCGGTTGCCGCGGCGCTGAACGCGCAGGGTCTCGACACCGGCGTGATGAAACCGCTCGCAACGGGCTCGCCCGATCAGGCCGGCGCCCTGTCGGACACCGACTGGCTCACGTCGGTGGCGGGCCTGGGCGACCCGCCGGATCTGATCGCGCCCTACCGGTTCCGGACGGCCGCGGCCCCGCTGGTCGCCGCCGCCCGCGACGGCCGGACCATCGAACCGGCCCGGATCATCGAGGCGTTTCAGGCCCTTGCGGCCCGGCATGACTGCGTCGTTGTGGAGGGGATCGGCGGCGTCCTGGTTCCCATCACGCCGGACCTCTTCGTCGCGGACCTGGCAAAGCAGTTGGGGCTTCCCGTCCTGGTCGTGGCGCGCGCGCGCCTGGGCAGCATCAACCACACACTCATGACGCTGGAATGCCTCCGGAACCGCGGCGTGGCGATCGGCGGCCTGATTTTCAACCACCCCTCCCCCGCGGCGGCCGGCACGGACGAGAGCGACACCGTCCCGACCATCCTGCGGTTGTCCGGGACCCGGTCGTTCGGCGAACTCCCCCATTGCGAGGGGCTGCCCGCCTCATGGATACGGCATCGGGACCAGCTCGTGGCCCGGCTGGATGTACAAGGGCTGCTGGAAACTTTCGGCGTGAGAGGATTGGCTTGAGGAGCGGGAGGGAAAAGCGTATCCTCCACGCCATTGCAACCCCCTGCCGGAAAGGATCACGCCATGGCTCAATCGGCTGAAGAGAAGCGAAAGGTGCCACGCCACCCGTACGCATGTCCTGTCACGTACATGGGGAAGGTCGGGACGCCCGGATTGCCCCCGCAGGAGGTGGCCTTTGGCGGACAGATCGTGGATCTCAGCAACGGCGGGGTCGGCATCGAAACCAAGGGGCAAGCCTTCGTGGAAATCGGCACGCTGGTCAAAACCTGGATTCCCATGTCCTCTGTCGCGGTGGAGGTGCCGGTGCTGACTCGGGTGCAGTGGATACGAGACAAAACCCCCGGCATCAGCCAGTTGGTCGGCCTGATGTTCGTGCTGTAGAGCAGCGCGCTACTCCCCGCAAGGAGGCGTTCATTGCGATGGGGACCAGACGTACACTCCACTATCGTCGTATTTTCCGCGTAGAGTACTATCGAGCGTAGCATGAAAAGCGATCTGTCCACGGTCGTTGATGGCAGAGTAGCCGAGAGCAAAAAATCTTCCGTTTCCATCGGGCGCCGGCTGACCTGCTCTTCCTATTTCAACCGTTTTTTCCCCATCGCTTAGAATAATTCCTGTCGGACGAATTAAATCAGTATAGCCGACGGTGAAGACGACTTGCCCTTTCGCATTTATCCGCGGATTCCCCATACTCGAAACTTTCCCGTTTCCATCCAAATCGCGATCTCCGGTTCGAATCATTGGTATGAGGTTTGCCTCTTCCGTCCAACGGAAGATAGCTGAATTATCGACGCCGGCACTTCTTGTGCCAGTAAAATCAACAGATAGGGCAATGTGACCTTCATTCGTGAGCCTCGGATGGCCATATACCAAGACCTTACCATTCCCATCGTAAGCGGGCTGTCCAGATTTGGCAATCGACCTGATTACGCCGTCAGTCACAAGATAGATGCCGTTCGTTGAAGTGGTGCCTA
>SCTG01000039.1 GCA_004298335.1 Nitrospirota bacterium
TGCCGACCGTGAACCTGGACCTCATGTACGGTTTCCCCGGGCAGTCGGCCGCCCGCTGGCGGGCCAACCTGGACGCCGCGATCGCCTTGGAGCCGGACCACCTGTCTTTCTACGGTCTGACGATTGAAGAGGGGACGTCGTTTCATTGGGACGTGGAACGGGGCCGGATGACCGTCCCCGACGAGGACGCGATGGCCGGCCTGTACGAAATGGGGCGGGAGCGACTCGAAGCCTCGGGATATCGCCGGTACGAGGTCTCGAATTTCGCCCGGCCGGGTCATGAGTGCCGGCACAACCTCGGTTACTGGACCGATCGGGAATGGTTGGGCCTGGGGCCGAGCGCCCACTCGTATCTGGATGGCGACCGGTTCAGCAATGTGGAGTCGTTGAGTGAGTATCACCGGCTCGTGACCGGCGGGCAGGCCCCGATCGTGGAGCGGGAGAAGGGGACCCCGGAGTTGCGTGTCCGCGAGGCGATCGCGTTCGGCCTGCGGACCGTCGAAGGAGTGCATCTGGAAGCCTTGCAAAGCCGGTATTGCCTCGATCCGGTTGCGCGCTTTCAGAAGCCCATCGAGCGGCTCACTCGTGATGGATGGCTTGTTCTTGAGGGCGGCGTGCTCCGCCCGGGCCGATCCGGCCTGGCGATGGCCGACGAACTGGCGGTCTCGTTCCTGTAGGGACAGAGAAGGTCGGTCAGGGCGCCGTTTCGACACGGGTGCTGCAGTAGGGGCACATCTTCCATTCCATCTGAAGGGCGCGCTTACAGCTGCCGCAATTGCGGCTGAGCACGGTTTCGCAGAACGGGCAGACCAGGAAGTCGTACTGGACGACCTTGGCGCAGGTCGGACAGATGGATTCGGTTTTGCTCGAAACATCGATCACGCGCAGCAGTTCCTCGAGCGTCGTCACACCCGCCTTGGCCTTGTTGAGGCCGTCCTCGCCCAGCGTGGTCATCTTGGCCGCGAGGGCCTCGAGGCGCAATTCCTGTTCCGTAGCCTCCGCCGAGATCATTTCGCGCATCCGCGCGGTGGGGTCCAGGATTTCCATGATGGCGACCCGGCCGCTGTACCCAGTCTTTCCGCACTCTTTGCAACCCTTTCCGGCGTAAAACTGCACGTTCGCGAGCGTTTCCGGAGGGATCCTCAGCGCCCTCAGCGTGGCCGGGTCCGGCGTTGTTTTTTCCTTACAATGGGGACAGATCGTTCTCACCAAGCGCTGGGCAACGACGCCCTCGACGAGAGACGCCACGAGATAGCGGGGAATACCGGCGTTGATGAGGCGTGTGATGGCCGAGGGGGCATCGTTGGTGTGCAGGGTGGAGAGAACCAGGTGGCCGGTCATGGCGGCCCGGATGGCGATCTCGGCGGTCTCCAGGTCACGGATTTCCCCGACGAGGACGACGTCCGGATCCTGGCGCAGGATGGCCCGCAGCGCGCTGGCGAACGTCAACCCCGCGTCCGCGTTGACCTGGGTCTGGTTGATGCCCTCGATGTTGCTCTCGACCGGATCCTCGACGGTGAGGAGGTTGGTCGTCGGCGATCTGATCGTGTTGATGATCGCATAGAGGGTTGAGGTCTTGCCGCTTCCCGTCGGGCCTGTCACGAGGATGATGCCCTTGTGCCGGTGGGTGAACGATTTGATCGTCTCGTACGTTTTCTCTGACAATCCCAGCGAATCCAGCTTGGGCAGTGCTTTCGTCTGGTCCGTGACGCGGAGAACCATCTTCTCGCCGTGCAGCGTCGGCAGGGAGGACACCCGGAAGTCCACGGCGCGTTTTTCAATCTTTACGCGGATAGCCCCGTCCTGCGGAATGCGGCGCTCGGCGATATCCATCATGGCGAGAATCTTGAGACGCGAAACAAGCGAGGAGTGCACAACTTTCGGCAGGCGCATGTTCTCGCGCAGGAGGCCGTCCACGCGGAACCGTATCAAGGTGTCCTTTTTGGTGGGCTCGATGTGGATATCGCTGACCCGGGCGCGGACGGCCTGGGTCAGGATCATGTTACAGAGCCGGACGACGGGCGCCTGCCGGGTCGCTTCTTCAAGGCTCTGGAGTTCAGCCGCCGACGGCATGGCCTCGGCCGCGAGCACTTCCAGGAGGTCCTCGCTGAACTCCTCGGTGTTGTCGGACACGATGCGGTCGAGGGCGGCCGCCGCTTCCTGTTTGAGGTAGATTTTTTCAGTCGCTTCCCTGATCGCGGTGCGTCCCGCCAGCACCGGTTTCACGGTGCACCCGCTGACAAAGGACAGGTCGCGGATCGCCTCAAAATCGAGGGGATCCGCCATGGCCACGGTCAGGGACTTGCCGTCCAGCTTGAACGGCACGGACTGGTAACGCTTCGCGATGGGTTCGGGGATGGTGGAGGACAGTTCGGGGTTCAGCTCTTCCTTGGTCAAGTCCACGAAAAGGTAGCCCAGCTGGTGCGAGAGGCGCCAGGCGATGTCATGTTCCGAGACGATCTCCTGGTCGACCAGGTATTCGCCCAGGCGCTTGCCGGCCTTGGTGCATTCCTCCAAGGCCGTGGCGAGCTGCTCCTGGGAAAGCAGCCCTGCCTCCACCAGGACCTCGCCCAGCTTGCGGCGGCGCTTGGGGGAGGTCGTTTCTTCGGCGCGCGCTGTTTCCCTGACGTCACTCATGGCATCTCCTCATGCGCAAGGGGGAACGCTCGGTCAAGCCCGTATTATAGCGGAAATCGCAGCGGAAGCCACAGGAGGGGCAATTATGTGGAAGGGAAAGGCGGAAAACGTTCCCGCTAGTAGAGTCTTGCCTGGGGGACGGCGTAGCCCTGGGTGCTGGTTTGCAGATCGCCGTTGTACGTGAGCGCCATGTTGCCGGTGATGGAGGTGTTGGTCACCGAGTTGGTCCCCATGTACGTGGTTGCCGTGCTGGTCACGCTCTGCGACATGAAATACCCATAGTAGACGGGATTGCCGCTGATGCTCGTCTGCTCGTACGAAGAGGTGATCCCTCTGAAGTTTTGATTGGCATTGCCCGTGATCAGGACATCCTTGCTGGCGACGAAGAGCAGGTTCATGGTCTGGCTCTTGTACAGGCTCCCATCGCCGGAAACCGGCGGCCTGATGACGAGGCTGGGCGAAGTGACCTCGATGGAGCCGGCCGAGAGGATCGTCGCAATCCAAGGGTTCGCCGCGGTGCCGATGTTGCCCGAAATCACCGCCTCACCGTTCACATAGTATGTGCCGTTGGGGGGCTGGCAGGTCGCTGTCCATGTGAAGGGAGTCCAAACATACGCATGCAGCGTCCATGAATAGGAATAGGAGTACGACGTATACTGCCAGCACGTATTCCCGCCAATATTCACCGTTCCGCCGGGAGCCGTATCCGCTATGACATTCCAGTTCTTATCGTAAACAATGCTGTGGTAGGTGTTATCGCTGTAATTGTAATTCCAGTAGAAGTAGTAGTCTTGCGTGCCGTAATAGGTCGAGGCGGTGATCGGGTTGATCGTCTCCTGCGGCTGCCCGCCGCCGGTAAACCCGGCAACCGTGGGGTGACCCGTGGCGGTGACGGTGTAAGTCCCGCTGGCGTCGGCATGGGTCGCAATGGTGGGACTACCCGAGATCGTGAGGTTGCCGTTGGCATGGATCCCGCCGGACGTGCCGGCCAAAGTCGGGTTCCCGCTGACGGTGAGATTCTTGCCGGCGAGGAACGCGTTACCCAGCGTGTTGCCGTTGTCGAGCGAGTACAGGGTGGACACGGATGTCGTCGCGTTGTTGTTGGCCGTGCCCGTCGCCGTCATGAGCAACCCGCCTCCGCTGGCGGCCTTGATTTTGACGGTATAACTCCCGATCCCTGCAAAGGAGGTCGAAGGGATCAGGGTCTGCGCCGAAGCCGTGGCATAGGCGTTCCAGTTGGCGATGTTCTGGTGCAGGAACATCTTGCCATGGTTCATGGCGGCTTCCGCAATGTAGTAGGCCTGCTTCTGGCTGGCGACGTTCTTTGATTTGTTCAGGCCCACCGAGGAGCTCGTCATCGCCGCCATGCCTGCGCCGGTGAGCATGACCACCAGCAGGAAAGACGCCAGCAGCGCCGAACCGGACTCGCCGTGCAGGCCCTGCTGGAAGTTTTTCGCGCCCATGTCGGTTGTCTTCAACATTATGCTCATCTCTATACGCAATTTTTGTACCGGCTTTTAACAGACAAACAATATTGTCGAATCATGGAATTAACATGTTGATATATAATGATTTTTAAATTGTCAGTGGACTATTCCAATAATGCTTTCAAATGGAATTTTTATGACAAGCATGTCCGAAAAGATAGTACCACTATCTGAATTGTTGCGTTTTGTCCCATGGGCCCTGCCCTCTAAAGCCTTCATTTTCAATGGTTCCTCGGACGGGCGGTATCGGTCATGCTGTACGTGCGGTACGTTTTGGTTAGCGGATCGGGGTCCTTGCTCCTGGCGGCCAGCGTGACGTTGACGCACACCGTCGTGGAATTGCAGGGGTTGGCCAGCGAGAACGTCAGTCCCGTCACGTTCTGGGCAAGGAGATTGTA
>SCTG01000040.1 GCA_004298335.1 Nitrospirota bacterium
CCACAACCTGAGCGGCGGCATCGTCGCCATCCACGTCGCCGTGAAATGAACAGCATCCTCTACATCTTTCTGCCCTGCAAGCAGATCTATCCGGTCGGCTGCACCTACCTGGCGGACTACATCCACAAGCGCCACCCCGAGGTTCGCCAGCGCATCCTCGACCTGTCGCAGATTCCCCCTGGCTGGCGCGCGACGGCCGTGCGCCAAACCGCCGAGGCCTTCCGCCCCGACCTTGTCTGCTTCTCCTGGCGCGACATCCAGATCTTCTCGCCCCACGAAGGCGATTCCTCGCTGGAACAGGCTTTCACTTTTTATTACTCGAACAACCCCCTCAAGAAGATCGCGGCGTCGCTCTCGGGTGTCAAATCGCTCTACCAGTACTATTCCGGCATCCGGGCCAACCTCTCGCACGCCTGGCTGATCCGCAAGACCTGCCCCGACGCGCAGATCATGATCGGCGGCGGGGCCTTCGGCGCCTTCGCTGACCAGCTCATCGAAAAACTGCCGGACGACACGATCGGGATTCTCGGGGAAGGCGAAGAGGCCGTGCTGAAAATGGTCGAGGGCAAGCCGCTCGACGGCGAGCGGTTCATCACCAGACGGAATGGGAAGACGATCAAGGGCCTGGGGCAGAGCTACACGGATCTCAGCGCCCTGACCGTGGACCTGCCGTACATCGCGTCCATCTTTCCCCAATACCAAGCCTATGCCCACGACTGCATCGGCGTGCAGAGCAAGCGCGGCTGCCCGTACGACTGCGCCTTCTGCCTCTATCCCTATCTCGAAGGCAAGTCCGTCCGGTACCGGCCGGCCGCGCTGGTCGCGAAGGACATCGCCGAGCACTATCGCCGGTGGGGCACGCGCCGCTTCTGGTTCACCGACGCCCAGTTCATCACGGGCAAGGCCGCCTACCCCCAGTGCACCGAGATCATGGAGCGGATCATTGCCGACAAACTGGAGATCGAGTGGTCCGGCTACATCCGGACGTCGCTCATCACCGCGGACTTCGCCAAACTCATGGTCCGGTCGGGCGTCGGCGACCTGGAAGTGGCCATCACGTCCGGCTCGCAGGAGGTCCTGAACGGGCTGCACATGGGCTTCATGCTGGACCGCCTGTACGACGGCTGCCGCTACCTCGCCGAGGCCGGCTTCAAGGGCAAGATCATCCTGAACTACTCGCTCAACGCGCCGGACGAGACGGAAGCCACGCTGCGGGACTCCATCGAATCCTACAAGAAGGTCGTAGCCCTTTTGGGTGAAGACCGGGTCTTCCCGATGATGTTCTTCCTCGGCATCCAGCCGAACACCGACCTCGAGCACCGGTTGCTGGAGGAAGGGCACCTGACGTCCGGCTATAACCCTCTGATGCTCACGCCGACCAGCATCCGGAAACTGCTCTACAACCCCGCCCCGCTCAACAAACTGATCGGCAAGGCCTGCCTGGCCGCCTGGAACATGAAGAAGGGACCGCGCACGGGCAGCCGCGACCCGCGCCCCTGGTCGGGGGCGCTAGCCGGTTCTTCTCCCGCCCTTGACCAGAGCGGCGGCACCTATGCCGACCAGAACCTTTTAAGGGGGGTGGAGCTGAACTCCGGCAGGGATGTCCTGCTGACCCTCGATGAGATTCTCAACTCCCGTAAGTCGGCGGGAAATCAGGTCCATTGACCCAGGAAAACTGTTGCAATCGCTCAATTTTCGGTGTTAGGATACGCCCTCGCTTCACCCTACTTTCATACTTTGTCGGCCCTGCTCGGTTTTGCGGTAAGGAGACGGTATGTATAAGACGATCTACGTCCCGGTTGACAACTCCGACTACTCGAACATGGCGCTGGACGTCGGAGTCTCGTTGGCCAAGACCTTCGGGGCCAAGCTCGTGGGCAGCCACGTGTACGCGGCCAAGATGCACGACAAGCGCTTCAAGCAGATGGAAGCGGGCCTCCCCGAGGAATACCACGACGAGAACGAGCTGGAACGGCAGCGGCAGATCCACGATTCGCTGATCACCCGCGGTCTCCAGATCATCACCGACTCCTACCTCGACATTGTCGACAAGAAGACCGCCGAGGCGAACATCCCGGTCGAGCGGCGCTCCCTGGAAGGCCGCAACTTCAAGGTCCTCGTCGAGGACATCAACACCAACGCCTACGACCTCGTCATCATGGGCGCGCTGGGCGTGGGCGCCGTGAAGGACAGCGTCATCGGCGGCGTCACCGAGCGCGTCGTCCGGCGCGTGCGCGCCTCGGACATGCTCATCATCAAGAACACCCATCCCATGAACGGCGGTTCCATCGTGGTCGCGCTGGATGGCAGCCACTATTCCTTCGGCGGGCTCAAGACCGCGCTGGCGCTCGGCAAGGCCCTGAACAAGCCGGTGGAGGCCATCTCGGCCTTCGATCCGTACTTCCATTACGCCGCCTTCCACAGCATCTCCGGCGTCCTCAACGAGGAGGCCGGCAAGGTCTTCCGGTTCAAGGAGCAGGAGAAGCTGCACGAGGAGATCATCGACAGCGGCCTGGCCAAGATCTACCAGGCGCACCTCGACATCGCCCGCGAGATCGCCCAGGCCGAGGGGCAGGACATCAAGACGACGCTCCTCGACGGCAAGGCGTTCGAGAAGGTCCTCCAGTTCGTCCGCCGGGAGAAGCCCTGGATGCTCGTGATGGGCCGCCTCGGCGTCCATAGCGACGAGGACATGGACATCGGCTCCAACGCCGAAAATCTCCTGCGGATGTCCGAGTGCCACGTGATGATCTCCAATAAGAAGTACGTGCCGCCGATCGACCAGCAGGCCGAATACACGATCGCCTGGACCGAGGAGGCCCTGCGCCGCATGGAGAAGATCCCGGTGTTCGCCCGCGGCGTGGCCAAGACCGCCATCCACCGGTACGCGATCGAGAAGGGCCACACCATCATCAGCAACTCGGTGGTGGACGCGGCCGTCGGGCACATCCTCCCCAAGGGCGCCATGGAGGCCATGAAGCAGCTCGGCTCCACGCTCGACGAGCAGGGCATCGACCGCAACAAGATGAAAGCGGACGAGAGCGTGGCCCGCGACATGATCGGCTCCACCCTGTCGGGCATGATGAGCGGCATCGTGGAAGAGAAACCGGCCGTCAGCCCAGGCACGCAGGCCTACCTCGACCGGATGAAGCAGGACTACTACCTGTGCAGCGGATGCGGCTACACGGCCAAGGGCGACCAGCCGGTCGCGTGCCCGATCTGCAAGGCGACGGGCGACAAGTTCAAGCTGATCGACAAGAGCATGTTCGAGGCGGCCGCCAAGACCGAGGGCATCCTCGAAACCGAGCTGGCCTACGACGACGTGCCGATGGCCTGGACCAAGGACGCCAAGGAGGCGATCCGGGCGGTCCCGGCCGGCTTCCAGCGGCGCCGCGCCAAGGCCAAGATCGAGAAGACGGCCCGCAAGATGGGCATGACGACGATCACACTCGAGTACGCCAAACCCTACATCGACGAAGCGGCCAGCGAGGAATACACCCCGATCTTCGCCAACAAGGGCACCGGCGCTTTTCCGCCCGATGAGAAAAAGGCGGAGGCTCCCGCCGCAAAACCGGCCTCCCGGTTTACATGGACCGACGACGCCGTGACCCGTCTGGAGCGGGCGCCGGCCGGCTACATGCGCGACTGCACGAAAGCCCTGATCGAGAAACACGCCGAGAAGATCGCCGCGACGACGATTACCTGCGAGATCGCGGAAGAGGGGATCGAGCAGGCCAAGGGCTACATGGAAGAGGCCATGAAGACCGGCAACCTCAAGGACATCATCACGAGCTTAATCGGCAACAAGCAGTCGTGAGCGAGACCCTCCAGCTCATCAACCCCATCCCCCTGCGGTATGTGGACCGGCCCGGCCTCCTGCCGGTGGGCCGGAAGCCGACGCCGCAGAACGACTGGAAGCCGTACCTCATCGCCCTGAATCTCACCAAGCGCTGCAACCTCCGCTGTGGGCACTGCTATCTCGACGCGACGACGCGGGCGTCCGGCGCGACCGACGAGCTGACGACGCAGGAAGTCTTCACGCTCCTCGACCAGATGGCGGTGGTGAACAAGCATGCGATCGTCGTGATCACCGGCGGCGAACCCCTCACCCGCCCGGACATCCGGGACATCGCGCGGCACGCCGTGCAGGACGGCTTCATGGTGGTCTTCGGCACCAACGGGATGCTGATCGACGACGCGCTGGCCGGGGAACTCGCCGACATCGGCGTGATGGGCATGGGGATCAGCATCGACTCGACCGATCCGGCCAAGCACGACGCCTTCCGCGGGCTGCCCGGCGCGTGGGCGCGGACGATGGCCGGCATCGAGTCCTGCAAACGCAACGGACTGCAGTTCCAGGTCCACTTCAGCGTCTCGCCGATGAACTACCGCGAGGTGCCCGAGATGGTGGCTTTCACCCACCAGCTGGGCGCGCGGGTGCTCAACCTGTTCTTCCTGGTCTGCACCGGCCGCGGCGAGGAGATGACGGACATCACGCCGCAGCAGTACGAGGAGGTGCTGACGTACCTCGTCGACACGCAGAAGCAGTACCCGGACATGCTGGTGCGCGCCCGCTGCGCGCCGCACTTCAAGCGCATCGCCTACGAGCGCGACCCCAACTCCCCAATCACCAAGGCCACCGGCTACATGGGCGGCGGCTGCCTCGCCGGCACGAACTACGCCCGCGTCACGCCCGAGGGCAACCTCACGCCCTGCCCCTACATGCCGCTCAGTGCCGGCAACATCCGGGAGATCAGCTTCGTGGACCTCTGGGAGCGCTCCGAGGTGTTCGATTCGTTCCGCGAGCCGAAGCTCAAGGGCAAGTGCGCCGACTGCGAGTACTCCGACATCTGCGGCGGCTGCCGCGCCCGGCCCTACGCGGACCACGGGGACTGGCTGGACGCCGACGAGTGGTGCCTCTACCAGCCGAAGGGCGGGCCCAAGATCCAGGTCCACGAGATCGGCGTGGACACGGCGCCGGGGACCTTCGAGATCCGTTGGGATGACGAGGCCACGGCGCGATTCAAGCGCATCCCTTACTTCATGCAGGCGATGGTCAAGAAGAGCGTGGAGGCCAAGGCCCGCGAGCGCGGCCTGTCCGTGATCACGCCCGACTTCATGGAAGAGCTCCGCAAGGCCCGCTTCGGCAACGAGAAACCGGTGTTCAAGTTCTGATGGACCGCTTCATCACCGCATTCGTCGACCAGTGGATTCCGATCGTGAACCACTGGCTCCACCTGATGTCGGCCATCCTCTGGATCGGCGGGCTGGGCCTGCTGATGATGGCGGTCGTGCCGGCCCTGCGGAAATCGGTTCCGGGCGAACTCGTCAAGCCGCTCGCCAACGCCATCTACCAACGGTACCAACGGATCATCGGCGGCCTTATGCTGGTGATTCTGGTCACCGGCGGGATCAATATCGCCTACGTCAACCGGCTGATGAAAGCCACCAACGGCGAGGGGTTCACCAACCCGTACCTGATCGCGCTGGGAACCAAGCTGTTCTTCGTCATGTGCATCATGACGCTCTTTCTCTACAACATCATGTTTCCGCCGGCGCCGGAGGAGAAGGGCACGGCCGAGGGCGAAGAGGCGGACCCGGAGGGCATCCCCTTCCTCCGCGCCGCCTTCTGGTTCGGCATCTTCATCGTCCTCATGGCCTCGACGCTCAAACACCTGCATCATTAGAATTTAAAATCGCTTCTTCAAGACCGACCACCGCGAAACAGAAGTAGTCGTTACGACGCCGACAGCAGGGGCTTGAAGATGGGGTCGGTTTCGACGACGCCTTTGAGCGTGTCGTTTTCGAGCAGGTACCGCCACGAGGCCGGCGTGGCGCCGGGCACTTGTACATACCAACGGCGCGCCTCGGTGAGCAACTCCAGCATCTTCTGATTGTCCCGGTTCGGCGTGAACGCCAGGCTGTAAGCCATGGCGTACGCGGCCGTGAACTTGTCGAGCGGATTCTCCGCCAACTTGAGGGCTTCCTCGGCATTCGAATGCGCGGCGACGATATTCGGGTCGTCGAACCGCCGGCTCCATTCCACCCTGGCGATCCGCGACCAGGCCAGCTCCAGCAGCGCGCGCGCGCGAAGGGCGGCGCGCGCAGGCGGCGTCTCCGCCACCAGCTGCTCGTGGACGGCGATCGCGTTCTCGTGATCCCGGTTCCAGCGATAGCCGATGCCCAACCGCAGACGGTTGTCACGATCCTCGGGCACCAGCCTGGCCAGCGCTTCCCTGGCCGGCAGCATCCGGTAGAGAAAATCCGCCGGCATGAATAGGCCCCGCTGAGTCACAAACGAAGGCTCCGCAATTTCCATCCGGGTCGTCTGCGCGACCGCGTTCCAATACAGCTCATTGAAGCGGGCCGCCAGGGCCGCGTCGCCGAGAGCCAGCTTGTGGGCGGCGGCGCCCAGGTTCAGAAGCGTCTGGTACATTTCATTGGCCAGCAGGGCCAGGGCTTCCGCATGGGATGGATCGATGAGCAGCACCCGGTTGAGCATCGCGACGCGGTCGCGCTGCTCCGGATACTGGGCGACGCGCCCCACCGCGGCGGTCAGCACGCCCGACGCATCGGCCGGCCCCCACCACGCACGCGTGTCGTGCTGATAGCCGCCGCGCTCGGCCGCAAACGGCACGGCGGCGCCGTCAGCGTCCGTCAGCGGCAGGTTGAGCACCGCGGCATCGCCGGGGAACCCGAGCTTCCGGAGCCCCGTCAGCACCACCCACTTGACGGTCACGCCCTTCAGCGCGAGACGCGCCTTTTTCGCCTGGCGCGTCACGTGGTCCTCGCTGGGCGCGTATGCAACCGGCGACGTCAACGGATCCTTGTAAGTGATCGTCAGTTTGACGACCGCGGACGGCGCTTCGACCAACGGCCCGCCCGCCCGCAGGCGAAACGAGGCCGCCGGCAGCGGCGCGCTGCCGGCCGGTTCGATCTTGAGCCCGCCCGCGGGAGGCGACAATCCGAGGCGATCCATCACGAAAAAGGACGGCGCGTATTCGGTGAGGTCCTCGTTGAAAAACACCAGCGCCCCTCTGCCGGGCCACAGATCGCTCACGCCCAGGTCGCGCTGCTCCACCGCCGTCTCGTGGGCCTTCGCCAGTTTCTCCCAGCATTGGGCATAGACCGGGTCGGACTCGGGGGGAAAAGACTTGAGCGGCGCGGGTCCGGCCGCCACCATGC
>SCTG01000220.1 GCA_004298335.1 Nitrospirota bacterium
TCTACCTTGCAAGTATTTTCTACGACCACCCTCACCGGTGCACTGTATGCTAATGCGTCATCAAGTTTTGGTGGTGCATTGACAGTGGCTGGATATCTTGGTGCGTCATCCACTTTCCAATCAACTGGCATCGCCACTTTCTACAACGGCATCAATGTCAATGCTTCAAGTTCACACCAAGGTGGCCTTCAAGTCAGCGGTGTTCTCAATGCCTCCACCACACTTATGGTTTCCAGTTCCATCGTTCTCGGCGCCGCTCCAGGACAACCCACTGGCCTGTTCAACGTTGACAATTCAGGAAATGTATTTACTTCAGGTACGGTTTCTACCACTGCACTTTTCGTTACTGGCCTCGGTGATTGCAGTAGTGGCACCAATTCAAAATTGCTCTGGACTGCTTCGACCGGTAAATTTTCTTGTGGGACAGATCAAACCGCTGCCGGTGGTGGTGGCATCGTACTCTCGCAAGCCCAAGTCGGTACTGGCTGGATCGCCAATCGATTTGTCAGTGATACGATTCGAACGGTAACCGATACACTACCCGTCAAAATCGGCCCAGGCACTGAACCAGTCAGTACCATGCTCACTGTCATCGCCAGTTCCACTGTCACTCGCGGCCTCATCGTGCAAGCAACTTCGAGTCAAGCGATTGACGTCGTCGGCATCCGCAATTCAAGTGGCATTGATCAATTTACCATTGATCAAAATTTCAATGTGTCGGCATCGGGGTCGCTCCATGTTTTCTCTTCATCATCATTTGCTAATGCCCTCACTATCAGTGGACCACTGCAAGCCTCTTCGACTCTACAGTCAACCGGACTCGATACGTTTTTTGGTGGTTTCAATTCCACCGCCTCATCCACCGTTGGCAACACCCTCACCATTTCCGGTGGCGTGTTTGGTTCATCCACCCTCCAAGTCTCTGGCAACACCACCTTCTTTGGCAACATCATCGGCACCTCGACCTTTGCTGGTACTGGCATATATTTCAACGTCGCCTCTTCCACCATGACCGGCGGCTTC
>SCTG01000041.1 GCA_004298335.1 Nitrospirota bacterium
AAACGCAAGACAGAAATAAAAACCCTGGCCAAAAGGATAGAAAATGTGTCCGGAAAGACACACTCAATTCGCAGTCGACGATCTAGACCGTCGCAAGGCGAGCAGGCCGAGAGTGCCTTTCAATCCTTCCCGTATGAGGTAAGCCATCCTGCCGAGATAGCAGAAACCAAGGTGACTGCTGCTCGACAATCCGTAATTCAAGCGCATGAACTCGGAAGACGGAAAGAGGAGCGCCGACAAATAGCGTATCTTGGCCCGAAGGCCTTTGATCGCGAAAAAAAGCGTCAGGCTTTCACGACCGTCCGCGCACGAGTCTCCTGCCAGCAAATGCGCCACCCGGTGGTCCGCGAATCCTCCGACTGAAGGGGTCGTGCGAGCTGAAGCCGCCTTGAGTTGCAAGGCGACTGACTCCGGTACCGGAGTCGCGAAAAGCCTCCGGGTCGATCGCAGTGCTTCAGCGATCAACAAGCTCTGCCCGGTCTCTCGCGCGATCTGCACCACCTGCGACCAGTCGAGCGCGGCGCCGGCTTGTCGGATGAGCCGATCCAACTCATAGAACCAGAGCAACGGCGCGTCGTCCTTTTTGTGGACCAGATGGCAGCAGAGATGGAGCACGAGGTCTTCGCGGCTGAGCAGCCAGGTCTCCATGCCGAGGGCGCGGCCTCTGACGCACCGCTTCCACACCGCATCCATGTCAATCCGGTCGGCAAACGGTGGGTAGGCGATCGTCCAATGGGGCTCGACGATGATCCAGCCATGCCGATCTTTTACGAATTCGAGCGTATTGGAGTAGGTCCGGGCGAAACCCGGCCGGCGGTCGACTTCCCGGAACCCCAACTCCGTCAGTGCTGCGGCGACTGCGGGCAGGTCGTCTTTTCGCACGAGCAGATCCAGGTCTCCCATCGGGCGGGCGGTGATATCACCGTAGAGAAGCTCCGCCAAGGCCAGGCCGCGAACCGGCGCGCAGACCAATTGCCTGGACTCGAATGCCGGGAGGATGGAAGCGGCCTCCTGTGCGAGCACGAGGTTGCGCGCGGCCAGCTTGAAGACTTGTGTTTTGAGCACGTCGAGCGCGGACGGGGGAAGCTGGGCAGCCCGACCGGAGTCATTGAGCCATCGATAGAGAATGGGGGCCAAGCCGTGGCGATCCGCCTCTCTGATGATCGCCTGCCACTGCGGATCATCGGGAGGGGGGGAGGCAAGATCTTCCGCGCCTGCGCCGTTCAGAAGGCCGAGAAGGAGGGGGTGAATCGTCGGGAGTGTCATGAGGTCAGGTCAGCCTGGATGGCGTCCACGGTCGCGGGGAGCCGCGAAAGGTCTTTGGGATAGGAGAGGGACTTGATCGGAACGGCGGCTGCGATCCGGGAGGCCAGCTTGAATTGCCGTGTGAGCCTGTCCGGATTCACGATCACAGGATTAAAGGTGTTGGCGAGCAGGTCGAGGCAGGCCCGGTGTTGTGAAAGGGGCGCGATCGTCGCTCGTTTGCGTGGAACGCCCGCGCCCGGCGGCCTGAGCATGTAGATCGCCCGCAACGGCACGGCGGCGTGCGAGGATTGCTGCGGCGCCAAGGGAATCACGAGCTTGCGGGTTGTGGGGTTCATCGCGACGCCGATGAGCCGTTCTCCACGCAAAGTCTTCATGATGTCGGGAAAGAGCTTGATCCGGGGAGGGCCCGGATGTGCCATGAAGCGGCGATCTTCCTCGGTGGTGACGAGGATGTCATCGGTCAAGAGGGTGTGCCCCGCCTGGAGAAAGGCGGCGCCGAGGCTCGATTTGCCATAGCCGCTGCCTCCGAGAAACGCCACCGCTTGTTGCTGGACAACCACAACAGTCGCATGCAAAGGCTCGATGCCGTGCTTCAACAGGGCGAAGGACAGCACCTGGCCCACCAGGTAGGTTTGAAACGCCTCCTGGGTCGTGCCGTTGAATGCGCGACAGGCGATGCGCCGGCCCTCCGGCGAGACGAGAAATTCAAAGAGCCCCGCCCATCGGAGATAGTCCGACCCGTCTGAAACCCGCGCATGCTGGAACGGTTCTCCGGCCTGCGGCCTTCCGGCGGTAGCTTCGCGCGCCTGCACGAAATGTGAATCCGGCGCCTCGAAGAGGGCAACGGCATCATGGTGGGGCTCCCGGAGTTCAGGACAGGGGAGCGGCAACTCGCTTCTGAGAAGCAGGCCATAGAGCCTATAGGTGCAGGGACTGCACCGGCGACCCGAAGGCTGCTGAGCCGCCCCGATCATCTACCGTTCACGCCCTAAAGCTTGGTCTTGGGGGCCCCGGCCCCGTCAGCCTTCAACCCTTTTTTTAACGTCAGAGTCGTGAGGCGGCGGAGGTTTCCGTATTCCACGAGGCGGGGAGAGCGATAGGGTTTCTTTTTTGATCCTGTCGGTTTCAAAGCCATCTGCTCCTCCAT
Organism: Nitrospirota bacterium; assembly: GCA_004298335.1. Taxonomy (GTDB): domain Bacteria; phylum Nitrospirota; class Nitrospiria; order Nitrospirales; family NS-4; genus SCTG01. The sequence goes on from SCTG01000041.1 coordinate 2,414, forward strand.
TCATCACGTCGTCGGAAGGCCACACGGGCGTGTTCTCAGCCCAGTGTGTATGTTGTTGTTCTTGCCGAAAAACACCTGCAACCAAAGTTCCAGCCCAAGGAGATCCGAGAGGCCCCAACTTACGGCGCAGTTGGGTCCCCGAATCCGCTCTTTTATTCGTGCAAAATCTTTCCGGAGCACCGTTCCCTTGACGTATCCGAACTTGACGGCCATCTCCTCCGCTTGAAGACACTGCACCAGTTGCGGATAGTCCCGTTCCCTTCCCGCATTCACCAGATCGCTGAAGTCGGCCTTCCAGCGGCGCTCTCTGATGGCCTCCGGAAGCACTCCCCGCAGGGCCTCACGCAGGATGGCCTTGGGCACGCCCTTCCAGGCCTGCATGTCTCCCGGGATACTCATTAAAAACGAGATCAGGTCACGATCGAAGAAGGGGAAGGCCATTTCCAGCCCGTTCCTGGAGGCCACTTTATTGTTCCATTCCATGCACAGGCCATAATATTTCGATCGGGCCTCCTTGTACAGGGCTCTCGCATAGGCGGTAGGGAAGCGTCCGTCTGCATGGGGCTGGCTGTTCGCGAACCGCCAGGCTCGTTTCCGCATTCCCTCCGTGTACCAGAGGTGACTCGGGGTAGATCGGGTCAGGTGCGCTCGAAGTCTTCGCAGCCAGGGGATGAGCGCTTCGGGCACATGGCGCCTCACGAGGTCATGGACAAAGCCTCGCCGAAGTTGCCAGGGATCCACGTCCGTACACCAGCGGCCGATTTCCTCGAGGTGCGTCCAGACCTGGCCCCATTTCAGATGGTCAAAGAGGTCGTTGAGGTAATCCGGGGTGAAGAGGATTTGGTCACCCCAGTGGCCGGTCAGCAGCACGCGCGCTCCACGGCTGCGGGCAGTCTGGAGAAGCCTGTGGGTGGTGTTCCACTGGTTGTCCATGAACGGGGATTCGACGGACCACACGGCGTCCCTGCACCCTTGGAGGGACCCGAGACGCGTGGGAATCCGTTCGATCGCAATCCCGTAAGCCCGTTCGATCTCCAGGAGAAAGGCCTTCTCATCAGATGGAGTCCCATCGGCGGAGGTGTACGAGATTCCGAGGAGAGGGGGATAATGCGTCCGGCCGCGCTGCCTGAGCGTTTCGGCCAGGCAGAGGATGGAAGAGGAATCCAGGCCGCCGCTTACGGAGACCGCAACCGGATACGCGCTGCGAAGACGACGCCCAACAGCCTGTTCAAGGTGATGGCGGAACGCCTCTGCATAGTCGGGAAAGGATTTGAAGCGCGTCTGTCTGGCGAGATCAAAGTCCCAATATCGCCGCGTCCTGAATTCATCGGGAGTGAGGACCGCCAGGTGGGACGGGAGCAGGCCGAAGATGTCTTTAAAAAACGTCATTCCTTGGGAATCCAGAGTTCCATCGAGGAGAAAGCCGGCCAGGCAATCGTCCTGTGGCTGAGCGGCCACCTGTGGATGAGCCAGGATGGCCTTGATCTCGGAGGCAAAAAGAAAGAGATCCTGGCTGCGGTAGTAGTAGAGCGGTCGGACGCCGATGGCATCTCTGGCCACCAGCAGTCTGTGTCTTTTCGGATCGAAGAGCCCCAGCGCAAAGTCTCCCGTCAGCCGTTCTGGAAACTGATCTCCGAACGCCTCGTAGGCGGCCAGGACAAGGGCCGGATCGGGAGATGCGGCGGAAATGTCGCAAGAGGATTTCAGATCCTTCAGGAGTTCCTCCCGGTTGTCGAGCCGGCCATCGAAGACGACGACGGCCCCGGACGCCTGGACGAGCGGCTGTGTTTCCGTGGACGATTCAGGGGTGACACGGAAAAGTCGGGACGCCAGTCCCACAGATCCCTGGACCCAGAGTCCTTCGGCGTCCGGTCCCCGGTGAGCCAGCGTCTCGCTGAGCCCGGCGAGCACAGCCTTTTCGGCCGGCCGACCATTCAGATTCCACATGCCGAGAATCCCGCTCACCTGCTATCCTGCCTGTTCACCTTGCAGGGACAAGGGGTACGAACCCGTCCCGTTCCTGTTGCCCGAAAACCACCTGTCCATTATGTTCAAGCCACGCGTGGGCGGCGAAGACGCCGTTGTGACGCACGACTCCGATCTGAAGGGTGGAGGCGATGCCGCGCCTCCCGAGGAGCCAGCAGAGGACGAGAGCCTTTTTGAGGCACGTGGCCGTGACAGGGGTATAAC
>SCTG01000042.1 GCA_004298335.1 Nitrospirota bacterium
TCTTTCTGGACCCCGCCGGAGTCGGTCAGAATCACCCGGGCAGAACGCTCCAGCATCAACATCTCATGGTAGGAGACCGGCGGCACCACGCGCACCGTCGCGGGGAGGCGGGCCATGCCCGCCGCCTCCAACGCCGCCTTGGTGCGCGGGTGCAGGGGCACGACGATCGGCAAGCCGATGCGTCCCAACGCCGCAAAGAGGGCTCGGACGGTCTCGGGCCGATCGGTGTTTTCGGCCCGATGGACCGTGGCCAGCCCGTACTCGCGGGGACGCAGGCCGAGGCGGTCCAGAATCCGGACCGTCCGCCGGGCCTGCTCCAAGTTATACAGCAGCGAATCGTGCATCACATCGCCCACCAAGTGGACACCGGCCACGATGCCCTCGCAGCTCAGGTTCTTGACCGCGCGCGCCGTGGGGCAGAGCAGCAGCGCCGCCAGGTGATCGGCGACCACGCGGTTGGTCTCTTCGGGCATCGCCCGGTTGTAGCTGCGCAGCCCCGCCTCGACATGGGCGACGGGAATCCCCAGCTTGCCGGCCGCGAGCGCGCCCGCCAACGTGGAGTTCGTATCGCCGTAGATCAGCACCATGTCCGGCCGTTCCTTCTGCATGACGACTTCGAGCCCTTCGAGCATGCGCCCGGTCTGTTGACCGTGGGGGCCGGAGCCGATCCCCAGATGATAGGCCGGCTCCGGAATCTTCAATTCCTGGAAAAAGACGGCCGACATGTTGTCGTCGTAATGCTGGCCGGTATGCGCCAGCACCTCGTGGATTCCGCGCCCCCTGCCGGCGCGTCCGTTGAAGGCCGGGATCGCCCGCGAGACCACCGCGGCCTTGATAAACTGGGGGCGCGCGCCGACGACCGTGAGGAGCTTCATGGTCTCTCCACTTCGGCCAACCCGCCGCCGTGACCGCGGTACTCGGTCCCGCACGTCTGACAGCGGACCCGCTTGCGGCCGGCCCGGACCGGCGCTTTCAACTTGACGCCGCACCGGCACATCCAGCCCTGGTGTCGTCCGGGATTGCCGGTGATGAGCGCGAAGTCCGGCACGTCGCGCGTCACGACGGCGCCGGCCCCGATGAATGCGAACCGGCCGATGGTGATCCCGCAGAGGAGCGTGGCGTTGGCGCCGATCGTCGTGCCGTGCCGGACCAGCGTCGGCCGATACTCGTGCTTCCGCGAGATGTGGCTGCGGGGATTGAAGACGTTCGTGAACACCACCGAGGGTCCGCAAAACACGCTGTCCTCCAACGTGATACCGTCGTACACCGAGACGTTATTTTGAATCTTCACGCCGGCGCCCACCACCCCGCCGGGCGCGATGTAGACGTTCTGTCCGATGGAGCAGCGGGGGCCCACCGTCGCCCCTTTCGCAATATGGGAGAAATGCCAGATGCGGGTGCCCTCCCCGATCGTTCCCGGGTCGTCAATGCAGGCCGTCTCGTGGGCCCAAAAGCCGCGATCGCCGTCCACGGTTACTCCTCCTCCGACACACGCGCCGACATCACGTTACAGCCTGGCCTCGAAATTGCCCTTGCACCGGCGGAAGAGCCTTAAGCCGACGAGGGCCAGGGCCAGAGACAGTCCGCCCACGTACAACAACCCGCCTGCGTCCGGCGCGAGGTGATAGATGAACGACCGGCGATATCCCTCCGCGATGATGTAGAACGGATTGGCCGCCGAGATGGTCTGCATGACCGCCGGCGTGCTCTGCACCGGATAGAAAATCGGGGTGGCAAAGAGAATGGCCATCAGGATGTTCGGCAGGGCGAAGCCGAAGTCCCGGACAAACACGGTGATCGCCGACATAAAAAATCCCAGCGCGATGATGAACGAGAACTGCAGCGCGGCCACGACCACGCCGAACGCGGCGTGCCAGGTCAATGTGTTGCCATCCGCAAACAGCAGCACCGCCAGAAAACCCAGGCTCACTCCGAGCGGCACCAGGCCGGTCAACGCAGCCGTGACGGGCAGAAGCTCCGTCTTGAACGGCATGTTTTTGACCAGGCCTGCGCTCGCCACGACGGAGAGAGACGCCGCCGTGATGGCCTCGACGGTCGCCAGCCACGGGCCGTATCCGCTGATGAGCCAGGCGGCATAGGCCAGCGTGGTCTCCGCGCCGGGCAGCCGCACTTTAAACACGTATCCGAAGACGAACGTCACGACGCCCAGCATGATGAGGGGATTGACGACGGCCCAGGCGCTCCCGATGCTCGAGCCCAGGTACTTGTCCCGGATGTTCATGCTGAAGAACGTCCACATCAGCTTCCCGTCATGGCGGTCAAACCCCAGCACGCTCATACGACCCCGACGGCCGGATACGCGTGGACCGATGCGGGATACAGGAGGACGGGCTTGCCGCCGGTCGGGGCCTGGCGGACGGCCACCTCCACGATCGTCGAGCGGCTGGCCACCACCACGCTTCGATCCAGCAAGTCCAGCGTCGCCCGGTAGACCCCCGCCCCCAGCACGAGAGGCCGCATCGCGATGCGAAAACCCGCCTCCCCCGTCGGCGCGCCCGCGCGGACGCCCTCGACGCTCAGCAGGCTATCCGCCACCACTAGCCCATCCAGGCGCTCCATGCGGAACCGCGCGTCAGGAGCCGCCAGCGCGACGCTTGCCGAGACGCACACGTTCCATTCGACATCGTCGCCGGAAAAAAGAATCGGCCGGTGCCCGGGACGTCCGGGAGCGACCGCTTCCAACTGCAGGACATGACAGCCGTCCCGCGCGGACTCGGCGCCGACATGCCGGCGAAATCTGTCCAGCAGGGCGGCTTCGTCCCGTTTCCAGGACGATTCCAGATAGGCCCGGGTGACCGCGTCCGGATCGCCGTCCAGCACCACGCGCCCTCCCTCCATCCACACGCACCGGGTGCACAGGTCGTTCACGACCGGCATCGCATGCGAGACGATGATGCCGATCTTGCCCCGGCTGCAAATCTCCCGCATTTTCGCGCGGGCCTTGGCGGAGAACTGCGCGTCTCCCGCCGAGAGGGCTTCGTCGATGATGAGGATCTCGGGAGAGAGATGAATGATCGACGCGAAGGCGAGCCGGGCCTTCATGCCGGTGGAATACGTCCGCAAAGGATGGTCGATCTGGTCGCCGATGTCCGCGAACGCGACGATCTCGTCGATCACGCGATCGATCTCCCGTCGCGTTTTGCCCTGGACTTCCCCATCAACATAGATGTTGTCCCGGCCGGTCAGGTCTTCCTTGAGACCCAGGCCGAGCGTGAAGATTGCCGTGACCTGTCCCTCTACATCGATCCGTCCGGAAGAAGGAGCGGCCAGCCCCGCGATCATCCGCAGCAACGTGGACTTCCCGGCTCCGTTGGACCCGATGATGCCGAGACGCTCCCCCGCGCGGAGGGCCAGCGACACCGCATCCACGGCGACCTTTCCGGCACCGTTGCGCGGCGCGGCCGGCAGGCCCAGCAAGCGCTTCCCGAACGCCGCCACCGCGCCGCCGGCGCTCCGGGAATAAATCTTGGAGACCTGGCTCAGCTCCACCCGGGGCCTCATGTCAAGACCTCTTTGCGGCTCCATTCGAGCGGCATCCTCGTCACGCTGCCGGACGGCGATCCTTCGACGACCAGCGACAGACCGTTGCCGTGCGTCCAGCTCCGGACGTCGCACACGCCGGCCTGCGACTTGAGAAACAGATTCAAATGATACCGGCCCGGCGCGAGCGGCAAGCGCGGAATCCTGAGACTCACCTCCTGGCGACCCGTGCCCGCCGCCAGCGGAAAGCCCTCGCCCATCAGCAAGTTCTCCCACCCCGTGCCGACCCGCAAAAGTTCGATGGAGTAGCCAAAGAGGACGGGGACTTCCTCATTCACTTGGACGCTGAAGCGGAATTCCGCATCCTCCTGGCACCCGGCGGAATACGCCGCCGGGTTGTCCGAAGAAAACCGGGCCGTCTCGGGCCTCAGCTCGCGCGGCAAATCCAGGTAGGCCTGCACGACCGTTTCCGTCGGACCGGAGACCATGAACCGTCCCTTCTCCATCAGGTGGGATTCTTCGCAGAGCTTGAGCACCGCCGTCCAATCATGCGTCACGAGTACGCCCGACGCCCCACGCGACAATCGATCGCGCATTCTCCGCCAGCACTTGGCCTGAAAATGCTCGTCTCCCACGGCCAAGAATTCGTCGATCAAGTAGATGTCATGCGGGATGGCCGTCGCGGTCGCAAAAAACAGGCGCGCCGCCATGCCGGTCGACAGCGTGTAGAGCGGGCTGTCGAAATCACCGCCCAGCTCCGAGAACTCACGGATTTCCTCCAACAGCGCCGGCAGTTCGCGGCGTGTCGCGTCCTGCAACAGCAAGGAGCGCCCGGCGTATTCCCGTCCGCTCATCATTCGATTGCCCAGCCAGCCCGGCTCCAGAAGGCAGGCGGTGCGGCCCCTCCGGTGGACCGTCCCCGCCGTCGGATGGTAGATGCCGCCCAGCACTCTCAACAACGTGCTCTTGCCCGCGCCGTTGCGCCCGAGAATGCCCACGATCCGGCCTTTCGGCACCGTCAGGTCGACGTCATCAAGCACCCGCACGCTCCGGCCGTTGACCGGAAAGGAGAGCCTCACACCTGCGCAGGACACGGCCGCAATCTCCCCGACGCGCGACAGCGGGCGTTCCGCACGGCCCCTCATCAGATCGTCATATAACTGCTCGTACCGCTCCGCACAGGCGTCGGCGCCGTGCCATTCAAGCGCGTAGGCGCGGCTGGCTTTTCCGATCGCCTCGCGTTTGCCGGCATTCAGCAGGAGCTCTTTCAGTACCTGATACACGGTTCGTTCGGTGGCGGACACAAGCGGCAGTTCGCTCATGCACGAGAGCAGGTGCTCAGGTCCCGGCTCACTCGGATTGATGTAGCAGACGGTCGGCTTCCCGAGCATCATGCCTTCACGCGCCGTCGCGCCGTACCTTCCATAGTTGAG
>SCTG01000043.1 GCA_004298335.1 Nitrospirota bacterium
GTAGTTCAGCCGCGGCGTCAGCACCTCTTCCGCCATACACAAATTCGAGTCCCAAACCAACTGCAATTAATGCATTTGCAACGAATAGTGCGATCTTCTCGCCCGGAGACATATCGTGGGCGAAAAAGAAAAGGATAATTATTTCAAGAAGTATCCCGGCCAGGATGATAAGCGTTGCATAGCCTGTCCAGTCATGACTGGAAGCTAAAGCAGATTTGAGCGCTTGGATTTTAGGATCCTCGTTCATGGGGTCTCCAATGCCACGAATTTCACCTCACATTAATCAGAACGGAATCCTACCACTCCTCCTCCGTAAAGTCATGCAGGAGAAAAATGGAAGGTAGTGGCGGGTGGATCGAAAAAGATACACGCCAGCACAGGAAGGGGGTCAGGCACATTTTCTCGGAAGAAAATGAGCCAGACCCCGCGCCGTTACGTGCGGAAGCCGATGCGGCGCTTGGGCGCGCCCAAACTTGAAATCACAAATTGTGATTTCAAGTTTCTAACTTCCCGTAATTTCAGCGGGTGACACCGCATGGGCGCCCAGATGCAGCGCGGGGCGTACAGCCGGGTTCCGGGACTTCGACGGCGAAACGCCCAGCTGCACTGGGCTATGCGGGGGCAGGACCCGTGCGGGAGTTCAAGGGATCAAACGATGCGGGTGGGATGTGTGGTGAGCCGGGTGGGACTCGAACCCACGGCCCTCGCCTTAAAAGGGCGATGCTCTACCGACTGAGCTACCGGCTCACGCGTCGAACTCTAACACAGAGGATGAGGACGTTCAACGCTTGCGTTTGGCGCGGAGCAGCGGATTGCGGAGCACGACCGTCTCTTCCCGCTTGGCGCCGGTCGAGATGATGTCGATTGGGCACTTGGCCAGCTCTTCCAGCCGCGCCAGGTAGCGGCGCGCCTCCCTGGGCAGGTCGCGGTAGGCCTTCACGGCCGTCGTGGACTTGGTCCAGCCCGGCCACGTCTCGTAGACCGGCTCGCAGACCCCCAGCATCGCCACGTCCGACGGAATCTCGGCCAGCTTCTTGCCCTTGAACTTGTACCCCGTGCAGAGCCCGATCTCGCCGAGCCCGTCGAGGACGTCCAGCTTGGTGATGCAGAGCGAGGTCAGCCCGTTCACCCGCACCGCGTAGCGGACCAGCACGGCGTCGTACCACCCGCAGCGGCGCTCCCGCCCGGTGACCGCGCCGAACTCGTTGCCGCGCCTCTGCAGGAGCGCGCCCTCGTTGTCGGTGAGCTCGGTGGGAAAGGGCCCGCTCCCCACGCGCGTCGTGTAGGCCTTGGCGATCCCCAGCACCGCGTCCACGCAGGTCGGCCCCAGGCCCGTGCCCGTGCAGGCGCCGCCGGCCGCCGCGCTCGAGGACGTCACATAGGGATAGGTGCCGTGGTCCACGTCCAGGTGCGTGCCCTGCGCGCCCTCGAGCACGACCATCTTCCCTTTGGCGACGGCGTGGTGGACCAGGAGCCCCGTGTCCACGATCATGTCCTTCAGCCGCTCCGCGTAGCGCAGGTACTCCTGGAAGATCTTCTCCGCCTCGAACCCCGGCGCCCCGTAGAGCGTCTTCAGCAGGGCGTTCGTCTCCGCCACGTTGTCTTCCAGCTGCTGGCGGAAGTACGGCGGGTCCAGCAGGTCCCCCATGCGGATCCCGATGCGCGCCATCTTGTCCACGTAGGCCGGCCCGATGCCGCGGCCGGTCGTGCCGATGCGCCGCCCGCCCTTGTGGGTCTCGCTCGCCTTCTCGATCGCCTTGTGGTACGGCATGATCACGTGCGCGGCCTGGCTGATGTAGAGGTGCCGGTCGGCCCGCACGCCCTTGGCCTTCAACCCGTCCATCTCCGCGATCAGGTCCGCCGGGTCGATGACCACGCCGTTGCCGATCACGCAGGCCGTGCCGCGATAGAGCACCCCCGACGGGATCAGCTTGAAGACGTACTTCTGCCCGCCCTTGACCACCGTGTGGCCGGCGTTCGACCCGCCCTGGTAGCGGACGACCATGTCGGCGTCCTTGGCCAACAGGTCCACGATCTTGCCCTTGCCTTCGTCGCCCCACTGGGAGCCGACCACCACCAGCACGCCCATCGCCTACGCTCCATCTCAGTGGGAGGGGGCCCCGACAAGATCGCCCCTCCCACACCCACCTCACATAAAAAAGAGCCCTAACCGGATCGGCCAGAGCTCCAACCCTGCACAGTCTAGGCACCTCCCCCCCTATTGTCAACAAACAGCCCCGGCCGGCAAGGGGCATCGTCGGTTTCCAGCCCGACAGGATATGCATGTGGCCCTCTACAACTTAAGTCTAATTGACCCTCCGGAGGCTCCAAAGTATCCTGCCGATAGGCTGTGTCAGGCTTGGCTGCCGACCGGTGAGGAAACGATGACCGAGGCGCTTGAAAAGCAACTCGCACAGGTCCTGAAGGAGCGGGCGGGCAAACCCTTGTGCTTTGACTGCCTGGCGCCCAAGGCCAGGATCACCGCCCCGCAGGAACTGCTCTGGCTGCGGGCGTTCTGGAATGCGTCCAGGACGAAGCGTGAGGGCGTCTGTTCCGAATGCGGGAAACTGCTGGAGACGATGTAGTTTCGACTGAGACCCGCCGCGAGAATCCAACCTTTTCCAGTCCCCCCGGCCGAGGCAGTGGACATTGAGAGGCGCGCCGGGTTAATATTCGCTTGCGTGGGGCTGTAGCTCAGCTGGGAGAGCATCAGGCTGGCAGTCTGAGGGTCGCCGGTTCAATCCCGGCCAGCTCCACCAAACCGAGCTTCGCTTGAGCCGACCCTTCCGTAATCCCTCCGGCCATCGCAATTGCCCCTTATCTTGTAT
>SCTG01000044.1 GCA_004298335.1 Nitrospirota bacterium
CCCCGCGCCGGCGGGCCGATGGTCGCGATCAACTGCGCGGCGATCCCGGAGCCGCTCCTCGAGTCCGAGCTGTTCGGCTACGAGAAGGGCGCCTTCACGGACGCGAAGAAGGCCAAGCCGGGCCGCTTCCTCCTGGCGAACCGGGGCATGCTCTTCCTGGACGAGATCGGCGAGATGAGCGCGCCGGTGCAGGCCAAGCTCCTGCGCGTGCTGGAGGACCATACGATCGAGCCGCTCGGCGGGGTCAAGGGCGTGAAGGTGGACCTGCGGCTCGTGGTGGCGACCAACCGGGACCTGCGGGACCAGACCCGGAAGGGCCGGTTCCGCGAAGACCTCTTCTACCGCGTCAGCGTGTGCCAGCTGCACCTGCCGCCGCTGCGCGAACGGAAGGGCGACATCCCGGTCCTGCTGGAGCATTTTCTCGCCCGGGCCCGGCGGGAGCGGGGCACGCGGATCGAGGGCCTGACGCCGGAGGCCCTGCGTGTCGTCGAGGCCTATCCCTGGCCGGGCAACGTCCGGGAGTTCCAGAACATGGTGGAGTGGGTCACGATCACGTGCAAGGGCGCGCGGGTGGACGTGCCCGACCTGCCGGCCTATCTCAAGGCCGGGCCGCCGGGCGCGGCCGGCGCGCCGGCCCCGCCGGCGGGCGCGGAGCGGCCGTCGCTGCTGTCGTACGGGCTGTCGGTGGAGGACGTGGAAAAGGCCATGCTGCAGGAGGCGCTGGACAAGGCCCGGGGCAACGTCTCCGAGGCGGCGCGGCTGCTCAAGATCACGCGCAACACGCTCCGCTACCGCATGGGCAAGTATCATCTCGCCGTGCCGGAGGAACCCGAGTAAGCGCCATCATCCGTCCAGAGGAGGGCCCCATGAACTTCGTCAAGATCCAGAACTACTACATCAACCTCGACCGCATCCTGTACGTGCAGGACGCGGGCGAGAACCTGTTCATCTCGTTCAAGAACGCCCAGGACCTGCCGATCACCATCTTCGTCAAGAAGACCGAGCCGGACGGGGTCGAGCTGTTGGCGTCGCTTCAGGGCCCGTCGGTCTGACACATCCGAACCAGCAGAGGAGGACGCACCATGGGCAAAGGCCACGATCAGCGGAAAGAGACGAAGAAGAAACCGGCCAAGACGTTGGCGGAGCGGCGGGCCGAGAAGCGGGCCAAGAAACAGGCCTAGGCGCCGCGCCGACCGGTCAGTCGTCCGTGCCCACGGCCTTGCGGGTCGCCTTGAGGCCCGCCCGGCGGTGCTTGGCCTCCAGCACCTTCTCCTTGGCGCGCTTGCTCCGCTTGCGCTTCTGGCGGCGGAGTTTCTCCACCGCCTGCCGGAGCCGGCTCTCCGCCCCCAACAACACTTCCTCCATCTTGTCCGCCAGCCGCTTGCGGGCCCGATAGCGGTTCATCCCCTGGGAGCGCTCCTCCTGGCAGCGCACCGTCAGCCCGGAGGGGCGGTGCGTCAGCACCACGCAGGTGGAGACCTTGTTGACGTGCTGGCCGCCGGGTCCCCCGGCGCGCACGAAATGCTCCTCCAGGTCCTGTTCGAGAATGCCCAGCTTGCGCAGGCGGGCGTCCAGCGCGGCGCATTTGTCGGGACTGACGGGCAGAGTGATCACGGCGGCCTCTCGCGACGGTGTGGCGCCCAGTCTAGCCGAGCCCGGCGGATTTGGGAAGCGGGCTCGGTTTTTCCTTTTTAACCTTTCCGTCATCCCGGTGTCTGATGAGATATGAGCAGTCGGCAGCGGGAGAGCGTAGGCCATGCGGTTTGACATCGTGTTCACACCGGAAGCGCTTGAAGATCTCCGGATGTTCAGGAAGGGAGAGCGGACGAGAATTATCGAGGCGATTGAAGAGCAGCTCTCCCACGAGCCGAATCATGAGACCCGCAACCGGAAGCGACTGCGTCCCAATCAAACGGCGGAGTGGGCATTACGGGTTGACAGATTTCGCGTTTTCTACGATATTGAGGAATCGGCCCATCTGGTGAAGGTCGAGGCGGTCGGACACAAACGAGGCAGTCGCCTCTTCATTCATGGAGAGGAGTACCAGCTGTGAAAACCATTCCGGTATCCAAGCGATCCCGCGGGATCAACGTCCTGTTGAAACGCGCCAGGCGGGAGAACGTGATTCTCCGGTCCGCCGACGGGAAGGAGTTTCTCTTGGCGGGGCTCGATGATTTCGACCGGGAAATCGAATTGGCCCGCGGCAACAAGGCCCTCATGCGGTTGTTGGACGCGCGGGCCCGCCAATCCCAGGCCCTGTCCCTGGGAACCGTCAAGGCGCAACTTGGCGACGCCGGTTTCTGGCGCCTGATTGAAAGGCGGCGCAAGCAGCCCACGGTCACGATGGCCGAGATGCGCAAGCGCGTGGGGGCTGGCCGGGCCCAGAGCGCCAAGGGCCGGTAAACCCCGCATCGGCTTCCGCGCCTACCTGGTCCCGTTTGTCTCTTTCTTTTTTAACCTTTTCTGTATCCCGGTGTCTGATGAGATATGAGCAGTCGGCAGCGGGAGAACACGGCCAAATTCCTCTACGACATGGCAAAGGGCGTCGGGCTCATCGCCGTGGTCGGAGGCATGGTCAGTGGACAGGCCAATTGGTGGGGTGTATTATTGGGCTTATTCATAATGAGCGGCTTGTTCTTCATCGCCTATTGGCTGGACGGGGAGATCGCTGAATGATCCCGGGTTGGACCTTATTTGATCAGACCATGCTTGTCCTCGCAGTGTTCACTGCGATTGGGATGATCGTGACCTACTTCTACACCCACCCTCGCAAGAGAACGAAATAAGCCGCCTCCCACGCGCCGCTCTTTTCGGCTTCCGTTCCTAGTCCTCCCCTTCCCTTTCAAGCGAGTGCCGGGGGTTGCCTCGATCGCGCCCGTAGAGGAGCGGTGCTTCACCGCGCCGATAGGG
>SCTG01000045.1 GCA_004298335.1 Nitrospirota bacterium
GCACTATGAGCAGGACCTGCCGGGCCTCTTTATTGTGTCTCAGGTTGAGCTCAAAAAGGCCACCCATCTGCCCCACGATCCGGACTTTGCGGTGGAAGTCGTCAAGGCCGACGGTAAAAAGTGCGTGCGCTGCTGGAACTACAGGCCGGCCGTCGGCGCGGATGCCGTCCATCCCGACCTCTGCGATCGCTGCGTGGAAGCCGTCGCGTAATCCGATCCGACCTTATGGACGCGCCCATCCCAAGCGTCGCATCGACAGCGTCAAGGTCGCGGCGCTCCGGCCTGATGGCGCTGATCGCGCTCACGGTGGTGGTTCTCGATCAACTCACCAAGTGGCTGGTGACCGGCTCGATGCGGCTGCATGAGTCCATTCCCGTCATCCCCGACCTCTTCAGCCTCACCTACATCCGGAATTCCGGCGCCGCGTTCGGCATTCTGGCCGGCAGCCACGCCGGCTTCCGGCTCGTGTTTTTCGGGCTGACGTCGGTGCTGGCGCTCGCCCTCCTGGGCACGATCTACGCGCGCCTGTCGCCGGCCGACTGGGTCGGACAGGTGAGCGTCGCCTCCATCTTCGGCGGGGCCGTCGGCAACCTGATCGACCGCATCCGGGCCGGCGAAGTCATCGACTTCCTGGATTTCTCGCTGTGGGGCCACCACTGGCCCGCCTTCAACGTGGCGGACGCGGCGATCACGGTGGGGGTCTGCTTTCTCATCGTACACTTCTTTCAGCAGAAGCCCGAGGGCCCGACCTAGGTGCAACGTTTCACCACCGTGTCCGCGGGCGAGCATCCGAAGCGCCTCGACGTCTACCTCAGCACCCACACCGCCGACCTCTCCCGCGCCGCCATCCAGCGGCTGATCGAGAAGGGCGCCGTCACGGTCAACGGCCGGCGCCCGAAGCCGTCCCAGAAGGTCAAGCCCGGTGATGAGATCGTGTGGGACGTGCCGAAGGCGGAACCGCTCGAGATCGGCGGCGAGCCGATTCCCCTCGATGTGCTGTTTGAAGACGAGGTGTTGCTGGTCCTCAACAAGCCGGCCGGCATCGTCGTCCACCCGGCGCCCGGCCACTGGAGCGGGACGCTGGTGAACGCGCTGCTGTATCACATGCAGTCGAAAAAAGCGGCGTCAGACGGGGCAGACTTGCCAAGCATCGGCGGGCGCGAGCGTCCCGGGCTGGTCCACCGCCTGGACAAGGGGACGAGCGGCGTGATGGTGATCGCCAAGACCGACGCGGCGCACCAGGGCCTGTCGAAGCAGTTTAAGGCCCACAGCATCAACCGTGTATATCTGGCGCTGGTGATCGGATCGGTGAAGGGCAAGGCAGGCCGCGTGGACCTGGCGATCGGCCGCGACACGAAACACCGCAAGAAGATTTCCGCCCGCACGACCGCGCCGCGGGCGGCCGTGACGGAGTTTCTCGTCGCGGAGCGATACGGGAAGGTCGCCACTCTTGTGGAAGTGCATCCGCAGACGGGGCGCACGCACCAGATCCGCGTCCACCTGGCCTCGCTCGGCCATCCGCTGCTCGGCGACGAGACCTACGGCGGCCGCAAGGTCTGCGCGCTGGGCGGCATGGACATCGAACGGCCGATGCTGCATGCCCGGACGCTCGGGTTCACCCATCCCGTGACCGGCAAATACATGGAGTACACGGTTCCGCCCCACGCGGATATGGAAACGGTTTTGGCGATGCTCAGGAGTGCGAACGGAGAACTACGCTGAGGAGGAGAATGGCGGAGGCGGGGTCAGCGGCCGGCGGCGTCGACGGCGCGCCACTCGACGGCGCCGAACCGGGTGTCGCCGAGGAAGACATAGGCGAGACTGATGGTTCCCACCGACTGGTGCCGGTTGGGTATGTCGGGGTAGTGCGCATCCCGCTCTGATGCAATGTACTGGACCGCGAGGGCGTGGCGACCATACACGCGCACGGTGAACGACGCTGTCCCGCGGCCGATCGTTTCCGATCCCCGCCTCTCGGTGGAGCCTACGCCGCTGACATAGTACTCGCGCCCCGTCACGTCGAGCATGGCCACCTCGCCGAGAAGGAGGCGGAGCGCGAGGAGCCCCTGCGGGGTGGCGCCATAGTGGTAGTCGCGTTCACCGACGCCGTGGATGACGCCGGCCGCGCCATAACCAAGGCCGCCGAGGGCCGTGCCCTGGAGCGCGATCGCGTCCGAGAGCCACCACTGGCCGGTGGTCCCGAGCGAGAGGGCCGTGCTCGAGACGCGGAAGACCTGTGGCGAGAGATAGTCATAGCTCCCGTAGAGGCCCCACACCCCGCGATAGGCGTCGCCCGATGCGTACGACGTTCCGTAGAGGAGGCCGCGGGTCATGATGTTCTCGAAAGTGTTGGCGCTCGCGGCCCTGAATTGGAAATCGAAGTAGTCGAACGGGCGCGTGTAGCTATAGCCGGGCTTCCCGGGGAGCCCGTAGGCCATGGAGAAGTCGGCGGTCCCTTGATCCTGTTTGATGGTGCGCGTGGTGAAGCTGATCGGGTTATGCTCCAGCGCGGTCAGACTTGCGCCGAGCTCGACCCGCGTGAAGACGGCCGGGGCACGGCTTGGGAACACGTCGCCGAACCGGTTGCCGAAGACGAGGCGGTTGAAGCCGGTGGGCGGTGAGATCACCGCCGCGCCCAGTTCGCGCCAGAACCCGGGCGCGCCGCCGCCGCTCTCGAGCAACAGGCTGGCCATCCGGAACAGTGGTTCGCCCAGGAAGCTCCCGCCGATCGGAGTTGTGATCATGTCGTTGATGGAGGGCGGCCCGGTCTCGCCCCCTAGCTCCCAGAGAAAGCTGCCGGCGGTGGCATACGCGAGCGACTCCCAGTAGTTGAGACCGGTCGATCGCGGCAATCCGTAATAGATCGTTCCCCCCAACGGATGTAGGAATTGGTTCGTGGCGAACGGGTCCGTGTCGACCACCCACGTGGAATCGGTCAAGTTCTTCCAGAAGGAGTGGGTGCCGGTGCGGTACACTTCATGCGGATCGACGAAATGCCGGTCGTACTGGTTAAGCACGAAGAGATACCCGACGACCTCGACGGCCGGAATGACGTAGCTTCTGCCGGCTCCCGTCTCCCAGGACAGAACGGTCTTTGGCACTTCGGAGCGGGTGGGCGCGGGTGCGGCCGCCGGCGACAGGGGTGCGGCAGCGGGCTCCTCGGCGAAGCCAGCCCCCGGCGTCGCGAGGATGAGTGCGAAGGCGCCGGCGAGGAGCGCCCAATAACACCCACCGGCATGCCGGGAGCCGCTCACGCCTGGGCGGGTGATTGCGCGTTCAGCAGGCGCACCTCGCGCTGGGGGAACGGAATGTCGATGTTGCGGGCGCGCAGGCGCTCGACGAGCGCCTGGTAGAGTTCGGCCTGGGCGGCGCCGAAGTCGGGCACCTTGGTCCAGGGGTTGATCGAGATCGTGATGGCCGAGTCCGCCAGCTGAGAGATCCCCACGGCGGGCTCCGGGTCCTTCAAAACGCGCGGGTTCTTGCCGAGCACGTCGTGCACGATCGCCAGCGCGTCGGTCAGGTTCGTGCCGTACCCGACGCCGACGCTCAGATGGAGCTGGCGGACGGTGCCGTAGTTGTGGAGGATCTCACCGACGATCTTGCGGTTGGGAATCACCACCCGCGACCGGTCCGCGTGGAGCAGCTTCGTCGAGAAGATGTCAATGGACTCCACCTGCCCATAGACGCCGGCGATCTCGATATACTCGCCGACCCGATAGGGTTTCGTGAAGATGATCGAGAGGCCGGCCATGGCGTTGCCGAGCACGCCCTGGAGCGCGAGTCCGATCCCCACGCCGGCGACGCCGATCCCGGCGATGAGCGGCCCCACCTGCACGCCGAACGTATCGAGCGCCACGATCAGCGTCAACCCGATCACGAGCAGCTTGGCGACCCGTACCAGCAGCAATCGGACCGGAGGCTCCATGTCCTGCCGCTGGAGCCATTTCTCGGTCATGTTTCCGACCGATCGCGCCAGGAACAGGCCGACCCCGAGGATGACGATCGCTCCCAAGACCTGCAATCCGTACTTGATGAGGAGATCGACTGGGATATTGTTCAGCGACATGGCGGTGCTCCTTCTGTCACGCGGGCGCTCCGATGTCAGGTCGGGAGGCCGGCGGCTTGGCGAAAGGCGGCTTGCAGCTCCGCGTAGGTCTGGGTCACCGGGAACTGCGGGAACTCTTTGGTGATCGTGGCCGGCGGCCGGAAGAAGATGCCGGCGTCGGCGGCCGTCAGCATGGATGTGTCGTTATAGGAGTCGCCCGCGGCGACCACGCGAAAGTTGAGCTGCTTCAGGGCCAGCACGGAAGCCCGCTTCTGATCGGGAAGGCGCAGGTGGTAGTCCACGATCCGGCCGTCCGGCTCCACCTCCAGGGTGTTGCAGAAGATGGTCGGGTAGTCGAGCTGCCGCATCAGCGGCGCCGCGAACTGCGCGAAGGTGTCCGACAGGATGATCACCTGGCATCGCGCGCGGAGCCACGACAGAAAATCCCTTGCGCCGTCCAGCGGCGCCATCGCGGCGATCACGTCCTGGATGTCCTGGAGCGTCAGCTTGTGTTCGGCCAGGATCTTGATGCGGCGCTTCATCAGCAGGTCGTAGTTCGGTTCTTCCCGTGTAGTGACGCGCAGCTCCGGAATGCGGGTCTTCTCCCCCAGGGTCAGCCAGACTTCGGGGACGAGGACGCCTTCCAGATCGAGACAGGCCATTACGGGCTTGAACGCCACGGCTATCCGATGGCGGTGCGGGCCAGGCAGGCGCGGGCACGGGAGATCAGTTGGGGGATCGAAAAGGGCTTGGACACATAATCGGTCACGCCCGCTGCGAAGCCGGCCCGGGTGCTGGCTTCATCGGTCATGGCGGTGAGCATCAGGATCGGCAGGCGCATGGTTTCGGGCTTTGCGCGCAGGGTCTTGACCACTTCGATGCCGTCCATGCCGGGCATCTTGAAATCCATCACCACGAGGTCAGGCATCTGCTCCTCGATCATCCGGAGGGCCTCCGGGCCGCTGCCCGCCTCGAGCACCGTGTGCTGGTCCTGCTTGAGCGCCAGGACGGCCATGGTCCGGATGTCCGGCTCGTCGTCCACCACGAGGATGCGGAAGCTGCGCTGCGCGACGGATGCCTGGAAGGGGTCCGGCGTGACGAACGGCTTCAAAGACTGCCGCGGCTCGAGGGCGATCGCGCAGCCTTCATACGCGCAGAAGACGTCGAGCGCGATCCCGCGCTGCGAGACCAGCGCGCGCGCCCGGCGCTCGATTTCTTCGACGAACCGGTCGTCGTGATCGGGATCGTGGTGGGTGAGCGCCACGCGCTTGACGCCCGCCGCGGCCGCGGCTTCGACGACGTATTCGTAGGTGCTGTGCCCCCAGGTTTTCTTCGAGACGTACTCCTCGGGCGTGTACTGGGCGTCGTGGATCACGAGGTCGGCGTCGGCCATGAACTTGGCGTGCCGGCGGTCTCCCTCGTGCAGGATGGACTCGATGCGGCCGGGCTCGGCGTCGGCGCGCCAGAGCTGGTCGGAGAACGGCTCGTGGTCCACCAGGTAGACGACCGCCACGCCGTCGGCTTCGATCCGGTAGCCGAGCGTCATGGCGGGGTGGTGGAGGAATTGCGTTGCGATGCGCACGCCGCCGACCTTGTGGATGCCCTCCGTCAGGTCATGGTAGGTGATCTCGGCGGGGAGCTGGTTGAGTTCGATCGGGAAGTACGTGAACTCCATCTGGCCGGCCAGCACGTCCTGCAGCGAGCCCCGGCTGCCTTCCGGGCCGTAGATGGCGACGGAGTTGCCCTTTTCGAAGGCGGTGGAGAAGAACGGGAAGCCCTGGATGTGGTCCCAGTGCGTGTGCCCGAGGAGAATGTTCAAGTGGAGCGGCTTCTTTCCCCGGGCCTTCAGGTCGACGGCGAGCGGATGCGCGCCCGTACCGCAGTCGAAGATCAGGAGATCGCCCTTGTCGGTGGTCAGCTCGACGCAAGACGTATTGCCGCCGAAGTGGTTCGTGCCCGGCCCCGGCGTGGCGATCGAGCCTCGTGTTCCCCAGAAACGCACTCGCATGGATCCGCAGCCTCCTCCCACACCGGATGTAGTCCCGATGAAGCCCGATTATAGGAGCTTCGCGGGCACCGATCAACTGGGTCGCAGACGGCGCTGGTATTGGGACGCGAGGCTGGGTAGAATCCCCCGGCTATGCAGCAATGGGTCGTCATCTGGTTCCAGTGGGTCCATGACTGGGGGTATCCCGGCATCATCATCCTGATGGCGATGGAGAGCTCCATCGTGCCGATTCCGAGCGAGATCGTGATTCCGCCCGCGGCCTACTGGGCGGCGCAGGGCCGCTATAGCTTCTGGGGTGTCGTGCTGGCGGGGACGGTCGGCAGCTATCTGGGCGCCGCGGCCACCTATTGGGCTGCGAGGTGGCTGGGGCGGCTGCTGCTGGTGCGGTACGGACGATACGTCTTCTGCCCGGAAGAGAAACTGCTCCGGGCCGAGCGCTGGCTGGCCCGGTATGAGGCCGGCGGTGTCTTTTTTGCGCGCATGGTCCCGGTCGTGCGCCACCTGATCGGCATCCCGGCGGGCCTCGTGCGCATGCCGTTCGGCCTGTACAGCGCGATGACGATCGTCGGCTCGGGGCTGTGGTGCTGGGTCCTGGCCTGGTTCGGCGGAAAGCTGCTGGGCGACCAGCCCGACCTCATCAACGATCCGACGCTGCTGGTGCAGGTGCTCCGCGAGCGCTCGTGGATGGTCGGCGGCTTTGCCGTCCTGCTGTGCGTGCTCTATGTGTTCGTGATGCGGATGACGGCCCCGTCGAAATCCGTGGCCCCGTGACGGCCGCCCGCACCCTGGCGTTTTATAAACCCTACGGCGTGCTGTCGTGCTTTACCGATCCTGAGGGCCATGCCACGCTGGCGGAGTTCATTGCCGTCCCCGATGTCTATCCGGCGGGCAGGCTGGACTACGATACGGAGGGGCTGCTGATTCTGACCGCGGACGGCGCGCTCTCGCATCGTATCACGGACCCGCGACACAAGCTGCCCAAGGTCTACCTGGCCCAGGTCGAACGGGTGCCGGACGAAACGGCCCTGGAAACGTTGCGCCGGGGCGTCCTCCTCCAGGGCCGGCGGACGAGGCAGGCCGAGGTGGAGCTGCTGCCGGAGGCGCCGACGCTCCCGCCGCGTCCGGTGCCCATCCGGTTCCGCAAGTCCGTTCCGACGGCCTGGCTGAAAGTCACCCTGCGCGAGGGGCAGAACCGCCAGATCCGTCGCATGACCGCCGCGGTGGGGCATCCCACGCTGCGTCTCGTCCGCATCGCCGTCGGCCCCGTGACGCTGGGCGACCTGCAGCCGGGCCGGTGGCGCGAACTCACGGGAGCCGAGCGGGCGGCCTTCGCGGAATGATGAGGGGGAGGCGAACGGATTGCATTGCCCCGGCGCGGTTGGTAGAATTTCGCATGGCCGTTGGTTGGCACGTTATGGCGCGGACAACAGTCGCGGGGCTGTGCGGGGTGGTCTTGCTGGCAGGCGGGCCGGCGCTGCCCGCGGCGGTTGCGCAATCCTCGGCGGGCGCCGACGTGCAGACGCTCGACCTGCCGCCAGCCGGCTTCTTTACGAGCCTCGTGCTGGCCCACGGATACAAAGAATCCAAGGACGCGTTCCAGACGGACCGCTACAAGCCGGTCAACCCCGGCACCACGTTCAAGTCCGACGTGGAAGCCGTGTACATGGTGTTCGATGTCCTTCCGAGGGAGAATCCGGCGCACATCCTCGGCCAGCTGTTTCTGGCGAAAGGCGACGGCCGGGCCGAGGACCGGCTGCTGTACGAGGAGAGCGTCTACCTGCAGACGTCGCAGGACAGCGGGTTCATCGAATTCCTGCGGCCCAAGGAGGGGTGGGTGCCCGGCGAATACAAACTGAAAATCCACATCGGAGAGAAGATCACCGACGCCAGCCAGCTGGGAACCCTGCGGTTCCGCGTCGTTGCGTCGAAATGACCCGCTACATCTTGCCTTGAACCTCGTCCGCGATCTCTTCGAGGGTGCGCCCGTCGGTGGGGACGATCTGGTCGCAGGCGGCCTTGTAGAGCGGAAGCCGCTCCTTCAGGACGTCCTCCACCTCGTCGACGTAGTCTTTGTTCTGGGTAAGCGCGGGCCGATCCTTGTTGTGCTTGATCCGCTCCATGATGGTGGCCACCTCCGCGGTGAGCCAGAACACGCGTCCGCGCTGCCGCAGGGCGTCCACGTTCTCCTTGCGGAGCACGGCGCCCCCGCCGGTGTCGATGATGGTCCGGTCCTTGGCGCCCACGCGCTGGCAGATCTTGGATTCCACGTCCCGGAAGTAGTCCCATCCGCGTTTTTGAATGATCTCGGGGACGGAAAGGCCGGCCTTCTTGATGATCTCGGTGTCCGTGGAAATGAGCGGCCATTTGAGGCGCTCCGCCAGGAGTTTGGCCACGCTGCTCTTGCCCGTTCCGCGATACCCGATCAACACGATGTTCATGATGTGAAGTGTCCTTCCAGGACGGACCGCATGACTCCGACAGGGGCCGGCTGCTGGGTCCAGAGTTCGAATTGTCCGACGGCCTGATGCAGAAACATCTCGAGGCCGCGCACGGTGCGGCAGCCGGCCCGGCGCGCCTCTTTCAGCAACCGTGTCTCCAGGGGGTTGTAGACGATGTCCATGACGGTCAGGTGAGGGGCCAGGAGCGCAGCGGGGACGCATGTCTCGTCGACCTTCGGACTCATGCCGACCGGCGTGCAGTGCAGCATCGTCTGGACGTCGGGGATGTGCCGGGCCAACGTGTCGGGGCCAAGCTGAAATCCGGAGACGGACGTGCCGGTCCGGTCGCGGAGGTCCCGCACGAGCCGGTCCCGCTCCTGATCAATGACGGCCAGGATCGTCAAATTCGACACCTTGGCGTCCATGCAGAGGGCGAAGGCGATGGCGCGCGCCGCGCCGCCGGACCCCAGCACCAGCACGCGGGCGCCGTCCACCGACGCGCCGGCCGCGCGCAATGCCGCGAGGGCGCCTGTCGCGTCCGTATTGTAGCCCGTGAGACGACCTTGGTCCGACACGATCGTGTTGACGGCGCCGATGTTCCGGGCGGTGGGCTCGATGTCGTCCAGGTGCGGCAGCACGGAGATCTTGTGCGGGATGGTAACGCTCACGCCCCGGATGCCGGTCAGCGCGCGGATGCCGCGCAGGGCCCCCTCCACGTCTTCCACCTTGAATGCCACATAGGCGAAGTTGAGCCCCAGGTGCTGAAAGGCGGCGTTGTGGATGGCGGGCGACAGGGAGTGTTCCACCGGGTTCCCGATGAGCGCGCAGAGGCGTGTCTTGGCGTCGATGGTCGGCATAGGCGTTACAGGATAACGGGGCGCAGGGGTAGGGTCAAGGAGACAAGAGTGGCACTGGTGTTATAATTCGTTGTATCAATCAAAGGAGGTCGCTATGCAGAAACTGGCAGTCGTTGCATTCATAGCACTGATAGCATTGGTGGGTGGGGCCGGCCTGGTTCTGGCCGCCGATGACGACGGTTCCAAGGTCACCATCACAGCGCCGAAGAACGGCGAGGCGGTCGGGGACACTTTTGATCTCAAGTACGACCTGGTCAAGGGGGAGAAGGCGGCCCACGCCCACGTCTATCTCGACGGGAAATACCAGAAGGGGTTCGGCGGCACCTTCAGCGGCGTGGGCAAGGGCAAGCACGAAATCACCGTCACGGCCGCGACGCAGGACCACAAGATGCTGGCGGCGACGCAAACCATCACGGTGGAGGTCAAGTAGGGGCGGTTCGCGAACGCCCTTCTTCAGCCCGGCACGAAGGGATTGAACCGGATCTCGTGGCCGATGCGGGTTTCCGGCCCGTGGCCGGTGATCACGCGGGTGTCTTCATCGAGGGTGTAGAGCCGGTCTTTGATGGACCGCTCGATGGCCTGGGCATCGCCTCCCCAGAGATCGGTCCGTCCGATGCTCTCGTGAAACAGCGTGTCGCCGGCGACCACCATCCGGGCCGCCGGAAAGTGGAAGCACATGGAGCCCGGCGTGTGGCCGGGCGTGTGCAGGGCGAGGCCCTTGAGTTCGCCCAGAGCCACTTCTTCATCGTCTTCGAGCCACCGGTCGGGCGGCGGAGCCGGGGTGTACGGAATGCCGAAGACCCGGCACTGCATTTCGAGGTTGTCCCAGAGAATCTGGTCGGCTTTGTGCAGCCAGAGAGGCGCCCCCGTGGCCTGTTTCATCTGCCCCGAGGCCAGGAAGTGATCGAAGTGGGCGTGCGTGTGGACGATGTGGGTGACGGTCATCCCCAGCGCCTCCACTTCCTTCAGGATGCGCTCCGAGTCCCCGCCTGGATCCACCACGAGTGCTTTTTTGGTGACCGGGTCGCCGATGATCGAGCAATTGCACCCCAAGGGCGGAACCGGGAAGGAACGGAAGATCATGAGGTCTCACGCTTCGGTTCCGTCCAGGGCTGGCCGGCGGATTCCCATGTGGGCTTCACCACGACGATCGGGGCCTTGAACAGCACGGCCAGCGCGATCGCATCGGACGAGCGGCTGTCGAAGACAAGAGTCCGGTCGCCGAGCGCGACCGTCAGGTCGGCGTAGTAGGTCTTGTCCTTCAGCGTGATGACGGCCCGGGTGACCTTCGCGCCCATTTCCAGCAGCACGAGACGCATGAGGTCGTGGGAAAGCGGGCGGGCGGCGGCGCCGCCCGAGAGCGCGTGGACGATGGAGACGGCGACGGTCACATCGACATGGATGGGCACGAACCGGTCCCCGACGATCAGCAAGACGACGGGCCCGTGGTCCAGCATGCGGACCTGCACCTCCTGGATCTCAACTCCGTCATCGGCCGCCCAGATCGCAGACCCGCATGGCGGGCTCAGAGTCAACCAGGCGGCTGCCGCCAATGCCAGATGCCATCGGTTCATAGGCTCACCCCGCAGCGTTTCATTCACGAGAATAGTCCTCATCGGCCGACGGCGTCAACGGTGCTGAAATAGTCGCCGGTCTGCGGTATAGTTGAAACTTATGGAGCAGGGCAAGCCTCGAAAAGTGACCCGGGGAGTGTTCCTGGTTGCGACGCCCCACCTGACGGACCCCAATTTCCGGCAGACCGTCGTGCTGATCTGCGAGCATGGGTCCGGCGGGTCGCTCGGACTGGTGGTCAACCGTCGGACGGATCAGCACATCGCCGAGGTGCTGCCGCAGGCGACCGGACTCCACGAGAAAGCGGGCCTTGTGTACTTCGGCGGGCCGGTGCAGAAGGACAGCCTCTTGATTCTCCACCGCACGGACCGGGAAGTCCCGGAGGCGCGGCCCATTTTTGACGGCGTGTGCCTCGGGGGCGAGATGGAGTTTCTGGAGGACGTGCTCACCCGGGACAAGGGGGACGGCCTGGTCCGCGTCTACATGGGCTACGCGGGGTGGGCGGCGGGACAGCTGCAGTTTGAGCTGTCGACCGGATCGTGGCTGGTGTTGCCGGCTCAGATGGGGGTGGTATTCGCGCGGGACCCTCTCCAGGTCTGGCCCACGATCATTCGCGCGCAGGGCGAC
Source organism: Nitrospirota bacterium (assembly GCA_004298335.1). Taxonomy (GTDB): domain Bacteria; phylum Nitrospirota; class Nitrospiria; order Nitrospirales; family NS-4; genus SCTG01. Next base: position 11,548 of record SCTG01000045.1, read on the forward strand.
ACCTATACGCTGTATGCCACGATGCCGCCGGACCCGTCCCTGAATTAACCCGCTAGAGCTGCTTCCGGGCCCCGACTCTATGAGCCAATACGGGCTGGATCAGCAGGTCCGATCGGCCGTCCTGCTTCTGGTCGCTGTACGTCTTGACGCAGGTGTGGCCCCAGTCGAGCCGCTTCATGACGTCATCGAGATATGGCTTCGTCTCGCCAAGCACGGCGGCGGCCACGGTTTTCTCGAAGGCGTTCCGTGGAGCATAGTCCGCCAGAGCCTGTTCGGCCTCGATCATCTGTCCGACGGCGAAGTTGCGATAGGCCTCGCTGACGTCCTGCCAGCCCGCGGGGCGTTTGCGGGGATTCGCAGGCGTGATTGCGCGCACTTCGTGCCCGGTGATCTCCAGCCGGATGAGGGCGCTGGCGAGTGCGAGACTGATGGTGCCCTCGGGAATGCGCTGGGACTCCTGTTCCGCGGCCCAGATGGTGGTGCTGCGTATCGTGGGCAGCCCGGTCCCGCAGGGAATCCCGTGAACCATTTGCGAGGCGAACGTCAGCTGCCGTCCGATTAGGCTTTCCAGATCCTGATTCGTGCAGACGATCTTGTCCGACGGCAGATTGCCGGTGAGCACCAGCTGGATGAGCGACCGGTCCCTGTGGATGGCATCCCCGACGATGGACACTGAATTGGGGAAGACCGCCGCGAATGTTCTGGCGCCGTACTGGGCATATTGCGTGGCCGCCATGGTCCCCAAATCGTTATGGAGCAGCTCGGGCTCCCCCTTGCCTCTGGTCAATTGGAGCTTGACCGCCGACGCGATGGTCGCCGGCTTCGGGTTATAGAGCACCGAGCCGATCGGGCCGCCTGGCCGGCTCGCTGCGTGGACTCTCGGAGAGTGGAGCAGGAAACGCTGGATGAATTCGTTCGGTGCTTCGACGCCGCGGGCGGCATTGGAGCGGGCCAGTTCCACGGTGCCGCCTTTGGCCGCAAATTGCTCCGGCGTGAGCGCCGCAGGATCAACGTTCGGCGCTTCGCCGAACTCCGGCAAAGCGAGCCGCGGCAGGCCTTCGCAGCCGCTGAGGAAAAGCGTGGCCCCCATCAATCCCAGGCCTTTACAAAAGTCCCGGCGAGAGAGAGGCATATGTAATGACATGGGCGGTTCCTCCTCCTCCTCAGTATATCCGGCGTCGGGGAGTTGCGGCTTCACAATCCCAGCCCCCAGCCCCAGCCCATGAATATATTTAACATACTAGTGTTTGGAAAGCAAGGGAAATACCAGCGCCCGTGAGGGGAATACTCTGCGACGCGCGTGAACTTCTTGGTAAAAACCGACCATCGCGGCGACACGCTTCTTTTTCGCATGCGTGGAAATCCGCAGGTGTAATAATGGATTGTGCAGCCCGCAGGCAGACTATTTGGGCTCGGTTTCAGGGAGCCCGGCTTGGGGCGGCCGCATCTGCGGCAGGTTGCAGCGTAAGAGCCGGTCGAGCCCCAACAGGCCTTTGGCATGGGTGACTGTGACCGGCGAGCCGCTGACTCCGCAGAAGGCGTTCAGCAAGTGAATCGTCCGCCCATCTTCGAGCCGGATCACGGCGTGTCCGGCCACGGCGCCGGATTCCAGGCTCGTTCCGAGGCTGGTGCCGGACAATTCCCGGCTGTCGCCCGCGGAGCGGCCGTTGATGATCGCGAGCGCGGTGGCGAGAAGGAGCCCGGCGGCTGCGCCGAGCAGCAGACGAGCCCAGACGGAGGTCGGCGGTCGCTCGCCGGTCGGCGGCCTTCGTTCGATGAGCCAGATCAGCACCAGGCCGACGGGAAGCGTGATCAGGAGGAGGGCGTGCCCGGCTGCTGTCTGGTATGGCACTCCCAGCGAGGTTTCCGAAAAAATCCAGTAGACGGCCGGGGCCAGCATGACGAGCACGGCCGCGATGATCTCGCGGACGGCCATGCGCGGTTTCCAGACCATAGACGGTTCACTCTACGGAGATGCAGGAATGGAGTCAATGGGCTCGCGCGGGAAACTTCGCTTGCGCCCGCCGCATTCGTTGCGGATAATGAAGCGAATCTGCCCGAGTACATCGAACAGCAGACCGGCTGAAAAGGAATCCCTTCATCATGAGCGGTACCCCCAACCTCGTTGACGGGCGATTGCCCGCGGCCGTCACGCCGAAGCGGTACGATGTGACGCTTTCGGTGGAGCCGGAGCAGGGACGGTTTTGCGGGTCCATCGCGATTCAGCTGCATGTTCGGGAAGCGGTCCGGCGTGTCACCCTGCACGCGCTGGAACTGGAGATCCTCGAGGCGACGGTCGAATCCGGCGGTGTGCATTATCCCGCGGCGGTGTCCACGGATCCGGACTCCGAGACCGTCACCTTGACCCTGACCCGGGAGATTCCGGCCGGTCCCGCCATGGTCGGGCTGACGTTCTCCGGACGGTTGAACCAGCAGATGAAGGGCCTGTACGAGGCGAAGGCCGGGACGGAGCGGTACGCCTTCACACAGTTCGAGGCCACCGACGCCCGCCGCGCCTTTCCCTGTTTCGACGAGCCTGCGATGAAAGCCGCATTCAAGATCACGGCCGTCGTGCCCGGCCACCTCGTCGCGCTCTCGAACATGGACGTCGAGGCGGAGTCCACGGACCCGGCGGTGCAGCGCAAGACGGTTACCTTTGCCGAGACGCCGCCGATGTCCACCTACCTGGTCGCCCTCGCCGTGGCCAAACTGGAATCCCGCGAGGTTCTCATCGACGGGGCGCGTGCGGCGATCTATACGACGCCCGGCCAGCTGGCGCTGACCGGCTTTGCCCACGAGGTGATGCAGGCCTGTCTCCCGAGACTGAACGCGTATTTCGACCTGCGCTACCCGCTGGCCAAGCTCGACCTGGTCGGCGTCCCCGACTTCGCGATGGGCGCCATGGAGAACTGGGGCGCGATTTTTTTCCGCGAGAACCGCTTGCTGCTGGATCCTGCGCGGGCGTCCGCGCACACGCTGCGCGCCGTGGCGAACGTGATCACGCACGAGGTCGTCCATCAATGGTTCGGCAATCTCGTCACGATGGACTGGTGGGAGGACCTCTGGCTGAACGAGTCGTTCGCAACGTGGCTCGCCTGCAAGATCGTGGACGACTGGCATCCCGAGTGGCAGTCCTGGGTGGAGTTTGCGCGGGATAAACAGGTGCCGCTGGGCGTGGATGCCCTGACCTCCACCCGGCCGATCAGCTCCAAGGTCCGGACGGCGGCTGAAGCCGAGGAGATGTTCGATGCCCTGACGTACGAAAAGGGCGCGTCGGTGTTGCGGATGCTGGAACAGTTCCTGGGCGACGACGTGTTCCGACGGGGCATCCGGGCGTACATCAGGGCGCACCAGTATGGGAACGCGCCGGCTTCCGACCTGTGGGCGGCGCTGGAGGCGGCGTCCGGTCAGCCGGTCCCCACGATCGCCCGGGACTGGTTCGCGAGGCCGGGGTTCCCGCTGGTGACCGTCGGCGCCGCCGGGCCTGACTTGCAGACGATCACGGTCGAGCAGCGCCGCTTCATGGCCGACCGGAATGCGCCGGAAGACGCCGGGCCTCCCTGGGCCGTTCCGCTGACAATCGCGTTCGAGGATGCCGGAGGCATCAGGCGGCATCGTGTCCTCGCGACCGAGCGGCGCGCCACGATCGCGCTACCGGCGAAGGGCACGGTCCGTTGGGTCTATGCCAACGCGGGCGAGCAGGGCTTCTATCGGACGCACTACGATCAGGGACTCCGTGACGCGCTGGCCGCTTCCGTGGCGCGGCTTTCACCGGAGGAGCGGTTTGGCTTGCTCGACAATGCGTGGGCGCTGGCGCAGAAGGCCGTGCTTCCGATCGGCGAGTTTCTCGATCTCGTCGTCCGGTTCCGCGGGGACGACACCCGCATCGTGATCGAAGGTCTGGGCGGCTATTTGGGGGTTCTCGGTGAGCGGCTGGCGGCCGGGTCCGATCGGCCGCACTTCGCCCGCTTCCTCGAAGACTTCTACCGGCCGCTGGTCGACGTTCTGGGGTGGGACGCGCGTCCGCGGGAGGGGGACGAGCCCAAGCTGACGCGCGCGGCGGCGCTCTGGACCCTGGGCAGCCTGGCGGCGCCTGCGTCGCTCGTCCACGATATGACGGAGCGGCTGGAACGCTACTGGGCCGACCCGGCCTCGCTCGACCCGACGCTGGCCTCGGCCGTCATTCGGTTCTGCGCGCGGGTCGGGGACAAGGCGCGCTACGACCGATACCTGGAACGCTATCACGCAGCGGCGACGCCCGAAGACCGGGAGCGGTACCTCGCAGCTTTCGGGGAGTTTGCCGAGCCGGGCCTCGCGCCCGCGGTGCTGGCGCTCATTCTCAGCGAGGCGATCAGAGGGCAGGACATCTGGAAGCCGCTGCGGGGGCTGCTCTCGAATCCCGCGACACAGGGAGAGGCCTGGACCTTTATTAAAGCCAACTGGCCGGCGCTCCGTAAAAAGGGAGGGAGCGTGGGCGCCCAGCGGATCATCGGCGGCGCCAAGGCGCTGTGGAAAGCGGAATGGCTGGCCGAGGTGGAAGGTTTTTTCAACGAGCCGGCCCATCGGGTGGCGTCGGCAGAGCGCACCCTGGTCCAGACACTGGAAACGATTCGATTAGGGCTGGCGTTCCGGCGCGACCAGCAGGGGAGGTTTTCCGAATGGCTGCGCGGCAGGCCCTAGGCGCAACTCACGGCCCGTCTTTCTTTTCGGGGGCGGGTGTTCCCTCCTTGGCGGGGGGCGGTGCGGGAGCCGCTTCCTCGGGAACGATGACAATGCCCGTGGGCGGGGTCCCGCCGAGGTCGGGCCCCGTGAAAATCTCCACCTCCGGCTTTGGCTTGTCGATCGTGCTGAGATCGATCGGCGTCCGCTCACGCTGGGTCTGGCTGGGGTCGTGGGTGCCGGTCTTGCCATCGGGGATGGCCTGCGCGTTGACCACGGCGGCGAGCATGAGGGCGGCTCCGAATGCGAGACAGCCGAGTCGCCATGCCGGGACAGTCCGTCGCATCGTGTTCATCTCCCTGGCCTTCTGATTGGGCGGTATAGCGGTATAATTGTATACGCCCGGTACGAAGCGAGGTCAAGGCGGAAACTTTCAGGATCGCCTTGCGGTGTCTCGCGCCGCTCGGTATGATGTCGCGGGCTTCGCAGGATGTAGGGAGGACACCATGAACAGATTGCAGAGCATCGGTCTGGCGGGGTGGCTGATGGCGGCGGGGGTTCTCGGGTGCGCAACGGCTCCCATGCCTCCATCGGAAGCGGCGATGTCCATCGTGCGGTCCTACCAGAACCAGCTCGAGTCCAGGGTGGCCTCGGGGCACTTGACCCGGGCTCAGGCGCGGGAACTGCTGTACGTCAAGCTGAACGAGATCCAGCCGCCGCTGCCGGACCTGGACCAGCTGGTGCAATTCCGCCAGCAGGTGGCAACGGAGGTTGACGCCAAGACGCTCACGACGGCGCAAGGAGAGGCCCGCCTCGCCGCCCGCGAATCCGAGATGATCACGCGTTGGGAGGAGATGGCCGCCAAGTACGCTCAGGAGCAACGCAACGTCCAACGGCTGCAAAATGAGTACGAGCGCGGATACAAGGATCAGAAGCAAATGGAGCAGACGATCAGGACGCTCCCCCGCTTGCCCTAGCCTTTTTTCTGGTTCCTCATGAGAGCCATGCTGCTCAGTCAGGCCGCCGCTGCAGGCCGGAATCCCCTGGCGTTGGAGGACGTGCCCGTCCCGGAACCTGCCCACGGCGAGGTGCGGGTGCGGGTGCGGATGTGCGGCGTCTGCCGCACCGACCTGCATATCATCGAGGGCGATCTGCCCCCCGCGAAGAGGCCCGTCGTGCCCGGGCATGAAGTGGTCGGCATCGTCGACCGGGTGGGCGCGGGTGTCTGCACACTCAAGGAAGGGGACCGGGTCGGCATCGCCTGGCTCCGGAGCACGTGCGGAGACTGCGAGTTCTGTCGCGACCGCCGGGAAAACTTGTGCCTGCTGGCGCAGTTTACCGGCTATCACACAGACGGCGGTTATGCTGAATACGTGGTGGCGCCGGCGGCGTTCGCCTATCCGATCCCCGACGCCTTCACCGATGAGGAGGTCGCGCCCTTGCTCTGCGCCGGCATCATCGGTTATCGCGCCCTCCGGCTCAGCGGGGTGAAGCCCGGCCAGCGCCTGGGCCTTTACGGGTTCGGGGCCTCGGCGCACATCGCAATCCAGGTGGCTCGCCACTGGGGCTGCGAGGTGTTCGTCTGTTCGCTGCGGGAGGAGCATCGAACGCTGGCGCGCGAACTGGGCGCGGCCTGGGTGGGCGGCGCGGCGGAACCGCCGCCCGAGCAACTGCACGGCGCGATCTTGTTCGCGCCGGCCGGCGAGCTGGTCCCGCCCGCGCTCAGGGCCTTGCGGCGGGGAGGCACCCTGGCGATCGCGGGCATCCACCTGTCGCCCATCCCGGCGATTGATTACGACCAGGATCTGTTCGGCGAGCGGGTGATCCGCAGCGTGACCGCCAACACGAAGCAGGACGGCCTGGACCTCCTGCAGGAGGCCGCCGCCATTCCCGTTCGGGCACACACCCAGCGGTTCAGACTGGAAGACGCCAACGCGGCGCTGCAGGCGTTGAAGGCCGGCACGATCAGAGGGGCAGGGGTGCTCGTGGTGGCCCAGTCATGAAGACATGTCGCGTGCGACCATGCGCGGTGCCGTTGCTGTGCTTCGTCATCACGATGTCCCTGCCGTGGAATGTCGGTCTCGCGACCGTCCAAAGCGGTGCGCCGGGGGCGCTTTCTGCGCGTATGGAGACCATCGCCGGCCTGGCTGCGCCGGCGCCGATGGTCCTGATTCCGGCCGGTTGGTTTTTGATGGGGACAGCCCACGTGGGCGAGATCTTGCTGGGATTTGAAGGGCCGTATGACGATACCGAACAGCCGCAGCGGCGCATCTGGCTGGATGCGTACGAGATTGATCGCGATGAAGTCAGCCTGGGCAACTATGTGGCGTGGGTGCTCCGCGCCTCCCGCCAGATCGATCCGCAGCTTGCAGGCGAGATTGCCGTGATGAGGCGTCTCCCTGCCGAGACCCTGTCGGCCTGGCCGGCCTTTCATTTGCGCTGGTATGACGCCGACGACTATTGCCGCTCGCTGGGCAAGCGCCTGCCCAGCGAAGCGGAATGGGAAAAGGCTGCGCGTGGCACCACGGGCCGGCTCTTTCCATGGGGGACAACGGCGCCGTCTCCATGGCTGGCGGTATTCAACCGGCAGATCGAGGACGCGCTGCTGCCTCTCGCGCCCGTGGATAGTTTTGTGGAGGGGCGCAGTCCCTATGGTCTGCAACATATGGCCGGCAACGTGGCGGAGTGGGTGCAGGACTGGGGTGGGATCGACTATTACGTGACGATGCCGGATCGCAATCCGATCGGTCCGGCCACCGGGCGTTACAAGATCGTCCGCGGCGGCTCGTGGCGGAGCGGCCCGGCCATGCTCAGGACCGCGACGCGGGGCGGCGCCCCTCCCATGTTCAGTTCCTCGACCATTGGATTCCGGTGCGCCCGTTCCGTTCCGTAGATGCCCGCCTTGACACGCTTCCCGGGTTTCTCCAGAATCCTCTCATGC
>SCTG01000046.1 GCA_004298335.1 Nitrospirota bacterium
CAAAAGGTGCCCACCCCGGCCTGAAGTTCAACTTCAGGCCCACCTCTCCCGCGCGGACGTCCCCAGCACCTCATGCACTTTGTGCAGCAAGGCGTTCGGCGTAAAGGGTTTCTGGAGAAACGGCGTGCCCTCGGTCAGCACCCCAAGACGGACGACGGCGTCATCGGTATAGCCCGACATGTACAGCACCTTCATGCGGGGACGCGAGGACTTCAGGCGTTCCGCCAGTTCCGGGCCGCTCATCGTGGGCATCACCACATCCGACAACAACAAATGGATGGGACCCTCATGTTGCCCGTTGAGCTTGAACGCCTCTTCACTGCGACACGCCACCAAAACGGCATACCCCTTCTCTTCCAGGATGCCCCGGACTAATTCCCGCACCGCCTCATCGTCTTCGACCAGCAGGATGGTCTCCGTGCTGACGAATGCCTTGGCAGGCGCCACGACCGGCTCGAGGACCTCCGGGGTCCCTTCGCTTCGCGGCAGATAGATTTTGAACGTCGCGCCGCGTCTGGGCTCGCTGTAGACCCAGATATACCCGCCGCTCTGCTTCACAATCCCGTACACGGTGGAAAGGCCCAATCCCGTGCCCTTGCCCGGTTCTTTCGTGGTGAAGAACGGCTCGAAAATCCTCAACTGCGTGGCGGCATCCATCCCGACGCCGGTGTCGCTGACGGCGAGCATCACATACCGGCCGGGCTGGACCGTCACATGCTGGCTGGCGTAGGCCTCGTCCAACTCGACATTGGCCGTTTCAATCGTCAGCCTGCCGCCCCGCGGCATCGCGTCCCGTGCATTGACCACCAAATTCAAAATGATCTGCTCAATCTGGCCCGGGTCCGCCAGCACCCGGCCCAGGATCGGGCTCGGCGCGCTTGAAAGCTCAATGTCTTCTCCGATGAGCCGCCGCAGCAGGGGTTCCAGGTTCGTCACCACGGCGTTGAGATCGAGCACCTTGGGGGCCAACACTTGCCTGCGGCTGAAGGCCAGCAACTGATGGGTCAGCGAGCCGGCCCGCAATGCGGCTTTTCGGATTTCTTCGACATTCCTCCGCGCGAGACTGTCGGGCGGCACATGGCCCAACAACAAATCGCTGTAGCCCGTAATCGCCGTCAACAGGTTATTGAAGTCGTGCGCGATCCCGCCCGCCAGCTTGCCCACGGCTTCCATCTTCTGAGACTGCCGCAGCTGCTCCTCGGTATACTGCAGCTCTTTCTCGCGCTGCTTGGTCTCGCTGATGTCACGGAAGACCAGAATGACCCCGATCACGTCTCCCCGCGCATTTCGAATCGGCGCTCCGCTGTCATCGATCGGTCTTTGGCTGCCGTCCTTGGCGATCAAGACCGTATGATTCGCCAACCCCACTATCGTCCCTTCCCGAATGACCTTGGTCACGGGATCCTCGGCCGGTTGCTGGGTCGCTTCATTCACAATTGCGAAGACATGGTTGAGCGCCCGCCCCTTCGCGTCTTCCAGCCGCCAGCCGGTCAGGGATTGCGCGACAGGGTTCATAAAGGTCACGCGGCCTCGCTCATCGGTGGCGATCACGGCATCGCCGATGCTCGACAACGTGGTGGACAGCCACTCTTCGCGTTCCTGTGTATGCGTCCATTCCAACTTGACACGCCGGGTCGCCCACGACAGGAATCCGAGCATGGGAATGAACACGAGCGCCCCCGCCAAGCCAAGGATGAGAAGGACCCGCTGGATGGGCGCGAGGATGGCACTGCGGTCCATGCGCACGAGGACTCCCCAGTGCAAGCCTGTGAACATCCCATACCCCTCAGTCTGCGCGTAGCCCGTCACGACCGCCACATGCCGGCGCCGATGCTCTTCCTCCACATAGCCCGGCTGGGCGGAGCCGGCGAACAGCGCCGACAGCACCCCGAGTTCCCTGAGATTGACTTTCCCTTCCTGCCGCAGCGGGAAATCGAGAATGACATCTCCGTCGCGAGTCAGGAACTGCCATTCCAACCGCCCTTCTTCGCCCCGCTGTATCTGAAAGGCGCGCACGGTCCAGTCGAACACGTCTTCCAACACGGGCAGTCCCACCATCGTCGTCACGATACCCAGGAATTGGCCCTGCGGTCCCGTCAGAGGGGCCGTAAAGAGCACGACTGGAACCCCGCCGGACTCCTCGACCACTTGCGCATCCTGCGCGTCAACGCCACCCCAGTCATGCACGTTCCGAAACCATCGCCGTCCGCTCCAGTCCTTGCCGACGCTGCCCAAATCGGTCGACGCGACGATGCGGCCCGTCTTGTCGGTACTGCCTACCCACATGTATCTCGGGTAGTCCTTTTTCAGTTGCTGAAGATAGCTTGCCATGGCCGCCTGATCGCGGCCTTGAAAGACCGGGACATGCGCCATCGCCTGAATATGGCGATAGTGTTCGTAGAGAATCCGATCCAGCTTGTCTGCGATATCGGCGGCCGCCAGGGCCAAACTCTCCCCGGTCGTTGCGATGAGGCGGTTCTTGACATATGCCAGCGCCAGCGCGCCGATGCTGACGGCAAGAATGGCCATCACGATGATGAGTGTCGGCAGCCAGTTATAGAACCGCCGCGGAGAGACCCGCATCTCTATACTTCCTCCTCGCTAACGTTGAGGATGCAGGGAAACCAGTGGGAAGAACCGATTATATAACACTGCAACGGATGTGGTACAATACCCACCTGGACGGGGAAGCTTAACGAGGAGAACTCCAATGACACCCGATGAGCAAATTGCGAAGATGACGAAAGCGATCAATCAGGCAATCAAGGTCCTGGGGGATCCGTTCGGATCCTCCCCGGGAGATGCCACGCGGTCCATTCAAGCACTGAAGGAATCGCTCCTCAAGGACGTCCCGCCGCCGGTTGCGCCGAAGGTCCCGCTTCCCACGCCCGCGCCCGCGGCTTCTTAAAACCCTACGGGAGATTCTTGCGCTGCTCGAGCTCCGCGGCAAGGGCACGCTGGAGCTTGGCGATGGCAGCCGCCTGATCCTGCTCCATCCTGTGCTTCGACGACTCGCCGACCTTCTGTATGGACAGCCGGCCGACACGCTGACGATAGGCGTACAGCGCATGGAGGATACGGCAAATGGTCGCTTCGTCCTCCCTCGATAACGCGGCGACCTTCTCCACCTGCACGCGCACCGCCGGGCTCAACAGCGTAGATTCCCCTCCGGTCAGCGTGGCCTCGTAGGCGGCAAGCTGCGCCTCTTTCTCCTCTGCGTCCATGTCGAGCAACGGCTGGAGTGCGGCAAGATACGTGAACACATCCACGCCGGTTTCGGCCGCTTCATGGCTGATGTCCAGGTCGGGCGGCCACAGTCCCCACGGCCTCCCGAGCAGGTAGATCCGCTTTATGTCCTCGACATCCAGCTTCGCCTGTTCGGCCAGAAACCGGAAGAAACCCGGCGCGGTCAGCAACTCGCTCAATTCCGCCTCGTCCATGGTGGGCCTTTACACCCCCGCCGCCGGAATGATCTTGGGAGCGGCTGCCAGATAGAGACCGATCAGGTGCTGTTTGGCGTCACGCATCGTCTTGAAGTTCGTCTCCGCCCTTGTGGCCAGGTCGATCAGCACCCATCCTCGGCGTTTCTTATAGTGTCCTGCGCCATAGGCCGGACTGTTATAGACCGGATTGATGCAGAAGCACTTGGCGAAAGTGGCGAAGTCCGAGGAGCTCACAGCCGACTGGGAAGGTTCGTGCGCCATCAGATGCTCTCAACCATTGCGCAGGCGGGCCCGGTTCCGTTTGGGTTCCAGGTGATGTTTCCGATTGGCCGCGATGACGGAATCGATGACCTCGCCGCAAAGCAGGCATTTCCAGCCGGATAAGGAGCCGCCGCTGGTGACGCCCGCCGCCTCCTCGAGCCTGGCCGGCACCATCAAACCATGACACCGTGAACAGTCCATCTGTGGATCTCCCGGTTCAACACCGTCACCAGCATCAGCCCATTCTGAGACTCTTGGCGCAGGAGCGGCGGAGACCGGGGAATCGAACGCGTCAGGAGAGGTCAGGAAACGCGAGGGACAGGATAGTCAGCTGGCTCAAACGTCAGGGTTACTATACGCTGGAAACGGCTTTTGGTCAAGCTGACCTACGGCTCCCCTATCGATTTCCGAGCCCATTTGGCATATCCTATCAGCCGTTAAAGGTGCGGTTGATTTATTTGTGCGGCTGGAACGCGATGCCGAATTGCCCGCAATGTGGAATGTGGCTGGTCAAACAGGCCCCCCGTCAGGGGCTGCTTGAAGGGCTGCTGCGTTTTCTGGCCATCGGCCCGCTGCGCTGCCAGCTCTGCACCCACCGGTTCCTGAGCCTGCTCTGGCGGTTCAGTCATAAGCCCGGACGGGACTATGAGCGGATTCCGGTTCGTTGTGAGGTGTATTTCCGCCCCGCCTTCGCAAACGACGACACCCAGCCGATTCAGGGGACCATTTCGGCCCTCTCCATCAGAGGCTGCACGATCACGACCAGAGTACCGGTTCCGAAGGGGTACTGCCTGTGCCTGCAATTTGAGGTGGCCGATCAGGAGCCGCCGATCCAGATCGACGCGGCGGTGGTTCGAACCGTGAACGGGACGAGAATAGGCGTGTTGTTCTCTCGGATCAGTCCTGAGGATGAAGCCCGCCTGCGCCAGCACATGACGATGCTGCTGGAGCACCACCTGCGCTGACTTTTTACACCGTGCAGCGGGGACTGAGGGCCGCCTGGACGGTCTTGCCGATCTCGGCGGGATTGCGGACGACGATAACGCCGGCGGCCGCCAGAGACGCCATCTTCTCCACCGCCGTGCCCTTTCCGCCCGTGATGATCGCGCCGGCGTGGCCCATGCGCCGGCCCGGCGGAGCCGTGATGCCCGCGATGAAGCCGATCACCGGCTTGCGGATGTTCCGCTTGATGTATGCCGCGGCCCGGTCCTCGGCGTCGCCGCCGATCTCTCCGATCATGACCACCGCCTCCGTCTCCGGGTCCTTCTCAAACATCGTCAGCAGATCAATGTAGCCGGTCCCGATGATCGGGTCGCCGCCGATCCCGACGCAGGTCGTCTCGCCCAGGCCCAGCGTCGTGAGTTGGTTCACCGCTTCGTAGGTGAGCGTCCCGCTGCGGGAGATGACCCCCACCCGCCCCTTCTTATGGATGAAACCCGGCATGATGCCGATCTTGCACTCGTCCGCCGTAATGATCCCCGGGCAGTTCGGCCCGATCAGCCGGACGTCCCGCCCGTGCAGGGCCCGCTTGACCTTGACCATGTCGTTGACCGGAATCCCCTCCGTGATGCAGATGACCAGCCGGATGCCGGCATCGGCGGCCTCGAGGATCGCGTCGGCGGCGAACGGCGGCGGGACAAAGATCAACGAGGTGTCGCACTGCGTCTTCTTCACCGCATCGCGGACCGTATTGAAGACCGGGATGCCCTCGACCTCCTGCCCCGCCTTGCCCGGCGTCACGCCCGCGACGACCTGCGTGCCGTACGCCTTGCACTGCGTGGCATGGAACGATCCTTCCTTGCCCGTGATGCCCTGCACCACCACCCGCGTCGCTTTATTGACCAAAATGCTCACAATAGTCCCTCTTATTTGCCCGTGGCTTTCTCTGCGGCCCGTTCCTTCATCTTCTCGGTCCGCTCGGCGGCGCGCTCTTTCATCTTCTCCTCACGCTTCTCAACCCGCTCCTTCATCTTCTCTTCCCGTTTCTCAGCCCGCTCTTCCATTTTCTTTTCCCGCTCGGCGGCCCGTTCTTTCATCTTTTCCACACGCTCGGCTTCCATCTCCTTCATCTTCTCTTCGCGTTTCTCGACCCGTTCTTTCATTTTCTCTTCACGCTTCTCCGCCCGTTCCTTCATCTTCTCGGCCCGTTTTTCAGCCCGCTCCTTCAACTTCTCGCCGCTCACGGGAGGTGTTGCGGGAGTCGCCGGCGTGGCCTGTCCAAACGTTGTCGTGCTGAACGCAAGCCCGATCAACCCTGCTACCATGCCTGTCAGAATCCGTTGCATCGCCTTTCCTCCTCTCGCGAATACCCTGTTACGCCGCAGCCGCCTTCTTGCGCTTCTTGCCCGTCAGCGCCACGATCTTCTGCGCCGCCTCCCAGAGGTCCGTCGCCACGTCCACCTTGAGCCCCGACTCGAGCAGGAGCTTCCGCCCCTCCTCGGCGTTGGTTCCCTGCAGTCGCACCACGACCGGCAGCTTGATATCCACTTCCTTCGCCGCATCGATCACCCCGTGCGCGATGCGCTCGCAGCGCACGATCCCGCCGAAGATGTTGATGAAGATGCCCTTCACGTTCCGGTCCTTGAGCAGGATGCGGAAGCCGGCCGCCACCGTCTCCTTCGTCGCGCCGCCGCCCACGTCCAGGAAGTTCGCCGGTTCGCTGCCCGCGAGCTTGATCACGTCCATCGTGGCCATGGCGAGGCCCGCGCCGTTCACCATGCAGCCGATGTTGCCGTCCAGCTTGACGTAGTTGAGATTGTTGGTGGTGGCCTCGATCTCCAGCGGCTCTTCCTCGTGCAGATCACGCATCGCCTGCACGTCCGCGTGCTTGAACAGCGCGTTGTCGTCGAACGAGACCTTGCCGTCGAGCGCGACAAGACGCTTGTCGGTGGTGATCACCAGCGGGTTGATCTCGACCATCGACGCGTGCTTCTCCATGAACAGCCGGTAGAGGTTGCCGAGCATCGTGATGAACGGGCCCATGATCGTCGGCTCGAGGCCCGGGAGCCCCAGGCCGAAGGCCAGGTTGCGTCCGTTGTAACCCTGGAACCCCACGGCCGGGTCGATCGGCTCCCTGAGCACTTTTTCCGGCTGGTGGGCCGCAATCTCTTCGATCTCCATGCCGCCCTCGGTGCTCGCAATGAACAGGGGCCAGCCGGAATCGCGATCTACCAGGAGGCTCAGGTACAGTTCCTTGGCGATGCCGGCGCCCTCCTCGATCAGCAGGCGGCGGACCTTGCGCCCCTTCGGCCCGGTCTGGTGCGTCACCAGCGTCTTGCCCAGCAGCTCCCTGGCAAGGCCGGGCACCTCGGCGCGGTTCTTCGTGATCTTCACTCCGCCCGCCTTGCCACGGCCGCCGGCGTGGATCTGGGCTTTCACGACGTATACCGGGGCGTTCAGTTTCTCCGCCCACTTCTCGGCCGCGAGCGGCGTCTTGATCTCCTTGCCGTTCGGCACCGGCACGCCGAACTGCGCGAACAACTGCTTGGCCTGGAACTCATGGATGTTCATGCGGGGTCCCTTCGGAAGGCTTCAGCCTTCTTTCCTGACGTAATCGGGGAACAACATCGGCGAGTGGGTCGCGAGCGCGCCGCCGTGCTTTTTCGCCTCCGACCGGAAACGCGCGAGGTGCTCCAGGGTCAGTGCCCCGTGCTTCATGGCCTTGGCACGCTCGGCGGCGGTGCGGCCGGACCGCTTGCCGTAGACCATCAGGTCCAGCAGGGAGTTGCCCATCAGGCGGTTCCGCCCGTGCAGGCCGCCGGAGGCTTCGCCCGCCACAAACAGGTTGCGCGCGCCGGACTCGCCGTTCACATCGATCTGCACACCGCCGTTCTGGTAGTGGAGCGTCGGATAGATCAGCACCGGGTCCTTCGTGATGTCCAGCCCATAGCGCTTGTACTGGCGGACCATCGCGGGGAAATGCTTCTCCAGCGTGCCCGCGCCCGACTCCACGTCGAGCAGCGGCGTGTCCAGCCAGACGCCGATGCGCCCCGTCGTGGTGCGGACACCGCGCCCTTCCTCGCATTCCCGGATGATCGAGGAGGACACGACGTCGCGGGTGTCCAGCTCGTTCACGAAGCGCTCGCCCTGGGCGTTCACCAGATGCCCGCCCTCGGACCGGATGCCTTCCGTGACCAGCGCGCCAATGAGCTGTTCCGGATGGACCGCGCCGGTGGGATGGTACTGGAACGTGTCGATCTGCAGCAGCTTGGCGCCGAGGCGGTAGGACATGGGCAACGCATCGCCGGTCGCGCCGTAATGGTTGCTGGTCGGAAAGCCCTGGATGTGCAGGCGGCCGATGCCGCCCGTCGCCAGGATGACCGTCTTGGCGGCCACCACGAAATAGCGCTTGTTGTCCAGGTCCTGCAGGATCGCGCCCGTGCAGGCGCCCGTGCCGTCGCTGAGCAGTTCGACGGCGGCGCTGAACTCCAACAGCTGAATCTTCTGGTTCAGAACTTCATCCTTCAGCACCCGCATGATCTCGAGGCCCGTGTAGTCGGAGCAGGTCAGCAGCCTCGGCTTGGAGCTGCCTCCGCCCTTCTTCACATGGAGGTTGCCGTCGGCGTCGCGGTCGAACAGCACGCCGAGCTCCAGCAGCCACTTGGCGATGGACGGCCCTTCCTCCACCATCGTCTTGAGGAGCTGGTGGTCGTTCTGCATGTGGCCGCCCTTGAGCGTGTCCAGGAAGTGCTGGACGGGCGAGTCCTCGTCGGTGATCGCGACCTGGATGCCGCCCTGGGCCATGACGGTGTTGGAATCGCCCAGGCGCAGCTTCGTGGCCAGCAGCACCTTTACCCCCTGCGCGTGGGCGTGCAGGGCGGCCGCGCAGCCCGCGCCGCCGCCGCCGACGACCAGCACGTCCGTGGAATGGGTCGGTGTCAGGTCCAGCTCGGCCGGCACCGGGCTGTCGCCTTCCAGCAGGGCGGCCAACTCGCGCACCGTCTTTTCGCCGGCGTTGGGTCCGAACGTGATCAGGCGATAGGCGTTTTCACGATGGTCGGGATGGTACTTCTTGATCAGCTGGTCGCGCTCGGCGGCGGGAAACTTCGGCAGCGTCTGCTTGCGGCGCGCGTCGCGGGTCGTGTGGACCAAATCCTGGAGGGCTTGCAACTGCATTTACTTGATGGCCGCGCAGACGTCCTTGAGCTGCTGCTCGTTCATGCCGAGGACCCGGTTCCACTCCGACTGGTACTTGCCCTGCGCGATCTCGTCGATCCGGTCGTGCAGGCGTTTGGGCTTTTCCGAAAAGAACGCCCCCTGCGCCCGGCTCGCGTACAGCGCGACCAGGTTCGGCGCGATGTCCGCGATGCAGACCGGCACGCAGAGGCCGCACATGACGCAGTCCATGAACATCTCGGAGACCTTCTTGAAATCGCCGAAGACGGCCTGCCACACGCCGTCCCGCACGTCGATCCCCTGGGGGCAGGCCTCGGTGCAGGCGTTGCAGTTCCGGCAGAGCGGCGCCTCCGGATAGAGATTGAAGAGGTCCTGCTTCGGGTCCTTCAGCTCGGCCATCCGGTAGATGGCCTTGCGGGCTGGGAACGGCGGGACCATCGTGAAGGACATCCCCTCCTCGACGGCCGTCGAGCAGGCCAGACAGGTCCTGACCTTCGGGTCGTCCTTGGTCCGGTAGTACGTCGCGCAGGCCCCGCAATAGCCGCCGAGACACCCGGCGCCGCGGATCACTTCCTGGCCGCTGTACCAGAGGGCCTTGATGACCGTGATTCCCTCCGGCACCTCGTATTTCTTGCCGGCGATCTCCACGGTCACCATCTTCGGACGCAGGACTTCCTCCTGGTCGATGGCGACGCTCTTGTCGAAACCTTTGAGTTCCATGCTCTTATCTACCACCATGTATCCAGCGAAGCAATGAATCTCTCTTATACAATCGCGTCCACGATCGCATTCAAGGTTGCGCTTGGACGCATCGCTTTGGTCGTCTTCGCCTGATCGGGATGGTAATACCCGCCCATATCGACCGGTTTTCCCTGGGCGCCGAGCAACTCGGCCGTAATCTTGGTCTCATTGTCCGCAAGCTGTTTGGCGACTTTGGAAAAACGCGCTTGCAGGTTCTTATCCTGTGTCTGCTCGGCCAGGGCTTGCGCCCAATACAGCGCAAGGTAAAAATGGCTCCCGCGATTATCAATCTCGCCCACCTTGCGGGCCGGCGACTTGTTGCTCTCCAAAAACTTGGCGGTGCCTCGATCGAGCGTATCCGCCAGAATCTTCGCAGAGGGATTGTCGGAGGCCTTGCTCAGATGCTCCAAGGATGCGGCCAGCGCCAGGAATTCACCCAGCGAATCCCAGCGGAGATACCCTTCTTCCTGAAACTGTTGCACGT
The DNA here is from genome assembly GCA_004298335.1 of Nitrospirota bacterium. Taxonomy (GTDB): domain Bacteria; phylum Nitrospirota; class Nitrospiria; order Nitrospirales; family NS-4; genus SCTG01. The sequence goes on from SCTG01000046.1 coordinate 10,045, forward strand.
GTTTGGGCGCCGAGCCGCCGGCTCCGGTTTCAAAGAGGCCGCCGCCGTTCAGCAGCGGGACGATCGAGAGCATTTTCGCGCTGGTCCCGATTTCAAGAATCGGGAACATGTCCGTGAGGTAGTCTCGCAGGACGTTCCCCGTCACCGAAATCGTATCTTTCCCCTCTTTAATCCGTTCCAGCGAGAACCGCGTCGCCTCCGCCGGAGGCATGATCCGAATGTCGAGGCCCTTCGTGTCATGATTCGGCAAATAGTGATTGACCTTCTTGATCAACTCCGCGTCGTGCGCCCGGTTTTTGTCCAGCCAGAAGATTGCGGGTGCTCCCGTGGCTTTTGCGCGATTGACGGCGAGCTTGACCCAATCCTGAATCGCCGCGTCCTTGACCTGGCACATCCGCCAGATATCCCCGTCTTCAACCTTGTGCTCCAGCAACGCCTTCCCTGACGCAGCGACCACCCGAATCGTGCCGTTGCCAGGGGATTTAAAGGTCTTGTCGTGCGATCCGTATTCCTCCGCCGCTTGCGCCATGAGACCCACGTTGGGAACACTCCCCATGGTTTTCGGATCGAAGGCACCGTGCTTTTTACAAAATTCGACGACCTCGTGATAGACCGGGGCGTAACTGGCGTCGGGGATGACCGCCTTGGTGTCCTGCAGTTTGCCGTCCGGACCCCACATTTTCCCCGAGTCACGAATGAGCGGTGGCATGGAGGCATCGATGATCACGTCGCTGGGGACGTGCAAATTGGTGATGCCTTTATCGGAGTTGACCATCGCCAGCGCCGGCCGCTTCTTGTACACCGCCTGAAGGTCGGCTTCAATGGCGGCCCGTTGATCGTCCGGCAAGGTTTTGAGCTTGGCGTAGAGGTCACCGAGGCCGTTGTCGGGATCGACGCCCAGCTTTTGGAACAGGGCTGCGTGCTTGTCGAACACGTCCTTGAAGAACACCGACACCGCATGACCGAAGATCTTGGGGTCCGAGACCTTCATCATGGTGGCTTTCAGGTGGATCGAAAACAACACGCCCTGCTTCTTGGCATCCTCGATCTGCGCCTCGAGGAACTCCCGCAAGGCGCGGCGGCTCATGAAGGTGGCGTCGATGACTTCGCCGGCCTGAAGAGAGAGTGTGGGTTTGAGCACCGTGGTCTTGCCGTCCTGACCCACAAACTCGATGCGCGCGTCGGTGGCCTCGGCAAGCGTGACCGACTTCTCGTTGGAATAGAAATCTCCGCCGTTCATATGGGCGACGTGCGTCTTGGAATCCGGGCTCCATGCCCCCATTTTGTGCGGATGCTTTCTGGTGTGTTGCTTGACCGAGAGCGGCGCCCGGCGATCCGAGTTGCCTTCACGCAACACCGGGTTGACGGCGCTTCCTTTAATCCTGTCGTAGCGTGCCCGGCTCTCCTTCTCGGCGTCGGTCTTGGGATACTCGGGATAATCGGGAACCTTGTAGCCCTGACTCTGCAATTCCTTGATGGCCGCTTGCAGCTGGGGAATCGAGGCGCTGATGTTGGGTAGTTTGATGATATTGGCTTCCGGGGCCTTGGCGAGCGCTCCCAATTCGGCCAGGTCGTCCGATTGTTTTTGTTGCGCCGTCAGATGTTCGGGAAAGGCGGCGAGAATTCGCCCTGCCAGGGAGATGTCCCTCATTTCGACGGCCACGCCGGCCGCTTTTGTGAAGGCCGCGATGATCGGGAGAAACGAATAGGTTGCGAGCGCCGGCGCTTCATCGACCTTCGTATAGATGATTTTGGATGCGTTTGTCGTCATGGTCGCTCCTCTTTCGGGATCTTGTTAGTTCAGCGCATTCAACGCCGAACCAGCCTTGAACCACGCAAGCTGTTGTTCCGTCATGCTGTGGTTCGCCCGGATGGTGAGCGCTTGTCCATCCGATTTATGGATTGTCACCTGCACCGGCTTGCCCGGAGCCAGATTCGCCAGCCCCGCCACACTGATGCGGTCCTGCTGCTCGATCTTCTCGTAGTCCTTCGGGTCAGAGAAGGTCAACGCCAAGATCCCCTGTTTCTTCAAATTCGTCTCGTGGATGCGGGCAAAGCTCTTGGTGATGATGGCCTGCACGCCCAGGAACCGGGGCGACATGGCGGCGTGCTCGCGGCTGGAGCCCTCGCCGTAGTTCTCGTCCCCGACCACCACCGAGCCGATCCCCTTCGCCTTGTAGCGCCGGGCGATCTGGGCGATCGTCAGGCCGGACTCGCCGCTCAGCACGTCCGTCCCCTTGCCGGGCTCGGACGAGAAGGCGCTGTTGGCGCCCAGAAACATGTTGTCGCTGATCTTGTCCAGGTGGCCGCGGAACTTGAGCCAGGGCCCGGCGGGCGAGATGTGATCGGTCGTGGTTTTGCCCTTGGTCTTGATCAGGAGCGGGAGCTTCTCATAGTCCTTCCCGTTCCAGCGCGGGAACGGCTGCAGCAACTGAAGCCGTTCGCTGTCCGGCGGAACCTCGACCTTCAATGCATCGCCGTTCTCCGCCGGCAGGACAAGCCCTTCCTCGCCCTTCGCGAAGCCCTTGGCCGGCAGCTCGTCGCCCTGCGGCGGCTCGAACTTGAGCCCTTTGCCGTCCGCGGTCTTCAACGTGCCGTGCACCGGATCGAACGTCAAATCGCCGGCGAAGGCGTAGGCGGTCACGATTTCCGGGCTGGCAAGAAACGACAGCGTTTCGTTCAGGCCGTCGTTGCGGCCGGGGAAGTTGCGGTTGTACGAGCTGATGATCGAATCGGGCCGGCCTTTCACGGCGTCCGCCCGCTTCCACTGGCCGATGCAGGGGCCGCAGGCGTTGGCCAGCACGGTGCCGCCCATCTCCTCGAAGGTCTGCATGAACCCTTCCCGCTTCATCGTATGGAAGATCCGCTCCGAGCCCGGCGTCACGAGGAACGCGGCCTTGGCCTTGAGCCCGGCCTTCAGCCCCTGGCGCGCGATGTGCGCCGCGCGTCCGATGTCCTCATAGGAGGAATTCGTGCAGCTCCCGATGAGGGCGGCCTTGAGCTGGACCGGATAGCCCTTCTCTTTGGCCTCGGCCGCCATCTTGGAGATGGGCCGGGCCAGGTCCGGCGTATGCGGGCCCACGACATGCGGCTCGAGCTTGGCGAGATCGATCTCGACGACCTGATCGAAATGCTTCTCCGGCGATTTCAGCACCTCGGGATCGGCCGTCAGCAGGCCGCGGTTCGCCTCGGCCAGTTTGGCGATGTCCGCGCGGTCCGTCAGGTTCAGGTAGGCCACCATCTTCTGATCGAAGTGGAAGACCGAGGTCGTGGCGCCCAGTTCGGCTCCCATGTTCGTGATCGTGCCCTTGCCGGTGGCGCTGATGGTCTCGGCGCCGGGGCCGAAGTACTCCACGATCTTGTTGGTCCCGCCCTTCACGGTCAGCAGGCCGCAGACGTAGAGGATCACGTCTTTGGGCGAGGCCCAGCCCTGTAGCTTGCCGGTCAGGCGCACGCCGATCAATTTCGGATGCAGCACTTCCCACGGCAGGCCGGCCATGACTTCGCCCGCGTCAGCCCCGCCGACCCCGATCGCCAGCATGCCGAGCCCGCCGCCGTTCGGCGTGTGGGAGTCGGTCCCGATGATCAGGCCTCCGGGAAACGCGTAGTTCTCCAGCACCACCTGATGGATGATGCCGGCGCCGGGCTTCCAGAACCCGATCCCGTATTTCTTGGCCGCGGACGCCAGGAAGTTGTAGACCTCCTTGTTCTCATCGATGGCGCGGGACAGGTCCTTCGCAGAGCCGCTCTCGGCGCGGATGAGATGGTCGCAGTGGATCGTGCTCGGCACGGCCACGCGCTTCTTGCCGGCCTGCATGAACTGCAGCATGGCCATCTGGGCCGTGGCATCCTGCATGGCCACGCGGTCGGGACGCAGCGCCAGCATGGCCTTGCCGCGCTCCCAGACTTGCGTCTCGAAATTATCGGCGTGCGACACCAGTATCTTCTCGGTCAGGGTCAGGGCCCGGCCGAACTTCTTACGGGCCTTCTCCACTGCCGCAGGCATCGCGGTATAGAGTTTTTTGACGAGATCTATAGACATCGGGCTTTCCCTTCTTCCTTTATTCGCTTATTTTAACGGCGGGACTTCCCGCTTTTTGGGCGCGGCGTAATTCACAAGATAGTCGAACAATCGAATGAGCCGGCTTTCCTGGCGCTTCTGGTCCACCCAGTGCCCGATCAGTCCGATCGTGCGCGACAGGATGAAGAAGCCGTTCAGGCTGTCCACGGGGAAGCCGAGGTCCACCAGCACTGCCGCCATCGTCCCGTCCACATTCAGAATCAAATTGTCTTTCTTCGCCGCGGTCACCTGTTCGACCGCCAGCGCGAAGTCCAGGTGCGGGGTCTTGATCCCGAGACTCTTTACATATCCGACGAGCTCCTTCACCCGCTTGTCGGGGTTGCGCAGGCTCTTGACGCGATGGCCGATGCCGGGCACCGGGCCGACGTTCTTTTTCATGTACGTGAGGAAGTCGTCCACCGACAGCTTGTGGTCGATGGCGTATTTAAAGTAGCGTCCGGCGTCGGTCACGGCGCCGCCGAAGCGCGGTCCGATCATGATCAGGCCGGCGGCCACCGACTGGGACATCCCGATGCCCGCGCAGGCCGCGATGATCGTCCCCAGCGCGCCGCTCACGCAGGGGCCGTGGTCCGCCGACAGCATCATGATGCGCTTGATGATCTCGGCCTCCTGCTTTGAGATCAACCGCTTGTCCCAGAGCAACCCGATCACGTGCGGAATCTCGTAGCCCTTGTTGATCAGCTCGGAGGCGGGATAGCCGTCATAGCAGGGCTCGTCGCCGCGGTCGTCGCTGATCGTGGTCTTGATGAGCGGCGCCACCACCACATCGCCCGACTTCATCGCCTCATCAACGGTCCTGGGCAGCTTCGGTACGTCGGCGGGACTGAGATCCGGAATCGGCTTCACCTGGCCGCTCTGAACCAGGTCCTCGTAAGCCGCCTTGATGGCGGGCCCCAGCCCGCCAAAGGTATCCGGCACGGTCGCGCCCGCTTTCTTGAACGCGTCGGCTTTGGAGCGCGCCGAACCTTCGCCCTTCATGCCTTCCTTGGCGCCGGCGTGCCCGAACTTCATCCCCTTCGGCAGGCTTTCCTGGCAAAACCCGGACACCACGGCCAGCAGCTTGATCCGCCGCTTCTTGGCGCCGTACCACTCGGCGGCGCGCTCCTCCAGATCGCCGCCCATCTCGCCGACGATCACGACCGCCTTGGTCTGCGGGTCCTTCTCGAACATCTCCAGATAGCTCACGTAGTCGGTGCCGGGATAGGCGTCACCGCCGATGCCGATCGCCGTCGTGATGCCGTCCGCGAACTGCGAGCAGATCCAGATGATCTCGTTCGAGAGGCCGCCGGATTTCGTGATCACCCCAAACGAGCCCGGCCGATACAGCTTGCAGGACACCAGATTGTCGAAGGCGCCGCCGATCACGCCGAGCCGGCACTCGCCGGCCGAAATCACGCCGATGGATGAGGGGCCGTTAAAGACCTTGCCCAGCTTCCGGGCATGCCGCCCCAGGAGCTTGGCATCCTTCTCCGGCACGCCCTCGGTAATCATGGACACGGCATGGATCTTGGGATCGTTCAGCGCCTCCATGCCGGCCGCGGAGGCCCGGTCGGCGCCGATGTAGACGAGGCTGGTGTTGATCTGCGGATGGTGCGCGGTGGCGTCCGCCACGCTCTTGTACACCGGGATCGTCAGCAGGCCGTTCCCGTAGGAGACCTCGTTCGTCTTGCCGGCGTCCGGCGGATAGACGAAGGCCTCCACGTTCAGCGGGCGCTTGATCATGTAGCAGAATTCCGCCATGCGCCGCGCGGCGTTCAACCCGGCCGCGCCGCCCTGGATGACGACCCATGTGTCCTTATTCGCCAGAATGCTCATTCTTCGGGATCCCCTCTCGGCCGACTGGGTGATTATTTCTTCTGGAGCGCCATGTCGACGATGTCGGTAAGCGGCGTATGGCGGTCGTAGACGTGGATGTCGAACCCTTCCTCGCGCAGGGCCTTCATCGCTTCGAGGCCCTCTTTCTCGCGAGGCCCGCCGCGGCGCACCCAGATCTTGACGCTCTTGAGCTTGCCGTCGGCCTTGGCCTTGCGGAAGCCCGCGATGATGCCGCCGAAGGTCTTCTTCACGTCGGTGAAGTTGGCGATCGCGCCGCCGACAATGATGTTCTTGATGCCGGGGAGCGAGCAGACCTTCTCGGTCAGCACTTCCACAGCCCAATCGGGCGGATCGCCGGAGTACTCGGCGTAGTTCGCCAACTTGCCGCCGCGGGCCACCACCGCGTCCGAGTAATACACGCTGGCCCCGCCGCCGGCCGGGAGCATCGCCGTGTCGCCGCCGGGAATCTCGATGAACTTCACCGAGCCCTTGATCTTGGAATCCACCGCCATGACTTCCATTTCATGTTTCGTGTAGGCCCGCCCGAACTCCGCCGCGAACGGGAAGTTCCAGTCGGGATGCCGGAACTTGGCATCGCCGTCCAGCAGGGTCACGGCATCCAGGGCGATCAGCTCGCCGTCGCTCTGCCGGGCCACGACCGGGTTTACTTCCAGATACTGCGCGTCTTCGCTGTCGAAGCACGCGAACAGCTTGCCGGCGAACGCCGCCATCTTCTTGGCGACCTCGCCGGAGAACCCGGCCTCCTTCGCGAGCTTCTCCAGCGCCTGTTGCGAAGGCGCGTCGCCTGCCTCGAGGCTCAACTTTTTGACGCGATCCCAATTCGATTCAACTTCGATGCCGCCGCAGTTGGCCACCAGCACCTCGGCGCCGTCCCGGGTGGATTTGACCGCCGCATAGTACTCGTCCTTGTGAGGCACCATTTCCGACACGATCACCTGCGAGACGGTGATGCTCCCTACCTGGCGGCCTAACATCTCCTTGGCGGCCGCCTGGGCACCCTTGAAGTCCAGGTCCACTTTGACCAGACCCAGTTTGAACCGCGACCCCATCGCCTCGTGCGCCTTCACGACCAGCTTGGATTTCTTCAGCCACTCGTTGGCTTCACCAAGCTTTGTGAGTTCATCAACCGAGACGACAACGGCGTAGTTGGGAACGAGAATGCCCCACTTCTTCATCAGCCCCATCCCGGGGCCTTCGAGTACCTTTGCCATTACGGATGTCTCCTAGGGTGAGTCTCTCGCATCGAGAGGCCGGCAGTGTAGCGAAATCAGCCGATGAACTCAATCAGTCAAAGGGCCTACCTCAGGCAACCAAAAGGCCTACCTGATGAGCCGCCGCAAAATGCTCATAAGTGGCTGATATATAAATGGATAACGGCTGAGTCTACGGAAGATCGGTTGGCACAGTCAAGGAGAAAATGCGGGCTTATTTTCGCTGGCAGGCAGGGCAGTAGAATGAACTGCGCTCCCCTTTCAACCGACGGATCGTCCGGCCGCAGCCGGAGGGGCACGGCAACCCGGCCTTGTCATAGACCCGGTGCCGCTTCCGGTACTCTCCTTTCGTCCCGTCGGGCGCGAGAAAATCACGCACGCTGGAGCCGCCGGCCGCAATCGCCTCCCGAAGCACGACACGCATGCTGTCGTAGAGCCGCCTGACCGCCGGAGCCTGAAGCCGGCTCGCCGTCCGGTAGGGATGGAGACGGGCGCGATACAGGATCTCGTTGGCGTAGATGTTGCCGATCCCGGCAATGACCTGCTGGTGCATGAGCAGAGCCTTCAGGCGCCCTCGCCGCTTTCCCACGAGCGCGCGAAACTCCTCCCAACGCACGGTCAGCGGATCGCAGCCGAAGCGCCGGGCGCGAAACCGTTCGAGCCCGGACCGATCCAGCAAATACACCCGCCCGAACCGCCTGGGGTTCCAGTAATACAGGGCCGGGATGGAGCCGGTCAGCGAGAGGGTGAGATGCGTATGCTTGCGGTAGGACGGATGCAGCAGGGTGAAGAACAACAGTCCCGTCATGCCCAGTTCAAACACCAGGAACCGCCGGTCGCCGGCCTTCTCGCATTCGAGGACGACGCTCTTCCCGAGGCGGCCGGCCGACGCCAGGCGCGCGCCCAGGTACCAGGCCAGCGTGGACAGCCCTTCGCGGACAATGTCGTCCCGCCCGACCAGGCAATCCGTGACGGTCGCGCCGATGAGGTGTTCCCGCAGCCGGCGCGCGACCGTCTCTGCCTCGGGCAATTCGGGCATGTCACGTCTTGCCGTTGCGCTTGTCCCGCAGCGTCTTGACGAAGCAAATCGTGGCCTCCAGGTTAGGCAAGGGGGTCGCGCCGGGGCGGCGTGCGGAAACCAGCTTGACGGCCTCCTCATAGAGCATGGCTTTGACCAGGCAGAGGTAGGCAATCGCCACCGAGACGGACCGCCCCATCCCCGCCCGGCAGCAGACGATGAGGCGGTTGCCCTTCTCACGTTGTTCCAGCCATTCCACCGCTTCATCCAGCTGGACGGGATCGGCCTCGGCGAATTCCTTGAAGGGAATCCAGGTGTAGGCCCGGCCGGCCGGCGGCGCGACCTCATTTTCGGCCGCCACGTTGAGGACGACCGTGATGAACTGGGCCGGCTTGGCCGCATCCTGGGCGTTCCCGACGGCCAGAAACTCGTTGATCGGATGCATAGGTGGGTGATTATAGCCAAGGGTCCGGCGGAGTAACAAGAGCGGCCGACAGGAGCCGCTCTACGGATTGCGGACGGCTGTCCAATCCGTTACAGTGAGGGCGCACGGAGAGACGAACGATGGACTTCGACGATACCGAGAAACGGTTGGCCGACCTGGCCTGCCCGGTCTGCAAGGCCAGCGCCGGCTTCACGATCCCCCGCGATTCCCGCATCACGGACGGCGAATACAAGGCGTTTTGCAAAGGCTGCCGCTACAGCATGCCGATCCACATGGACATGGTCAGCTACATGCGCAGCCAGCCGGATGTGTCGTACTGGCTTAAAGGCATGCGGTGCCCGGCCTGTGAAAAGAGCGGCGGCCGCCTGGACTTCTGGGTCCAGCCGTCGGTCCGCAACGCGCTGTATTTCGTCACGTGCAACGCGTGCCGGAATCCCTTCTCCGAAAAATCCTCCCTGGAAGCCTACGAGTAAGCGTCGGTGGGTGTGGGAGGGGCGCTTCCAGCGGGGCCCCCTTCCACTATGATGGAGCGGATGAGTTCCACCCCGGCCGAGGCGCCGATCCGGCTGACGGTGCTGCGCCCCTCGATCTGATCGACCCGGACGATCGCGCCCCGATGCCACCGGTCGAACGCCGCGTTCGCGTCCGAACGGGCCTTCTCCAGCCGCCCGACCAGCGGGCGTCCGGTCTCGTTGCACAGCCAGGCCCGGCGGTCTCCCTTCATGACCATCACCTCGCTCACGACCCGATAGACCCGAGGGCTCCGTTCCGCAACCGTCAGGCCGTCCTTGCGCAACAGCAGATACGAAAACTTCAGCGCGTCCTTGATAAACCCCACGGCACGGTCGATCTCCCGGACCACCGCCGGAGGCGTCCAGGGCCGTTCCTCGTGGCACCAGTCGTCCTCACGCACGAGTGCGGGGCAGGGCTTTTCGTGAAGGCACGGGCTGTAGACCGTCGCCAGCCCCCCGGCCACAAGCCGGTCTCGGACATGGTGCAGCGCGCGCGTCGTCCCGCGGAGCGCGGGCTCGATGATCATCAGCGTGCCGTCCGGCGCCAAACCCTTGAGCAGGGCCTCAAGGAACTTCGCCCGGTCGGCGACGGGGTCCGCGGCCGCGCAAAAAAGTTCGTTCAGGCTGTTGGCCAGAATGATGAGATCGAACGGCCCTTCGTGCCATGGAGCCCGCGCATCGGCGCGTTCGGCATCGGCACACACCATGCGAAGCGCCCATGGAGACTCGTCCGGACGGCCCTTCGTCATCGAGGCCCAGAGCGCTTCCGCCTCCTGCAGGGCCTGCCGGCTGCGATCCGCGGCGATCACTTCCGAGCCGTGGTGGCCGGCCTGGCCGAGTCGCATCAAGTGCTCGAGGGCCGCCAGCGAGGCCGTCCCCGGCCCGCTGCCCACATCCAGAATCCGCAAGGGGCGCGCGGGCAACGCCGGCATCTCCCGGAGGAGGCCGGCGACCTTGGCGTAGTTGACCGGAAAAAAGTACAGCAGGTAGGCGCGACGTAGGGACCGATCAGCGAGGTACTCCGCAAAGCGCCCGTCCCGTCCGGTCGTGAACAGCTCCGAGAGCCGCCGGACGCCTTCGACGACGCCGCGGTCTGGGCTCCCGCCCCGTTCCCGAAGCGCCGCCAGCAGGTCCGCAGGAAGTGCAAGCGCGCCCATCAGGACCTCAAGTTGACCCGCGCCGAGACGGTGGTGTAAGGTCAATCACCCTGCCATTGTAACCCATGAGGAGCGCCCGATGACCACCCCGATCAAAGAAGCCTACATGAACATCGAGCGGGCCATGTACGAGTTCAACGTACTCCTGGAGCAACAGGTCCTGACCATGCGGGAGTCTGAAGCCGCCGATCCCACGAAGCTGGAGCGCCTGACCCACGGCGCGAAAGCCATGCGCGACAGCAGCGCAATCTTCCTCAGCTACGCCAAGTTCATTGCCTGCGGCATGCCCGACAGCGAAGAGATGATCGAAGAGTAGCGCCAGAAAAGCAAAGGGGCCGCCCGGTCGCCCGGGCAGCCCCTTCCTTCTCCGAAAATCCGGCCGGCCGTCAGATGTTCTGCATGAAGTGCGCGACCTCGGCCTGGTTGACGTCGCGTCCCATGATGGCCGAGTCGGGCACCGCAATGGACTTCTTCCCGGTCAGGCCGCCGATCACCTCATCCACGATCATCTCGACCGGCATGGACATCCCGCCGTACACGTGCGGGCCGGCCACGATCTTGGCGTTGGAGTAGCCGTAGATCGCCGCCGCCACGTCCTTCGCCAGCCAGCCGACGTAGTTGAACTCCGGTATCACGATGAGCTTCGCCTTCGCGCAGAGTTGGCGCAGTTCCTTGG
>SCTG01000047.1 GCA_004298335.1 Nitrospirota bacterium
TGGCCACCACCCGGCGGGACCGTGACCAGCTCTTCTTCGTGCGATAGGTGAACTCGGTGAAGCAGCGCGACGGCGCCCCCGTCTTCTCGTGCTCCCGTTTGGCCCACTGCAACTCGGCCCCGATGATCCGGCACAACCGGGCGTTCTTGGCCAGCCCAAACAGGTAATCGACGCCATTCGACTCGCACCAGGCCATCAGCGGCTCGCGGCAGAAGCCCGAGTCTCCGCGACGCAGGATCGCCGCCTGCGGCCAGGCCGCCCGAATCCGCTCGACGATCCGGCGGATCACGGTGAGCGCCCCGGCGGCCCCATCGATGTCCGCCGGCCGCACAGCTTGGCGGCCAGCAAATGCTCGCCGCAGAAGACGTACAGCGGCAGATAACAGTAGCAGTCGTAATAGCCGTGAAAGAACCGCCCGAGCTGATGGCCGTGCAAAGGCGCGAAAGTCGAGTCCACATCGATCACGATCCGCGTCGGCGGCGCTGGATGGGCTTGGAGGAACACATTCACGAACAACGCATCCAGGCGATCCGTGTGCATCACGATCTTCTTGTAACGGCTCTCCTCGCCCGCCCCGGCCGGGGTGAGTTCCAGCCGGTTCAGCGTGCTCTTGCCGGCCAGCGGCTTGCCGCGGTCACGCTCCCGGAGGCGATCCTGACCGGTCGGGTCGCCCTTGCCGACCAGCGCCGCCAGCAGGGGATCATGCCGCAGATCGTCGTGGTCCAGCAGGTCTTCGTAGCCCAGAGCCAAGGCATACACCCGCTGGGCCACGAGTTCACTGACCGTGTGCTCGATCAAATCGGCATCGCGGTGATCGGTGAAGCAGGCCGCAAACTGCTGGAGGATCCCCGTTCGGACCTCGACCTCCCGCAGCAGGACCCCGCCACCGTCGGAACTGATCGTCCCGCCGTCAAACCGCCCCACGACTTCGCGTCTGCCGAGGGGGTGGAATTCAAACGTCGTCTGGTTACACTCTGTCGTCATCCGGGTCGTCTCCTTACTTGGCACAAGTACTTCTGAACAAACGCACTTATGCCAGAGAAGACGACCCTTTTCTATAGGGCCGGTGAGAAATGCAGGCTAGCGCATAGCGCGTTTCCGAGCCATCTCGGATCCCTTTGAGCAGCCCTCTCCAGGCCATCAAATCGGGCATGGAATCGAGCTGCCGGGCTAAGGTGGCTCGACCGAAATTCACAACTGGCGGCGGGAACAATCGGCTCAGGTGTACGTATCTCTCAATCACCTCGCGTATGTACTGCCGCTCCAGCTCGTTCGTGTCGCGGACGATCATTTTAATCGGCGAGTCTTACCATCCCGTCAGGAGGCGAATCAGAATCCGGATATCCCCGGCGTCCAGCAGCCCATCGCCGTTGAGATCGTATTGGGCAAGACAGGCGGGCGAGGGCGAACAGCCTCCGGCCAGAAGCGCCGCGATCATCAGGTTGGCGTCGTTCAGGTCCACGGAACTGTCGCCGTTCGCGTCGCCGGCG
>SCTG01000048.1 GCA_004298335.1 Nitrospirota bacterium
AACCAGCTGGTGCGCGCAGCCTGCCTCAAAGTCGCCGAATCGCCGGCGACCGCATACAACCCCTTGCTGATCTACGGCGGCGTGGGTTTGGGCAAGACGCATTTGATGCATGCCATCGGCAACTTCGTGCTGGAGCAGTCGGACCTCCGGATCGCGTACGTCACGTCCGAGCAGTTCACCAACGAGGTCATCAACGGCATCCGTTACGACAAAATGATCGACGTCCGCCGGCGTTACCGCAACATCGACATGCTGCTGGTGGACGACATCCAGTTCATCGCCGGCAAGCAGGCGACCCAGGAAGAGTTCTTCCACACGTTCAACAGCCTCTATGAAGCCCGCAAGCAGATCGTGGTGTCGAGCGATCGTTACCCGAAAGACATGCCCGAGATGGAGGAACGCCTGCGCTCCCGCCTGGAGTGGGGCCTGGTCGCCGACATCCAGCCGTACCCGCTGGAGGCGCGGATCGCCATCCTGCAGGACAAAGCCGACCGGGAAGGCATCGCGATGCCGAACGATGTTGCGCTCTTTGTGGCGACCAACATCAAGGCGAACATCCGGGAGCTGGAGGGTTCGCTGGTCAGACTGGGCGCCTACGCGCAATTGACGGGGCAGACCATCACGCTCGAGATGGCGCAAAGCGTCCTCAAAGAACTGATCAACGAGAGAAAGCGCGTGATCACGCTGGATGCCGTGCAGGAGGTCGTGGCCGAGAAATTTCACATCAAGATTTCAGAGATGAAGTCGAAGCGGCGAACCAGGGTATTGGTCTACCCGCGGCAGATCGCCATGTTCCTGTGCCGGGAGATCACGCAGCAGTCCTATCCGGAGATCGCACGGCATTTCGGAGGCAAGGACCACACCACCGTCATGCACGCGTGCAAACAGATCGAGAAGGCCAAGCAGAGCGATCCCGGCCTGCTCGGAACGCTCGAGGAACTGAAGCGCCAGATCACTGGCACCTAGGCCAGAAGGAGGGGGCGATGAAGATCAGGATTGCCAGGGACGAGTTGTTGACCGGGCTTCAACGCGTCCAGGGAATTGTGGAGAAGCGCAATACCATGCCGATCCTCTCCAACATCCTGCTGGAGACGAAGCAGGACGGGATCGAGCTGGTGGCGACGGACCTCGAAATCGGGGTCCGGGGCCATTACAAAGCCGATGTCCAGCAGGCCGGCAGCGTCTCGCTCTCTGCCCGCAAGCTCTACGAGCTGTTGAAAGAAGTGGCGGACGGCGAGATCACCCTCACGACACAGGAGAACAACTGGGTACAGATCCAGGCCGGCCGCAGCCAGTTCAAGATCGTCGGGATGGCGGCGTCGGAGTTTCCCGCGCTGCCCACGATCGAGCGGGAAGGGCGGGTCGCCGTTCCCGGGAGCGGGTTCGCGTCCCTCATCCGCAAGACTCTCTTCGCGGTCGGTGACAACGACGCGCGGTACATCCTCAACGGTCTCCTGATCACGCTGCATTCCTCGGAGAAGAAAGTCACCATGAAGCTGGTCGGCACCGACGGGCACCGGCTGGCGGTCGCCGAAAGCGACCTGACCCAGAGCGCCGGCACGGACCTGCCCAAGGACATCAAGGCCATCATCCCGCGCAAGGCGGCACAGGAGATGCGGCGTTTGCTGGAGGAGGAGGAGGGCGAGCCGCTGCTGGGCTTCACGAAGAACCTCGTCACCTTCCAGAAGAGCGGGCTGTTCCTGACGTCGCGGGTCATGGAGGGAACGTACCCCAACTACCAGCAGGTCATTCCCAAGGAGAGCGCCAAGAAGGCCGCGATCGAGCGGACCGCGCTGGAAAGCGCGCTGCGGCGCGTCGCCGTGCTGTCGAAGGACAAGACGAACGCCGTCAAGGTGATCCTCCAGAACGGTTCGATCACGCTGCATACCAGCAGCCCCGACGTCGGGGAAGCCACCGAGGATCTGCCCGCGCAGTACCGCGGCGAGAGCCTGACGACCGGCTTCAACGCCCGGTACCTCCTCGATGCGCTGGCGGTGATGGACGGCGACTCGGTCAACCTGGAGATCAGCAGCCCCCTGAGCCCCTGCGTGTTGAAATCGGACGGGGATCCTGGATTTCTCTGTGTCGTCATGCCGATGAAGATCTAGGACTCGAAGAAGCAAGAGGAGGCCTATGGCCACAGACGAAACCAAGACCGGGAACGGGCCGCGCGACTCGTACGATGCCGACCAGATCAAAGTGCTGGAAGGCCTCGACGCCGTCCGGAAGCGTCCGGCCATGTATATCGGGAGCACCGGCCCGGACGGGTTGCACCACCTGGTCTACGAAGTGGTGGACAACAGCGTTGACGAGCACATGGCGGGCTTCGGTGAAACAATTGAGGCCACGATCCATATCGACGGCAGCGTCACGGTGGTGGACAACGGCCGGGGCATCCCGACCGGCACGCACACGATCCAGAAGAAGTCGGCAGCCGAGGTCGCCCTGACCATGCTCCACGCCGGCGGAAAGTTCGAGCAGGGCGCCTATACGGTCTCGGGCGGCCTCCACGGCGTCGGCATCTCGGTGGTGAATGCGCTCTCGGAGTGGCTGGAGATGGAGATCTGGCAGGACGGCCAGGTCTTCGAACAGCGGTACGAGCGCGGCAAGCCCACGGCTCCCCTGAAAGTCACCGGCAAAACCAAGCGGCGCGGCACGAAGATCACTTTTAAGCCGGACAGCCAGATCTTTGAAGCGACGGACTTCAGCTTCGACATCCTGGCCCAACGCCTCCGCGAGCTGGCCTTCCTGAACAAGGGCCTGGAGATCTCGCTCAAGGACGAACAGAAGGAGAAGGAGCAGGTCTTCCGCTACAAGGGCGGGATCGTCTCGTTCGTCGAGCACCTGAACGAGGCCAAGACGCCGCTTCACAAGCCCATCTACGTCAGCGTGGAAAAGAGCGACATGATCCTGGAGTTGGCGCTCCAGTACAACGACGGCTACGCCGAGAACATGTTCTCCTTCGCCAACAACATCAACACGCGCGAGGGCGGCACCCACCTCGTCGGCTTGAAGGCGGCGCTGACCCGCACGATCAACAACTACGCCAACGCGAACGATCTGTTGAAGAAGGAGACGGAGTCGCTCACCGGCGACGATGTGCGGGAAGGCCTCACGGCCGTCATCAGCGTGAAGCTGCGGAACCCGCAGTTCGAAGGCCAGACCAAGGCCAAGCTGGGCAACAGCGAGGTCAAGGGCATCGTGGAAACGGCCGTCAACGAGGCCCTCGGCGCCTACTTCGAGGAAAACCCGCCCATCGCCCGCAAGATCATCGGGAAGGCCATAGACGCGGCGCGGGCGCGCGATGCGGCCCGCAAGGCCAAGGAACTGATTCGCCGCAAGAGCGCGCTGGAAGGCGGCTCGCTGCCCGGCAAGCTGGCCGACTGCTCGGAGCGCGACCCGGCCCACAGCGAACTGTTCATCGTGGAGGGCGACTCGGCCGGCGGCTCCGCCAAGCAGGGGCGCGACCGGAAGTTCCAGGCGATCCTGCCGCTCAAGGGCAAGATCCTCAACGTGGAGCGGGCCCGCTTCGACAAGATGCTCGCCAGCGAGGAGATCCGCGTGCTGATTCTGGCGCTCGGAACCGGCATCGGCCGGCCGCGCGAGGAAGGGGAGAAGAGCAAGGACGACTTCGACATCGAACGCGCCCGCTATCACAAGATCATCCTGATGACCGACGCGGACGTGGACGGCAGCCACATCCGGACGTTGCTGCTCACGTTCCTCTACCGCCAGATGCATGAGCTCATCGAGCGCGGCTACATCTACATCGCCCAACCGCCGCTCTTCAAGGTCAAGAAGGGCAAGACGGAGAAATACCTCAAGGACGAGAACGCGCTCAACGAATACCTGGCCGATCTGGCCGTCGAGTCCGTCGAAGTCTATCTCGAGAGCGGGCAGGCCTACGTGACCGGCCGCCGCCTGCTGCCCGTGCTCAAGAAGCTCATTGCGTACGAAGGCCTGCTCGCACGGTTCGGCCGCAAGCAGCACGAGGCCGGGATCCTGCGCGCCTTCGTCGAGGAGCCGGGCCTCGACCGGGACCTCCTCAAGAACCAGGCGGCGCTCAAGAAGGTCATCGCCAGCGTCAAGAAGACCCTGGCGACCCTCTATCCCAAGGCCAACGTGGACCTGGAGATCGTCCCGGACGAGGAACATGAGTCCAACAAGGTCGCGTGCCGGGCGCAGACGAACGGGCGCGCCCACAGCCTGGAGCTCACGCACGACCTGGTCGGCTCCGCCGACTTCCGCGAGCTGCAGCGGCTGGCGCCCATCGCGATCGGACTGGGAAGGCCGCCCTACAAGGTCAAGGCCGGGGACGACGAGACGGAATACGCCAGCACGGGCGAGCTGGTCCGCTCGATCCTGGAGATCGGCAAAAAAGGGAGCAGCCTCCAGCGCTACAAGGGTCTCGGCGAAATGAATCCCGAACAGCTCTGGGAGACCACGATGAACCCGGAGACGCGCATGCTGCTGCAGGTCAAGCTCGAGGACGTCGCCGGCGTCGAGGACATCTTCTCCGTCCTCATGGGCGACGAGGTCGCGCCACGGCGCAATTTCATCCAGCAGCACGCGTTGGAAGTTCGCAACCTGGATGTGTAAAGCGGGTGACGCCGGTCGGGGGCCCACCGCCGCGCGCAGCTTTTCGGAGCACGGCGGGGGAAACCGGTGGCAGGCCCCGCAATTTAGGAGGCATGCATGCCGGTAGATGAACGGTTAACCCAGATCGCCATCGAGGACGAGATGCGCTCGTCCTACCTCGATTACGCGATGAGCGTGATCGTGGGGCGCGCGCTGCCGGACGTCCGCGACGGGCTGAAGCCGGTCCACCGCCGGATCCTCTACGGCATGCACGAGATGGGCCTGGTCCACAACCGGGCCTACCGCAAGTCCGCCAAGATCGTCGGCGAGATCATGGGGAACTACCATCCTCATGGCGACACGGCTATTTACGATACGCTGGTCCGCATGGCGCAGGACTTCAACATGCGCTATTGCCTCGTGGACGGCCAGGGCAACTTCGGCTCGGTGGACGGGGACCCGCCCGCCGCCATGCGGTACACCGAGGCGCGCCTCACGAAGCTCGCCGAGGAAATGCTGGCGGACATCGACAAGGAGACCGTTGATTTCCGCCCCAATTACGACGAATCGCGCGTCGAGCCGGTGGTCCTGCCGGCCAAGGTGCCGAACCTCCTGGTCAACGGCGCCGGCGGCATCGCGGTCGGGTACGCGACGAACATCCCGACCCATAATATTACCGAAGTGGTGGCGGGCCTCATCAGGCTGATCGACAACCCGGCCACGACGGTCGATCAGCTCATGGAGGTCATCCCGGGCCCTGACTTTCCCACCGCCGGCTACATCTACGGCACGCAGGGCATCAAGGACGCCTACCACACGGGGCGCGGGCTGCTGACGCTTCGGGCCAAGGCGAGCATCGAGACCGACGAGCGCACCGAGCGCGACCGCATCATCGTCACGGAGATCCCCTATCAGGTCAACAAAGCCCGGCTGATCGAGAAGATCGCCGAGCTGATCACGGACAAGCGCATCGAAGGCATTTCGGACCTCCGCGACGAGTCGGACCGGGACGGGATGCGGATCGTCATCGAGCTCAAGAAGGGCGAGATTCCGCTCGTGCTGCTCAACAACCTGTACAAGCACACGCCGATGCAGTCCACGTTCGGCGTGATCATGCTGGCGCTGGTCCACAACCGGCCGGAGGTGCTGACCCTCAAGCAGATCCTCGAGGCCTTCATCGAGCACCGGCGCGAGGTCGTGCTGCGCCGGACGGCGTTCGACCTGCGCAAGGCCGAAGAGCGGGCCCACATCCTCGAAGGCCTCAAGATCGCGCTGGATAATCTGGACGCCGTGATCGCCCTGATCAAGCGGTCGCGCTCGCCGGAGGAGGCGCGCAACGGCCTGATGCGGCAGTTCGCCTTGTCGGAGCTCCAGGCCAACGCCATTCTGGACATGAAGCTGCAGCGGCTCACGCAGCTGGAGCGGGAGAAACTGACGCAGGAGTACGAGGAGATCATCAAGCGCATTGCCTATCTCAAGTCCGTCCTGGGCTCCGAGCCGCTGGTCCGGCAGATCATCAAGGACGAGCTCCTGGCCGTCAAGGAAGAGTACAAGGACGAGCGGCGGACGCAGATCGTCCCCGAAGAGGCGGAGATCAACGTCGAGGATTTGATCGCGCAGGAGGAGGTGGTGGTGACCATCTCCCACACCGGCTACATCAAGCGCAATCCGGTCTCGCTCTACCGGGCCCAGCGCCGCGGCGGCAAGGGCAAGATCGGGATGGGGATCAAGGAAGAGGACTTCGTCGAGACCCTCTTTACGGCCTCCACGCACGACTATCTCTTGTTTTTCACCGACGCCGGCAAGGTGTACTGGCTGAAAGTGCACGAGATTCCGGAGGCCGGCCGCGCCGCCAAGGGCAAGGCAATGGTCAACCTGCTGGCGCTCGCGGGCGATGAAAAGGTGACGGCCACCCTGCCCGTGAAAGAATTTCGCGAGGACCGCTACGTTGTCATGGCCACGCGGATGGGGACCATCAAGAAGACGGAGCTCTCGGCCTACGGGAACCCGCGCCAGGGCGGCATCATCGCGCTCACGCTGGATGACGGCGACAAGCTGATCGGGGTGGAAATCACCGACGGCCAGCGGGAGATCCTGCTCGGCACGCGCGACGGGATCGTCATCCGTTTCAAGGAAGAGGACGTCCGGCCGATGGGCCGCACGGCTCACGGCGTACGGGGCATCAGCCTGGACGAAGGCAACTATGTGATCGGCATGGAGACGATCACGCCCGATTCGACCGCGTCGATCCTCACGGTCACGGAAGGCGGCTATGGGAAGCGCACGCTGGTGGGCGAGTACCGGCTCCAGGGCCGGGCCGGCCGCGGGATCATTTCCGTGAAAGTGACCGAGAAGAACGGCCCCGCGGTGTCGTTTCATCAGGTCCGTGACGGCGACGAGATCATGGTCATGACGGCCGAGGGCAAGATCCTGCGCACCAAGGTGGACGACGTGCGCGAGATCGGACGGAACGCGCAGGGCGTCCGGCTGATCGACATGGAGGAGACCGATCGCGTGGTGGGTGTGGCCAAGCTGGCCGAATCCTTGGGCGAACCCGCCGGCGACGGCGTTGCCGGCGGCAACGGAGACGACGCTGGCCCTCCGGCCCAGGGCAATGGAGGCTGAGCAACCCCAGAAGCCGCTCGATCCCCTCGTCAAGACCGCGTTCACGCTCTGCATCGGACTGATCGTCATCACGGTGGCGGGGATGATCCTGACCGCGCCGGACCGGTCCATCCCGCCATACAGCGTCATGGCTCAGCACGGTGAGAACGTGACCGTCAACGTCCCGCCCCGCACGACCGATCGTGAGATTGAGGCCCTGCTGGTCCGTTTTCAGGCAGCCGGCCGCGGGAGCGGGGACGGATTCGCCCACCTTAAGATTAAGCCGACAACGCCCGGCGATCCCGCCGGGCGCTATCGGCGCCTGACGATCTATGTCTTCGACAATCCCGGCCTGGCGGACGAGCCCTCGTTGCGGGACTACCTCGCCGGCACGGACCCGTTGGCCAGGTCCGGCTTCGAGCGTGGCGTGCGGGGACTGTATCGGCTCACGGGCGAAACGGAATACGGCGCCGTCGGCGCCAAAGTCCTCTTTCGGGGGAACCGCAGCGGAGGCTAGGGCGCGGATTTCGAGAAGAGCGCTTTCAGGCGCGTTTGGAGGTCAGGATCGGCGACGGCTTGCACCGTCGCGTCGATGGCGGTGCGTGTCTCTACGCTGAGATCCTCCTCCGCCTGTTCGGCGGGCGCGGGGCGAGAGGAGGGTCCTGCGCCGGCATCCGGAGAAGGCACGGTCCCGACCCTGAGGACGATATCGGTGAGCGCCTCGCCGTCCGCCGCGGCGTTGATCTTGGCCAGCAGTTCCGGTTTGAGGAAGAGCAGCTGCTGGAGCCAGACGGAGTTCTCGGCCACCAGGTAGAGCTTGCGGTGCCGGACGGAGTCCGGCCACGTGTGGCGTGCGACGTGTTCACCGACGATCTCGAGCCAGTGCTGCTGGAGCCTGCATTCCAGCATGTGGATCGCCATGCCGTGAGTTTTGAGAAACCGGGCGAGGATGTCCGGCAGCGGGTTCAGGCTGGGGCGCTTGGCCATGGGCGTATCGTAGTACCTGACCGCGATAGCGTCAAGACGAAGGAGCCGTCATGAAAATCAAAACGCTCTTTGACAATTCGCTCTTCGAGGAGTTCATGGGGCAGGCGCTGGAGAAGTTCGAAGAACATCTGAAGAACGAGGAGATCAAGAAGGGGCCGCTGGAGCAGCGTATGCGGGGGGCGCGGGAGTTCGCGGTATTCCTGCTGGGGCGGGGGCATCGCAAAGGGGAGCGGACGAAAGGACGGATATAAGATGCCCGTCGCGGGGCCGTCTCATCGCTCCTGCGCGCGCGTCACGAATAAGCAGATGCCGCTCGCTTACGGGCGCGGTTGAGACAGGCCCCGCGCCTGTTCCAGCTGCTGACGAAGTGGAAATGGCCGCTAGCTTTGCGATATAGTATGTACGAAAGGGGGCGACCGGCTTCGACGGGGGTCATGACGCCAGGGTGGCATGCCGAGCTCCGGGAACTCGTAAAAGTCCGGAAACAATAACTGCCAACGAACAACTGGCACTCGCTGCTTAATTAAGCGGTGACGTCTCTCTTCTGACGCCCGCGCGGGGGATGAGGCGACGATTGCGGGCTGGCCCGACGCTGGTGCTCAGCGGCGGCGGGCGAGATGCACTGGGCTAGCGACTGTTCTAAGCCTGCCGGAGGGCGTGGACGGAAGCGAAACCCCAAATCGCCGGCTATGCATGTAGAAGCCCTTCGCTGACGGTCTTCGGACAGGGGTTCAACTCCCCTCGCCTCCACCATCATAAGCCCCTGGGTCGCGGGACTCAGGGGCTTTTTATTGGGCCGTCTCGTCCGGGAAGGACAGGCACTCGGCATGTTCGCCGGACACCATCTTCAGGCGGCGGCTGGTCGCCTGGGCCAGCTTTTTGAAGATTTTATAGCCGAGGACCGGGCTGGTCTCCATCAACTGGGAGAATTTCATGCTGTCGATCGCCACGGCCTTGAACGGCTCGGTCGCCTGCACGGTCGCCGATGCGACGGTGTTATCATACAGGGAGAGCTCCCCGATGATGGTCCCTTTCTTGACGTCCCCGATCACCGATTGCTTCGACTGATCCACGCCTTTGGTGACGACGGCCTGCCCTGCGAGGAGGAAGAAGACGGACTTGACGGGCAGGCCTTCCTTGATGAGGCGGTCGTCGGCTTTTCCCTCCACCAAGCGGCAGAGGGGCGCAATGTGATTGATCTCCTCGTCGGTGAGATCCTTAAAGAGGGACACCTGCTTGAGAAATTCTGGGAAGGTCATCTGCGCGTCTCCTGATGCCTGTTCACAACGGACCGACGTCTCGGACAGCGCCCATTATAAACAATCGCGGAGCGAGAAGCACGTATCCATTGGGCCGGGACTGGCATGCGGCGGAAATCTCGTGTAACGTTGGCGGGATGCCACGCACGTTGAAACCCTGTCCGTCATCGCCCAACTGCGTCTCGTCGCTGGCGGAAGAGGACTCGCAGCATCGCGTGCCGCCGCTGAGTTGGACCGGCGACCTCGTGCAGGCGAAGGGCCGGCTCCGGCAAGCCGTGCTGGCGGCCGGATACGCCACCTTCGTCGTCGAAGAAGACACCTACTGGCGCGTCGAATTTCGCAGCCGCCTCTTTCGATTTGTGGACGATGTGGAGTTCCTCTTCGATCCGCAGGCCCGGCGGATCCATATCCGTTCGGCCTCGCGCGTGGGGCACTCGGACCTGGGCGTGAACCGCAAGCGGGTTGAAAAGATTCGGTTGCTCTTTCCATAGGTGCGTGATGGATGAAAACCCGCTCCCAACGGACGACTCTCAAAGCAAAACCTTTCTGGTCAAGTGCGACCGCTGCGGCGCCACCAAGGAGCTGCATCTGTCCGATTTCGCGCTGGACGCAGACGATCCTTTCCAGTACGCCTGCGCCTGCGGGAATACGTGCCGGGCCGTCCTCAGCCAACCCCGCGCGCTGCGCAAAACGGTCGATCTCATCTGCAGTTTCAAGCTTGTCTCGGACTCCCGGAAGGTCGACCAGTTCGCCGACGTGCTCGACATCTCCGCGAGCGGCATGCGCATCCAAACGGACCCTATCAAGAATATCGCCGAGGGCGAAGCCCTGACCGTGACGATCCTTCTGAGCAAGAAGGAGAAGACGAAAGTGGAACTGTGCGGCGTGATCCGCCGGATCATCCAGGAAAAGCCCGGCCTTGTCCTGGGCATCGAATTCCGGGCCCTGACGGATGACCACCGCCGGGCGCTCGCTCCCTATTTGACCGCGGGCACGGGCCATGCCTGAGAAGAAACCACGCAAGTCGAAGGCCGCCGGGCGACGGCGGAGGAAACCCGCAGGGGCCTCGACGGGACTGCTGGCAACGGAACTGCAGGCGGCGCCGCCGCCGGGCGAAGTCGCCGATCTGCACCGCACGATCGAGGATGACGGCGGGAAGGCGCTTGCCCTGTACCGGGAGCCCTACGGCGGACGCTGGGTCGTCCTGGCCGCGCTTCCGATCGAGAAGGTGGAGCCCACGCCCTATCAACGCAATCTCTCCGACACGCACGTCCGCAAGCTTGAAGCCGTGATCGGCAAGCTCGGGCGCTTTCTCGACCCGATCATAGCGGTGCGCGCGCCTGAAGGGCAACCCGCCCGGTACTGGACGCCGAACGGGCATCACCGCCTCTCGGCGATGAAGACGCTGGGCGCGAAGAGCATCACGGCCATCGTGGTGCCGGAAGCCGCCGCCGCCTATCAGATCCTGGCGTTGAACACCGAGAAGGCGCACAACCTTCGAGAAAAGGCGCTGGAAGTCATCCGCATGTACAAAGAACTGACGTGCCTGGACGGCGCCACGGAAGAGACCTACGCGCTCGAATTCGAGGACCCGGCCTTCATTACCCTCGGGCTCTGCTACGAGGAGCGGCCGCGCTTCAGCGGCGGCGCGTATCATCCGGTGCTCAAGCGCGTGGACGGCTTCCTCCGGGGCCACCTGCGCGCGGCGCTGGAGACCCGCCGGACGCGTGCGCAGACGCTGCTCGCGCTGGACGATCTGGTCGTGCAGAAGGTCGAGGCCCTGAAAGCCAAGGGACTGACAAGCCCCTATCTCAAGAGCTTCGTCGTCGCCCGGATCAATCCGGTCCGCTTCCGGCCGAAGGAGGCCGAACCGTTGTCCTTTGATGAAGCCCTGGACCGTATGACCAAGGCGGCCGGGAAACTGAATCCCGAGAAGGTCAGAATCGACGACCTCGCCCGATCCGGGGGCGCGCCCGACGAGAGCGGGTGAGTGCATGAAACGCACGGTGCGGTGATATGGCCAGGATTCTGTTTATCGATGATGATGCCCACACCGGGGATATTTTCAAGGTGATCCTCGAAGACGCGGGGCACGACGTGGTCGTGGCCCGGGACGGGGTCGAGGGGCTCGCGTTCTACCGCCGCAACCCCACGGACCTGATCATCACCGATATCATGATGCCGGTGAAAGACGGCATGGCGGTCATCAACGAGTTGAAACGCGACTTTCCAGACGCCAAGATCATCGCCATCTCCGGGTCGGATGAGGACGAGCGGCGGCAGTTCTTTTTCGATGTCTCACGGATCCTGGGCGCCAAGCGGACTTTTCAGAAACCGGTCGATCCCGGCGAACTGCTGGCCGCGATCAAGGAGTTATTGCGTTGATTGACACCCTCGGGCATCGCCCTTATAATGACGTTTCAATTCACCGCATAACTGAAAACGAAGGAGTCATCACATGTCCGCCACAATGCGGCAATCCTCGAACAAGGCGCGGAAACGCACCCACGGGTTTCTCGAACGGATGAAATCAAAAGGCGGCCGACGGACGTTGGCGCGCCGCAGGGCCAAGGGACGGCACAAGCTGACCGTCTGATCTGGATCGGTGGCCCCACCCCGCTCCACTCGCGTACAGCACCTCCTTCGCAACAGCGCCGACATCCGGCTGGTTTTCAAGGAAGGGAAGCGGGTTTCGTGCCCGTTGTTCACGCTCCTCTACCGCCGGAACACGCTGGCCTGCACGCGGGTGGGCGTGGTCGTGGGCAGGAAGCTCGGCGGCGCGGTGGCCCGCAATCGCTCCAAGAGGCGGTTTCGCGAGCTCGGCCGGCTGAGTCTGCAGCGGGTTCCTTCCGGGCTGGACCTGTTGATTTTGCCGAAACGGGAATCCGTGACCGAGCCTGCACGGAGCCTGCGCGAAACCTGGCAGGCCACCCTTCGGCGGGCGCATTTGGTAGCGGCAGAGAGTTCATGATGACCCGAAAGATTATCGCGCTGATCGCCCTCTACCAGCGGTGGATCTCGCCGCTGGGCCCGCCTTGTTGCGGGTTCGTGCCCACCTGCTCGACCTACGCACGCGAGGCGCTGGTTCGCCACGGTCTTCTGCGAGGGCTGGGGCTGGCGGTGCGGCGTCTGCTGAAGTGCCACCCGTTCCATCGCGGCGGCTACGATCCGGTGCTGCCGGTTCGCTGACGGGCACGCAAATGGAAAAGCGCATCATCCTCTTCCTTGTCCTCTCGATGGCGGTCATCGTGCTCTATCCCTATCTCCTGGAGAAGATGGGAATTGCGAAGCGGCCGGTGCCGGCATCGTCTGCGCCTGCGGCCAAGAAAAAGGATGCCGACAAGGCGGCACCCGCGCCCGCGCTGCCCCCGCCGGCCGCGCAGGCGCCGTCTCTGCCCAAGGCAAGCGTGATGCTCCCGCCGCCGGCGCTGACCGGCGAGCACGAACAGGAGGTGACGGTTGAGACCGACCTGGCGAGGGTCGTTCTGTCGAACCGCGGCGGCGTGATCAAGCGCTGGGAGCTCAAACGCTATCTGAACACGGACCCCAAACAGCCCAAGCCCATCCAGCTCGTGCCCGCCGACGAAAAGGGCGTCGCGCTCATCCCGCCGCTGACCGTGGAGGTCCTTGATGCCAAACTGCAGGAGCGGCTGGCCAGAGGTTTGTATGCGGTTTCTGGAAAGGACCTCAACCTCAACGAGGGCCGGCCCGCCGGCGAGATCGGCTTCTCGTATACGGATCCGGAGACCGGCGCGCAGGTCACGAAGCGGCTCACGTTTCATCACGGCAGCTACCTCGTGGATCTGACCGTGGAGACATCCGGCGTGAGCAGCTCGACGACCCTCTCGTTGGGTACAAACTTCGGGATCCATCAATGGGAGGAGGGCTTCGTCGGCTTCATCGGGCCGGCCACGCACATCGGCGGCAAGCTCGACAAGGCGACGCCCGAGAAAGAAGACCTGCGGGCAGGCCAGGTGAAGTGGGCCGCCATGCAGGACAAGTATTTTCTCGCGGCCGCCATCCCCGCTGATGCCGTGCTTCATATCGGCGTCGTCCGCAAAGAGGGAGAGCGGCTGGTCTCGGTCGGACTGCGCACGCCCGCCGCGCCCGGGACCGTCGCGAGCCGCTACCGGCTCTTCGTCGGGCCGAAGGAATACGACACGCTGGAGGCGCTCAAGATCGAGCTGGAGGAGACGATCGACTTCGGCTGGTTCATCTACGGAAGCTGGTCCTTCGTGCGGGCGGTGGCCAAGCCCCTGTTCTACGCCATCCGCCACCTCCATGACCTCACCCACAATTACGGCGTGGCCATCATCATCGTCACCATCGGGATCAAGCTCCTGCTCGCGCCCCTCGCTTACAAGAGCTATAAGTCCATGAAGGACATGGCCGCCATCCAGCCGGAACTGATGGCTCTGCAGAAGAAGTACGCCGACGACCGCGACCGGCTCAACAAGGAACTGATCAAGCTCTACAAGGACAAGAAGGTGAACCCGGTCGGCGGTTGCCTGCCGATGTTCTTCCAGATTCCCATCTTCGTCGCGCTCTTCAACATCCTCTACATGACGATCGAGCTGCGACAGGCGCCCTTCCTGCTGTGGGTGAAGGACCTGTCGGTGCAGGACCCCTACTATGTCCTGCCGATCCTGATGGGCGTCACGATGTTCATCCAGCAGAAAATCCAGCCGACCACGATGGACCCGAAGCAGGCCCAGATCATGCTGCTGCTGCCGGTTTTCCTCACGTTCCTGTTCGTCACGTTCCCGGCCGGGCTCGTGTTGTACTGGCTGACGAACAACGTCCTCACGATCGCCCAGCAGGTCGTCACCGACCGGTATCTCCTGCCGAAAGCGCCGGCCCCGGCGACGGCTCCGGCCGCCAAATGACCGCCCATGAACGCCGGCGACACGATCTGCGCCATTGCCACGCCGCCCGGTGAGGGCGGCATCGGCATCATCCGGATCTCCGGCGAGAAGGCCCTAGACATCGCCTCGCGGGTCTTTGCCGGTGCCGGTGGCCGGACCGTCCGTGACTACTCGACGCACACCCTGCACCACGGCGAGCTGCGCGCGCCCGACGGCAAACGCCTAGACGAAGTCCTGGTGGCCGTCATGAAAGCCCCCCGCAGCTATACCTGCGAGGACGTCGTCGAATTCCATTGTCACGGAGGGCCGCTGATCCTTCGGCTCGGCCTGGAGGCCCTCATCCTGAGCGGTGCGCGGCTGGCGGAGCCGGGGGAGTTCACCAAGCGCGCCTTTCTGAACGGCCGGCTCGATCTCGCGCAGGCGGAGGCGGTCATGGATCTGATTGCAGCCCGTACCGACACCGGCCTGAGGGTTGCGCTGGAACAGCTCCGCGGAGCCCTGTCGGAGGAACTCGGACGCCTGCGCGAAGGTCTGGTGCGCCTGCTGGTCGAAGTCGAGGCCGGCATCGACTTTACGGACGAGGACATCACGTTTATTTCCCCGCAGGCCCTGGCCCAGGGCGTCACCGCGGTCCAGGACCGGATCGGGCGGCTCATCCGGACGGCGGAGGAAGGGCGCATCGTTCGCGAAGGCGTCACGGCGGCGCTGGTCGGGCGTCCCAATGTGGGCAAGTCCAGCCTCATGAATGCGCTGGCGAAGGCGGATCGGGCGATCGTGACCCCGATCCCCGGCACCACGCGCGACGTGCTGGAAGAGTTCGTCAACGTGCGCGGCATCCCCGTCCGCTTGCTGGACACGGCGGGCCTGCGGGCGACCGTGGACGTGGTGGAACGCGAGGGGGTGCGCCGCGCGCATGACGCGCTGGCGCGCGCCGAGCTCGTGCTGGCGGTGCTCGACGGAAACGAGCCGCTGGGCGCCGAGGACCGGCAGTTGCTGGATCTGACGCGGGGGAAGGCGACGATCCTGGTCGTCAACAAATCGGACCTCCCTCCCCGGCTGGACGTGCACCATCTCAAGGGACTCACGCAAGAAGACCGGATCGTCTGGACCTCGGCGACCGGCGGCGCCGGGCTGGAAGAGCTGCGCGACGCGATCCGCGATGCCGTGCTCAAGCAGGGGCCGGAGCCGAGCGAAGGTGTGCTGATCACGCACCTGCGCCATCGCGGCGCCCTCGAGCGGGCCCACGCCGCGCTCGCACAGGTGCGGCTCTCGGTCGAGCGCCGCATGGCGGCCGAGTTCATCGCCGTGGACCTGCGCGGGGCCGTCAACGCGATTGGCGAGATCATCGGCGAGACGACCACGGACGACATCCTTGACCGCATCTTCAGGGAGTTTTGCATCGGCAAATGATCGTCCAGGCGCACCAGGAACGCTTCGATGTGATCGTGGTGGGCGGCGGCCATGCGGGTTGCGAGGCCGCGCTCGCGGCGGCGCGCATGGGCGCGCGCACGGCGCTGCTGACGATGGAGGAGGACAAGATCGCGCAAATGTCCTGCAATCCCGCGATCGGCGGGATTGCGAAGGGGCACCTGGTGAAGGAAATCGACGCCCTCGGCGGCGAGATGGGGCGCAACGCCGACGAGACCGGCATCCAGTTCCGGATGCTCAACACGCGGAACGGGCCGGCCGTGCGTTCGCTGCGGGCCCAGTGCGACAAGAAGCAGTACCGGCTGGTCATGCAGGCGACGCTGCGCGCGCAGCCGGGCCTCGTGATCGTGCGCGGGACCGTGGACCGGATCGAAACGTCCGGCGGGCGTGTCAGCGGCGTCGTCACCGGCGCGGGCGCGCGGCTCGCCGCCGGGGCCGTCATCCTGACAACAGGAACTTTCCTTAAGGGATTAATTCACGTAGGGTTAAACCATTTCCCGGCCGGACGGGCCGGCGAGGCGCCGGCGGAGCATCTCTCCGACTGCATGAAGGAGTTCGGCTTCGAGTTGGGGCGGTTGAAGACCGGCACCCCTCCCCGCCTCGACCGGGACAGCATCGATTTCTCGGCGCTCGCGCCGCAGTGGGGGGACGATCCGCCGCTGCCGTTCTCGTTCCGGACCGAGAAGATTCCAATGCCCCAGGTCTGCTGCCATCTCACGTACACCAACGACGAGACCCATCGCATCATCCAGGAGAACCTCGACCGGTCACCGATGTTCACCGGCGTGATCGAAGGGACGGGGCCGCGCTACTGCCCCTCGATCGAGGACAAGGTCGTGCGATTTGCCGACAAGCCACGGCACCAGATCTTCATCGAGCCGGAAGGACTCGACACTAATGAATATTACCCTAATGGAATTTCGACCAGCCTCCCGGTGGACGTCCAGGCCGCGTTTCTGAAGACCATCCCCGGCCTCGAGCGCGCGACGATGCTCAAACCAGGGTATGCCGTCGAATACGACTACTTTCCGCCCCGCCAGCTGCATCCCACGATGGAAACGAAACTGGTGGAAGGGCTGTACCACGCCGGCCAGATCAACGGCACGTCCGGGTACGAAGAGGCGGCCGCCCAGGGGATCATGGCCGGCATCAACGCTGTCCTGAAGATCCGGGGTGAGGCGCCCTGTATCCTGGACCGGTCGGAAGCCTACATCGGGGTGCTGGTCGACGACCTCATTACCAAGGACGCGCGGGAGCCCTACCGGATGTTCACCTCGCGGGCCGAATACCGGTTGCTTCTCCGCCAGGATAACGCCGATCTCCGGCTCACGGACATCGGTTATCGGCTGGGGCTCATCCACGCGGGCGCGTACCGACGGTTTTGTGAGAAGCGCGATGCCATTAGCC
Organism: Nitrospirota bacterium; assembly: GCA_004298335.1. Lineage (GTDB taxonomy): Bacteria > Nitrospirota > Nitrospiria > Nitrospirales > NS-4 > SCTG01. The sequence continues at coordinate 17,129 of SCTG01000048.1, forward strand.
TGGAGAAGGAGCGGTTCCTCAAGACCCGGCCCAGGCTCACCCCGGAGGTGGCCGCCAGGGCCGCTACGCTGGGCCTGGAGGGCCTGAGCCCGGACATGACCCTGGCCGGGCTGCTCCGGCGGCCTGAACTGGACTACGAGGGAGTCATGGACCTGACCGGCCTGGCAAGCCACCCTGCCCAGGCCGTGCGCGAACAGGTCGAAATCCAGATCAAGTACGAGGGGTATATCCACCGCCAATCCCACGAGGTGGATAACTTTAAACGCCTCGAATCACGCAGAATCCCATGCGATTTCGATTATGCCTGTGTTAAAGGCTTCTCGCGCGAGGTTTCGGAGAAGCTCCAAAAGGTGCGTCCGCACTCGCTGGGACAGGCTTCCAGGATCGAGGGGGTCACCCCCGCCGCCGTATCACTCCTTCAGGTAGCCCTGGAGCGGTCCCGTCGAACCTGATATTGTTCCACGTGGAACATGTCGCCCAATCCTTCCGCCCCTGATCTTTTCTCTCCGGCCGCAGCCCTGATGGAGGGCGGCTTGCGTTTGGGGATACCCCTTTCCCCCCATACCGTCGCCAGGCTGGTCCGCTATCTCCAGGAACTCATGCGGTGGAGCGCAAGAGTCAACCTGACGGGCCTGATCACCGAGCGCGACATCATCAGCAAACACTTCCTCGATTCGCTGGCCGCCGTCAAACTCATCAAACCGGACCTGGGGCTTATCCGGCCGGGACCCGGCTTGCGGGTTCTGGATGTCGGTACGGGCGCCGGGTTTCCCGGGCTGGTGTTGAAGCTCCAGGACCCTGACTTGGCCGTGACCTTGCTCGAACCGTCCCAGAAGAAGGCGGCGTTCCTCCACCACATGATCGGGCTCCTGGGGATTTCCGGAGTCGCGGTCCTGATTGCGCGGCTCGAGGACCTCGATCCCGTGCAGACAGGCCCCTTCGACCTCGTGACAAGCCGGGCCGTCCGGCCCGAGCTCATCCTCACGGAGGCCCCTCGGCTCCTGGCCCGCGGCGGTCGGGTTCTGCTCTTCAGGGTCAGCCCGATGGAACAAGGCCCATCGGGGTACCGCCTCATCCAGGAAGCGTCGTTCGCCCTGCCTTTTACCGACGACCCCCGCACCCTGACCCTCCTGGAACCTGCTGTTTCTTCTTCTTAATCCTCCATTTGTTCCACGTGGAACAATAGGCCGAGCGAAGTTCCGTTGACACGTTAGGGCGCACTTGCTAGCATGATCCCCTTTCGGAGGTTCCAAGCCGATCCATGGGGCGAGTTCTCGCCATCGCCAATCAGAAAGGAGGGGTTGGCAAGACCACAACCGCCATCAATCTGGCGGCCTCTCTGGCGGTGGCGGAACGGACAGTCCTGCTGGTGGACCTGGACCCGCAGGCCAATGCCACCAGCGGCGTTGGAGTTGATCGGGACGGGATCAAGCTTTCGACCTATGATGCCCTGATCCGGGGCCGGAAGGTTTCGGAAGTTGTCGTGAGGTCGGCCGTTCCCCGGCTCGACGTGGTACCCTCCGAGCCTGACCTGGCTGCGGCGGAAGTGGAACTCGCTGGCTTGGAGAAGCGGGAACTGGTCCTGCGGCGGGTTTTGGAAGACGCCGCCAGGCAGTATGACTTCGTGCTGGTGGATTGCCCGCCGGCTCTGGGGTTGTTGACCGTGAATGCCCTCGTTGCGGCAGACGCGCTGCTGGTTCCCGTGCAATGCGAGTTTTACGCGATGGAGGGGCTGGGCCGATTGATGCAGACCGTCGAGATGGTGCGCAAGTCCTTGAATCCGTCGCTGGCCATTGAGGGGATCCTGCTGACCCTGTTCGACGGGCGGAACAATCTCCATAAGCAGGTGGCAGATGAGATACGTAAGCATTTTACGGGCAAGGTGTTCAAGGCCGTGATCCCGCGCAATATCAGGCTCGCGGAGGCTCCCAGTCATGGAGCGCCGGTGCTCATGTACGACGTGACCTCGACTGGGGCGCAGGCGTACCTGAGTCTGGCCAAGGAAGTCCTGGCACATGCAAAAAAAGGCGCTCGGTAGAGGACTGCAAACCCTGATTCCCGTCGGCAATGCCGTCGGGCGGGATGAGATCGAGGACGTTCCGCTGTCCCTGGTCTCGCCCAATCCCTTTCAGCCGCGCCGTATCTTCGATGAGGCCGAGTTGGAGGAGCTGGCCAACTCGATCAAGGCCAAGGGGGTGTTGCAGCCGATCCTGGTGCGGAAACTCGGCGACGGCGGGTACGAGCTGATCGCCGGCGAACGGCGCTGGCGCGCGGCCAAACTCGCCGGCCTGAAGAAAATTCCGGCTATCATTCGCCCGGCCACCGATGCCGAGGCGATGGAAATGGCGCTGATCGAGAACCTTCAGCGCAAGGACCTGAATCCGATGGAGGCCGCGCGGGCCTATCAGCGCCTGATGAAGGAATTCGGACTGACACAGGAGGCGGTTTCACGTGCCCTGGGGAAAGAACGGTCCTCGATCGCGAACACTGTGCGGCTCCTGGCGCTCCAGTCCGAGGTGCAGGCCTGGGTCGAGAGCGACCAGTTGTCGTGGGGGCACGCCAAGGTCCTGCTGGCGGTCTCCGATCCGGAGCAGCAGATTCGCCTGGGGCGACAGGCCGTGACGGAGCGGCTGTCGGTGCGGGACCTCGAGCGCCTGGTCCGGCCAGCCCCTCGACCCGGCCGTTCGAACAACGCCCGCAAGGGCCACCGGCCCAGCGAGATCGAGGAACGGATGTCACGTCGGTTGGGCACGAAAGTGCGGCTGATCCACGGCAAGACGGGGGGGAAAATCGTCGTCGACTATTACTCTCCCGCCGATCTTGAAAGAGTCATCGACATGATCCTGGGATAGGTAATGAGTAGTAAAACGTACCTAATTTTAATTAAGGAGAAAAATTATGTGGAAAAAGGGCGATGATGTCGAGAAGCAGGAGGATGACCTGAACGGACCGGGCGCCGCGGGCGCGTCGGACGAGGAGGTGATCGCCTTCGTCGGCCGGGGCGTCGAGTTCAAGGGCGTGATCACGTACGACGGGACGGTCCGCATCGACGGCCGCCTGGATGGAGAGATCCACACCGATGGCGTGCTGGTCGTCGGCGAGGATGCCGTCCTGACGGCGCAGATCACCGCCGGCACGGTGATCAGCCGGGGCAAGATCACGGGGGACATCGTGGCGGCCGGCAAGGTCCGCCTCCAGGCGCCGGCCGTGCTGAACGGCTCCGTGAAAGCGCCGCTGCTTTCCATTGAAGAGGGGGTGCTCTTCAACGGAAGTCTGGAGATGGCCAAGGCCGAACCGGCCGAAGCCGGCAAGGCTCAGGCGGGCGGGTCGGTCACGCCTATTCGCGTCAGCTCGACGATGAAGACGGTGGGCTAAAGGAGACGACCCATGTGGTCCAAAAAGGACAAGAACAATCCCTACTCGATGACCGGCGAGGAGTCTTTCACGTTCCTCGGCAAGGGATCCCAGTTCAAGGGGATCGTCACCTTCGAAGGCACGATCCGCATTGACGGCCGGCTCGAGGGCGAGATCCACACGAAGGGCACCCTCGTCGTGGGCGAGCATGCCGTCATTGAAGGAGACATCAGCGCCGACGTGGTGATCAGCGGCGGGCGGGTCACCGGCAACATCGTCGCCAAGGAAAAGGTCCAGCTGCTCTCCACCGGGGTCGTGCTCGGGACCATCAAGACCCCGCTGCTGACGGTGGAAGAGGGCGTCCGCTTTATGGGCAACTGCGAGGCGGAGGGGCGGGGCGAAGTCAGGACCCTGGAAGGGGCGAGAGAGACGATCCAGCAGCCGCAGCAAGGAACGGCGCGGGCTCGCGGCGCGTAGGGGAACGGCCGCGCGGCATGTTCACAGGGAAAGACAAGAAGAAAGAGCTCCCGCAGGAGGGGAAGGAAACCTTTACCTTCCTGGCGCGCGGGTTTGAGTTCAAGGGGACGCTGACTTTCGAGGGCACAGTCCGCATCGACGGCTCCGTGGCCGGGGAAATCCGCTCGAACGGAACCATTATCCTGGGCGAGCATGCGGCGGTCGAGGGGGACGTCAGCGCCGGCACGATCGTCAGCGGCGGGAAGATCACCGGGAACGTGATGGCGACGGAAAAGGTGCATCTTCTCCCGACCGCCATGCTGCGCGGGGATGTGATGGCCCCGCTCGTGCAAATGGACGAAGGGGTGAGCTTTCACGGCACGTGCGAGTCGGAAGGCCGCGTCAAGAAAAAGGCACCGGAGGAAGTGCGCGAGATGCCGAGCCAGGTGCCCAAAGTGCGCGTTTCTCATCGCGGGGAGGCCCTGTAAAACTCGATGAAGTCTGTCGTCGTGGGCATGTCGGGAGGGGTGGACAGCGCCGTTGCCGCCGCGTTGCTGGTGGAGCAGGGCTGGCTGGTGCAAGGCGTCACGCTTCAGACCTGGGAGACCGAGGATGACGAAACGACCTCGAAGAAGTGGCAGGAACGCGGGTGCTGCAAGATCGGCATCGCCCGGTACGTCGCCGAGCGGCTGAGCATCCCGCACCGGGTGATCGACATCCGCGGCCATTTCCGCGCGGCCGTCGTGCAGGATTTCATCCAGGGGTATCTCTCGGGCCTGACGCCGAACCCCTGCGTCCGATGCAACGAACGGGTGAAGTTCGGCTGCCTGGTGGACGCCGCCCGGGAGATGGGGGCGGACTATGTCGCGACCGGCCACTACGCCCAAGTCCTGCCGGACGAGACGGGCCGCCTGCATCTCCACAAGGGGGGAATGCCCAGGAAGGATCAGAGCTATTTCCTCTATCGCCTGAACCGTGGATGGCTTCCCGGCATTCTGTTTCCGGTGGGAGGCATGCACAAGGACGAAGTCTGGTCCCGCGCTGAAGCGATCGGTTTGCCGGCCGACGAAGTGAAGGAGAGCCAGGAGATCTGCTTCGTGACAAAGGGCGACTATCGCGGCTTTCTGGAAGAGGAGGCCCCGCAGGCCGCGCAGCCGGGCGCCTTTGTCGGCACGGACGGCACGGTGATGGGCACGCACCGCGGGGTGCCCTTCTATACGCCGGGGCAGCGGCGGGGCCTGGGCATCGCTGCGGACCGGCGGCTGTACGTTGTCCGCGTGGACGCCCCGAGCAATACCGTGGTGGTGGGGCGCGAGGAAGATCTGCAGGAGTCCGCGTGCACCGTCGGCGATCTGAATCTCCTCGGCTTGGATCATATTGAAGAGCCGGTCCGCGCGCAGGTCAAGGTCCGGTATGCCACCCCCGCGGTCCCGGCGACCATTCGGCCGATTGAAGAAGGGCGCCTCCGCATCCAATTTGATTCGCCCCAGCGGGCGCTTAGCCCGGGACAGTCTGCGGTCTTCTATCAGGGGGAGCGGGTCTTGGGAGGCGGCATTATCGAGGCTGTGGCCGGCAGGGGCTGAAGCGTGGCGAAGTGCTTGACGGCATTAGGGTTTCGTGCTATGGTGCGCCGCTTTTTGAGTGAGCCTGCCAGCTCGACGCCACGTCACAAAAGGCGGTTGTTGATAACGTGATTCAGACGGCGATTGCACGACGGTACGCGAAGGCCCTGTTCGAGTTGCAGGAGCCTGCCGATGTCGGCCCGACCGCGAAGACCCTCCGCGTGCTGGCGGAAGCGTTCGCGGGTTCCCGCGAGTTCCGGAACTTGCTGCTGAGCCCGGTATTCACCCGGGAGCAGAAGGCGGCCGTGGTCGCCCAACTGGCGGCCAAGACGGCGTGCCCTCCGATCACCGGCCGGTTCCTCGCCCACGTCGTCCGCAAAAACCGGATCGCGCAACTTCGGGAAATCAGCGACGCGTTCGGCAGGCTCGCCGACCAGGTGTCGAATCGCAAGGTCGTCGAGGTGGCGGCCGCCCGCCCGCTGACCGACGAGCAGCAGGCCGCCATCCGCACCAAGCTCGAGCAGGTCACGCGCAGCCAGATCGATCTCTCAATCCACGTTGATCCCGCCGTGCTCGGCGGGTTGGAAATTCGCATCGGCAGCACGGTGTACGACGGGACGGTCCGCGGCCAGCTGGCGCGGCTGCGGTCGGCCCTCGCGAAAGTTTAGAGAAGGAGCCAAGGATGCAGATCAAAGCGGAAGAAATCAGCTCAATCATACGGGATCAGGTCAAGTCCTTCGAGAAGCAGGTGGACGTGGCTGAAGTCGGGTCCGTGCTCCAGGTCGGCGACAGCATCGCCAAGATTTACGGCCTGGACGGCGCCATGGCCGGCGAGCTGCTGGAGTTCCCCGGCGGCCTCAAGGGGATCACCCTGAACCTGGAAGAGGACAACGTCGGCGCGGTCATTCTGGGCTCCGACCAGAACATCAAGGAAGGCGACCTCGTCAAGCGGACCGGCCGCATCGCGGAGGTCCCCGTCGGCGACGCCGTCATCGGCCGGGTCGTGGACCCGATCGGCAATCCCATCGACGGCAAGGGGCCGATCCAGGCGAAGGAGTTCCAGCGGGTCGAGATCCGGGCGCCCGGCGTGATCGAGCGCCAGCCCGTCCGCGAGCCGCTGCAGACCGGCATCAAGGCCATCGACTCGATGATCCCCATCGGGCGCGGCCAGCGCGAGCTCATCATCGGCGATCGGCAGACCGGGAAGACTGCCATCGCGGTGGACACCATCATCAACCAGAAGGGCCAGAACGTCGTCTGCATCTACGTCGCCGTCGGCCAGAAGCGCTCCACGGTGGCGCGCGTCATCAAGACGCTCGAGGAGAACGGCGCCATGGCCTACAGCATCGTGGTGTCGGCGACGGCGAGCGACCCGGCCTCGATGCAGTACCTCGCGCCCTTTTCCGGCGCGGCCATGGGCGAGTACTTCCGTGACAACGGCCGCCACGCGCTGATCATCTACGACGATCTCTCCAAGCACGCGACGGCGTACCGGCAGCTCTCGCTGCTGCTGCGGCGCCCGCCGGGCCGCGAGGCCTACCCGGGCGACGTGTTCTACCTGCACTCTCGGCTGCTGGAGCGGGCGGCGAAGCTCAGCAAGGAAAAAGGCGGGGGGAGCCTGACGGCCCTGCCGATCATCGAGACCCAGGCCGGCGACGTGTCCGCGTACATCCCGACGAACGTGATTTCGATCACGGACGGGCAGATCTACCTCGGCAGCGACCTCTTCTATTCGGGCATCCGGCCCGCGATCAACGTCGGCCTGTCGGTCTCCCGCGTCGGCGGCTCGGCCCAGATCAAGGCCATGAAAGGGGTGGCCGGTTCGCTCCGGCTGGACCTCGCGCAGTACCGCGAGATGGCCGCGTTCGCTCAGTTCGGCAGCGAGCTGGACAAGGCGACCCAGGCCCAGCTGGCCCGCGGCCAGCGCATGGTGGAGCTGCTCAAGCAGGGGCAGTACCAGCCGATGCCGGTGGAGAACCAGGTGATCAGCATCTTCGCCGGCACCAACGGGTACCTGGACGACGTGCCGGTGAACAAGGTCCGCCAGTTCGAGGAGGAACTGCTGGACTACGTCAAGCGCGAGCATTCCAAGATCCAGCGCGACATCGTCTCGAAGGGCAAGCTGGACGACGAGCTGACGGCGGAGCTGAAAAAAGCGCTGGCGGCCTTCAAGACCAAACTGACCTATCTGACGAAAGCATAGAGACTCATGCCGAGCTTACAGGGCCTGCGGCGCAAGATCGGGTCCATCAAGAACACGCAGAAGATCACCAAGGCCATGAAGATGGTGGCCGCGGCGAAGCTCAAGCGCGCCCAGGACCGCATTCTGGCCTCGCGGCCGTACGCGAAGAAGATGGCGGTGGTGCTCGGCAGCCTGTCGAGCCGCGTCAACCGCCAGAGCCATCCGCTGCTGCGCAAGCCGTCCGGCAACCGGATCGAGCTGCTCGTGGTCACGTCCGACCGGGGGCTCTGCGGCGCGTTCAACACCAATATCCTGCGTCGGGCGGTCGAGTTCCTCCGCGAGAAGCAGGAGGCCGGCTGCACCGTCACGGTCAGCGTGATCGGGCGCAAGGGCCGGGACTTCTTCCGCCGCCGCCAGTGGACCCGCAGGCAGGAGTGGGTCGGGGTCTTCGACCGGCTCTCGTACGAGCATGCGCTGGACATCGGCGGCGACATCGTCCAGCAGTTCACGGGCGGGACGTTCGACGAGCTCCACATCGTGTACAACGAGTTCAAGTCCGTCATCCAGCAGCGGGTCGTTGTCGAGAAGTTGTTGCCCATCGAGTCGCTCGACCAGGAAGCGGAGAAACTCGGCGGCGGCTACCTCTTCGAGCCGGCCGAGGAGGAATTGCTGAAAGCCCTGCTGCCGAAGCACATCGAGGTCCAGACGTTCCATGCCTTGATGGAGTCCTCGGCGGCCGAACTGGGCGCGCGGATGGCCGCGATGGACGGCGCGACGCGCAATGCGGGCGAACTGATCAAGAAGATGACGCTCTATTACAACAAGACCCGCCAGTCGGCCATCACCAAGGAGTTGATGGACATCGTCGGCGGGGCCGAGGCATTGAGATAGCGGATTAACCGAGAGGGGAGATCACCGTGAGCAAGGGCAGAGTCGTCCAAGTAATCGGGCCGGTGGTGGACGCGGAGTTCCCCAAGGGGGAGCTCCCGAAGATCTACAACGCGATGAAGGTCGAGGCGCCGGAGGACAAGAAGAGCGGCCGCCCGGAGATCCGCCTGACGCTGGAGGTGGCCCAGCATCTCGGCGAGAACCGTGTGCGGTCCGTGGCCATGTCCAGCACCGACGGCCTGGTCCGCGGCATGGAAGTCACGGACACCGGCGCGCCCATTTCCATGCCGGTCGGCCGCGAGACGCTCGGCCGCCTGATCAACGTCCTGGGCGAGCCGGTGGACGGCAAGGGCCCGGTGAACGCCAAGAAGACCATGCCCATCCATCGGTCCGCGCCCTCTCTGGAGGATCAGGAGACCAAGACCGAGGTGCTGGAGACCGGCATCAAGGTGGTGGACCTCCTCGAACCCTATTCCAAGGGCGGCAAGGTCGGCCTCTTCGGCGGCGCCGGCGTGGGCAAGACCGTCGTCATCATGGAGTTGATCCACAACATCGCCACGCACCACGGTGGGTTTTCGGTCTTTGCCGGCGTGGGCGAGCGGACCCGTGAAGGCAACGACCTGTACCTCGAGATGAGCGAGACCGGCGTCATCGCCAAGGCCTCCCTCGTGTACGGGCAGATGAACGAGCCGCCCGGCGCGCGCCTGCGCGTCGCGCTCTCGGGCCTGACCGTCGCCGAGTACTTCCGCGACGTGGAGAAGCAGGACGTGCTCCTCTTCATCGACAACATCTTCCGGTTCACCCAGGCCGGGTCCGAGGTGTCGGCCCTGCTGGGCCGCATGCCCTCCGCCGTGGGCTACCAGCCGACCCTCGGCACGGAGATGGGCGATCTGCAGGAGCGCATCACCTCCACAAAGACGGGCTCGATCACGTCGGTCCAGGCCATCTACGTGCCGGCCGACGACCTGACCGACCCGGCGCCGGCCACGGCTTTCGCGCACCTGGACGCGACGACCGTGCTGTCGCGGCAGCTGGCCGAGTTGGGCATCTATCCGGCGGTCGACCCGCTGGACTCCACGTCCCGCATTCTCGATCCGCAGGTCGTCGGCGAGGAGCACTACGCGGTGGCCCGCGGCGTCCAGTCCATCCTCCAGCGGTACAAGGACCTTCAGGACATCATCGCCATCCTGGGCATGGACGAGCTGTCGGAGGATGACAAGCTCACGGTGACCCGCGCCCGCAAGATCCAGAAGTTCCTGTCGCAGCCGTTCAACGTAGCCGAGGCCTTCACCGGGGCCAAGGGCAAGTACGTCAAGCTGACCGAGACGGTCCGGAGCTTCAAGGAAGTCATCGAGGGCAAGCACGATGAGCTGCCCGAACAGGCGTTCTACATGGTGGGCGGGATCGAGGAAGTACTGGAAAAGGCCGAGCGCCTGAAAAAGGGATAATGGCCAAAATTCTTCTCGAAATCGTCACGCCCGACAAGCTCCTTCTCAGCAAGGAGGTGGACGAGGTCACCTGCCCTGGCACCGAGGGAGAGTTCGGCGTCCTGCCGGGGCACTGCCAGTTTCTCTCCACCCTGCACGTCGGCGAGCTCAAGTACCGCGTAGGGGACGCGCATAGCTACATGACGATCATGTGGGGGTATGTGGACGTCACGCCGACGCGCGTGACGGTCCTGGCGGAGGTCGCCGAGCATGCCGAGGATATCGACGTCGAGCGCGCCCAGGCCAAGGTGGTGGAAGCCGAGGCCAAGGTCGCGGCGGGCGGCTCGCGCGAACAGATCGAGGCCGCCCTCACGAGCCTGGAGAAGGCCCGTCTGCGCAAGAAAGTCGCCGAGCGCGCGAAGAGCCGGGCGCATTAGCCCGGCTCTCCTCGCCGCATTTTCTCAATCAGAGCGGTTGTACTTCAGGCAGGGAGCGCGCAGGCGCCGACCGGCGCATGCAGGGCCGCGACCAGCTTCCCGTACCGCTCCTCAGCCCAGGCGTTGAACGCGTCCGCGTGCGGAAACACCAGGTCCCACGTGCGGACCGAGTCCAGCAGGAGAAGCTGCTGCGGGCCGTCGTTCGCCGGGGCGTACACCGCCAGCACCGTGCTCGGGCCGATCAGGCTGACATCGGTGAAGATGCGGGTCGAATCGCCTTCGGCAAGGCCCGCCTCGCGGGTTGCGGCTTCCAGAAGCGGACCGTAGAGGCGTTGTAGAAATTGAGCGATGGCCTCGTGCGGCACCTTGGCTTCGTGCAGGCGACGGTTTGGCGAGTCTCCGAAAAGATTTTGCGTCAGGTACTCGACCGCGTCGCCGGCGGGGAGCGCGTTGTCATTCACCAGCGAATCCGTCAAATACGAAATCCAGTTGCGGGCATACGGCGTCGGCATAGGTCCTCCATCGTTCGACAGACACGCACCGGGCGTGCGGATGGCTCCGGTGGGACTGCATTGTTGCTGGATCAAACTGACCGGTATTACAGACCTGGCAGGAAAACCCTGAGGACTAACCGGCGCAAGCAGGGATGACTATACGACACGCACGGTATTCTGTCAAATAAGGACAGGCCGGTCGCGGGGATGCCTCTTCGCTCCCTGCGCGCGCGCCACGAATAAACAGATGCCGCTCGCTTATGGGCGCTGTAGAGGCATCCCCCACTTCGGCCGTTCGGATTTCTGGCGGGTGGCGCCGGGTTGTCCGGACCGGCGCAGGACTTGAGGCCGGAGCGCAGCTCTGCGGGGCCGCGCCAGCGCAGGCCGGTCCGAGACGGCCGGACGCCCGGTGACAGGACCCGCTCTTTAAAGGAAGATTACGCGCTGTGTCCGTTGCCGTTGGACTTCTCGTTGACGCACTTCACAAGGTGCCAGAGACGGAGGGGATTCACCTTCTGTTTGTGGAGCACGGTAAGATGGGTGCCGTCCAGGACGGTCGCCAGGGAGAGGTCGGTGCGCCAGCCCAGGTGCTTGCAGAAGGGCGAGAGCACCTTCTCGAGCGCATTGATGACCGGGTTGCCGTTGCTGAAGTGGTTCAGCAGGATGATGCGCCCGCCCGGCTTGCAGACCCGGATCATCTCCAGCATCACCTTGCGGTAGTCCGGCACTGCCGTCACGACGTAGGCGGCCATGACGGCGTCGAAACTGTCGTCCGCGAACTCCATCGCTGAGGCGTCCATTTTCATCAGGCTGACGTGCTCGAGCCTGAGCTCCCGGACGCGTTCCCGACACTTGGCCAGCATGCCCTCCGAGAGATCGACGCCGACCACCTCGCAGGACCGGGGATAGCAGGGGAGGGCCAGCCCAGTGCCCACGCCCACTTCCAGGATGCGCTCGCCCGGAGACAGGCTCAGCAGGCGGACCGCGTGCTCGCGTCCGTCGTGGAAAATCTTGCCGAAGATGTGATCGTAGACTCTGGCGTAGTTGGTATAGACCCGCTCGACTGTGGCCGTGTCCATAACGCCTCGTCGCTCACCCAGCGAATCGACCGGTCTGATCTCTACTGGCCGACGGACCCCTGTGGCTGGGACGCGCGGCTCGTCGAAGGGGCAAAGCGGCCCCCAATCTAGCCAAACGAGGTAAACTTGTCAAGGTTTAAACGAGGGCTAATTGCTTGATTTCACTAAACACTCAGCCAAGGTGGACGGCGTCGAATCCCAGGAGACGCAGGTGTTTGGCGAACTCGGGAAAACCATGGACGGTATACACCTTCGTCGGCCGGGCCTGGCGGACCAGCGCAAGGAGCTCCTGAAAGTCGGCGTGGTCGGAAAGGGGGATGGCCTCGTCCACCCGGTAGCGGAAACGACAGTTCCGGTCCATCGCCCAGCCGGTCAGCATGGCTGTGCGACAGGGCCCCAGGTCCTCGATGACCTGGGAGCGTTTGAGATGGGGCGGCAGGATGACGACCTTGCCGGCCGCGCCGTCGGCGTCCAGGCCAGGGTCCAGGAGTTCGTAGCGGCCGAACCGAACCCCGAATTCCTCGTAGATCCTGGCGATGTGGAAGATCGGCTCGGCCACGACGCAGGTATAGCCGCGGTCCCCGAGGAGCTTCAAGGCTTCCTGGCTCTTGCCCAGGGCGTAGGCCAGCAGGACCGGCGTCCGCCCCTCGTCCCAGGCCCCTTCGATGAAGCGGCAGAGCCGGCGCGCCACCTCGGCCGGCTCCGGGAACACGTAGTGCGGGCGGCCGAAGGTGCATTCCATCACGAGGACGTCGCAGGGCGCCACGGCGATCGTTTCGGCCGTGAGGCTCTCGCGCATCCGGCAGTCGCCGGTGTACACGATGCGCCGCCCCTCGTGCTCGATGAGAATCTGGGACGAGCCGAGGATGTGGCCGGCCGGCAGGAGCCGGCACGTGGCGCCGTCCACGCGGAACGGGTCGTGGTACGCGTACGTTTCGGTCACCGTTTTGCCGAGGCGGTGTTCGTAGAGCCGGGCGGTCTGCGGGGAGGCGATGATCCGGCGATGGCGGATGGCGTGGTCGCTGTGCGCGTGCGACACGAAGCATCGGTCGCGGGAGCGGGTGGCGTCCAGCCAGAGCGACGTGCCTTCGACTCTCAACCCGCCGTCGTGCTCGATCACGGCTTGAGTTCTACACCGGCGCCCTGATCGATGCAAGAGCTTTATGGTACCCTCTTCCCATGCATGCGGCGGTGCTCCTCGGCGCAGTCATCGTCCTGGGCTTGATCGTGGCGGACTGGAGGGCGTTCAGCCGGACGGCGCCCGCGGTCGTCACGTACGGCGTGGCCGTCGAGCGCCGGCAGGAGCCGCTCGCCGTGAGGCGGGGGCTGTTCGACGCCGACGGCCTGCTGAAGCTGCCGCGCGGCCGGGCGCGGCTCTTCCCCGAGCAACGGGCCATACTGTTGGAGCCCGACCTCAAGCAGTTCGGCGTCGCGCTCCGGACGGCCTGGCCGCTGAACGGATTCGTCCACTACGCGGAGGGGGAGGAATCGGCGCCGGCGACGCTCACCAAGCGGATGCCGTGGTCGTCGGTGCTGCTGACCGCGCTCTGGTTCCTGACGGTCGCGGGTGGGACGCTGGTCTATGTGGTGTCGTATGCCATGGCCGGCGGCCTGTCCTCGGCCGGCGGCGCGTTCCTGGCCGTCGCGCTGAGCGGGCTGGGCCTGCTGGTCTGCCTGTTCGGCCTGCTGATCGTGGTCGTCGCGTACCGGCTGGAGAACAAGCGGCTGATGGCGCTGTACGAGGAATTCAAGGCGGCGCTTTGAACGCCTCCGCGAAGGGCCGGCATTCTGGCACCAGCAGCTCGGGGCGGTCGGCCAGCAGCTTGGTGATGATGCCGCGGCTTTTCTTCGCCAGGCCGGACTCGATGAAGACCTGCGCGAAGAGCGCGTTGCGCGGCGCCGGGTCGGCGGCTGCGGCGCGCAGGTCCTGTTCCGGCAGAGTCTTGAGCGTCTCGCGCAGGGCGAGCATCGCCTTCTCCACGCTGTGGTACGGCGGCGTGATCTGGAGGGAACGATAGAAGACCGTCACGCGGTGCCGGAAATCGGCCTCCAGCCGGCTGCGGAGTTCGCTGGCGGAAGCGGCAGGGAGACTCGTCATGGCAGGCGCATTGTACCAGACTCGCGTGATCTGTTAAGGTTTCGCTCCGTGTGGACCCGGCGCCGATTCATCCAGGCTGCGCTGGCCTCCGGCCTGGGGGCGTGCGTGCCCGTCCTGGGGGGCTGCTCCCGGGAGCCGTCGGTCGGCGCGATCCGCGACGCGCTCGCCGCCTTGCGGAGCCAGCAGGTCAGGCCGCCGTCCGTTGCCGGGTACGTGGAGTTCCGCGGCGTCGTCCATGCTCACAGCAACCTGTCGCACGACAGCACCGGCACGCCGCAGGAGGTCCTTGAGGCCGCCCGCCTGAACAGGCTGGACTTTCTCGTCGTCACCGACCACTACACGCCCCGCATTTTCACCGAGGGCCTCGAGGGCCGCCAGGGCGCGGTCCTGGTCGTGCGCGGGGTCGAGATCGCGCTCGGTTGCACGCGCGGCGGCGCGCTCACGCGGCGCTGCGCCAGCGTCCTGGCGGTCGGCCTCCGGGAGCCGCTCGTGCCGGGCGCGAACGAGCAGTGGGACTGGGACGCGCTGTTCCAGAGCATCCAGCGGCAGGGCGCGCTCTCCATCATCGCGCATCCGCGCGGCATGATGAACTCCAGCTATTTCCGGTACGCCGACGGCATGGAGATCTACGACATCGCGGACACCGTGCGGGACCGCCTGGTGGACGTCCCGCGCTTCCTCCTCGACTTCGCGGTCGATTACGCGGACTCCCGGGACGAAATCGTCCTCCCGCTCATCGTGGAACGGTCGGGCTGGAACCTCGCCGAATGGGACCGGTTCACGAAGACCCGCCGGTTCATCGGCCTGGCGGGGAACGACGCGCACCAGAATCTGCGGGCCTTCGGGCGGTATGCCGATCCGTACGCCCTGTCCTTCAAGGCCGTGAACACCCACGTCCTGGCGGCGTCGGAGACCGCGGAGAGCCTCAAGGCCTTCGCGCCCGGACTGACGACGGAGAAGCTCGTGGCCGCGCTCCGCGCGGGCCGCGCGTTCGCCGCCTTCAACCTCCTGGCTGATGCGACGGGTTTCCGGTTCGCTGCGCACGCCGGCGACGGCGGCGCGGTCATTGCCGTGCTGGGCGACGAGGTCCCCATGCAGGCGGGGCTCACCCTGGTCGCGCAGAGTCCAGTGCCCGGGCTTTTCGAGCTGCTGCGCGACGGCGTGCCGATCCGGCGCCGGGAGGGGCGCGAGTTGCGGCATCGGGTGGACCGGACGGGCGTCTATCGGGTGGAGGTGTCCCTGAAAGTGGTGGACCGCTGGCGGCCCTGGATCTTTGCCAATCCCATCTATGTACGTGCTTAGGCGGCGAACACTTTTTTCAGGATCGCGCAGGCCTGCTCGATCTGCCCGCGCGACACGTCGAGGTGCGTCACGGCGCGGAGCGTGGTCGGGCTGAAGGGCACCAGCAACAGGCCCTCGGCCTTGAGCGCCGCCAGCGCCTCGTCGGCCGTCCGGCGCGTCTCACCGATATCGAACACCACGATGTTGGTCTCTACATGATCGGGGTTGATCCGCAGCCCCGGGAGGCCGGCCAGCGTCGCCGCGAGCGTCTTCGCGTGGACATGGTCCTCCGCCAGCCTGGCGATGTTGTGGTCCAGCGCATAGAGCCCCGCTGCCGCGAGGATGCCGGCCTGCCGCATCCCGCCCCCGAACATCTTCCGCAGACGCCGCAGCTTCGTGATGCGCTCCCTGTCGGCGCAGATCAGCGAGCCGACCGGCGCGCCCAGACCCTTCGACAGGCAGAACGACACCGTCTCGAAGTGCCGCGCGTACTCGGACGCCGGGATGCCGGTGGCGACGACCGCATTAAACAACCGCGCGCCGTCCAGGTGCATGGCGATCCCCCGCGGCTCGGCCGCCTTCCGGATCGCCTTGATCGGATCGAGGGGATAGATCGTCCCGCCGCCGCGGTTGTGGGTGTTTTCGAGGCAGATCAGGGTCGTGGGGGGATTGTGATAGTCGGGCGGGCGGATGGCCGCTTCGATTTGTTCGACCGTTAAGATTCCGCGAGTCCCTTGGAGCCAGCAGGTCTGGACGCCGGAGAGGCCCGCCGCCGCGCCGCTCTCGTAGCGGACGACGTGCGCGCCGGCCTCGACGATGATCTCGTCGCCCGGCCTCGTGTGCAGGCGGACCGCGAGCTGGTTCGCCATCGTGCCGGAGGGGACGAAGAGCGCGGCTTCCTTGCCGAGCAGGCGCGCGGCGGTCTCCTGCAGGCGGTTGACGGTCGGGTCCTCGCCGAACACGTCGTCGCCGACCTCGGCCGTCGCCATCGCCTCGCGCATCGCGGGCGAGGGCTTCGTCACCGTATCGCTGCGCAGATCGATCATCGCGTCAGACGTCGAGGGACATGCCCTCGCGGGCGAAGAACCAGTCGACCTCGTGCAGGCCCAGGTTCTCTTCCCGCGACGTCTTGACCTGGCGTTCGTAGTACTCCCGGGTGCGCGCCTCGGCCTGGGCGATCTTGTCGTCCGACGAGGCCGGCTCGTGGTGGATGAACGCCACTTTTTTGATCCCCTCTTGCATGGCCAGATCGAGCCCGATGAGCGCCGCCGCGTGGCCCCAGTCCACTTTCTCCACGACCTCGACGATCGAGTACTGGGCGTCGAAGACCATCAAGTCCACGCCCTGGTACATGGGCAGGTCCGGCCCCAGGTCCTCGCGGTTCGAACGCTTGCACTCCGTGTCGGCGCAATGGGAGAACACCTTGCCCTGGTGTTCGAGCCGATAGCCCCAGCAGGGGTCGGGATGGTCGAGCTGGTACGGCGTGACGGTGATTTCGCCCAGCCGCGTCGGCTGCCGCGGGGGCAGGCGATGGTAGACGAGCTTGGCGCCCAGCTGTTCCATCTGCACGGGGAAATTGGGCTTCCGGAAGATGGTTTTTAAAACATCCGGCAGGTCCGGTTCGACCGCGTACAGGTGGATCGTGTTGCCCGGAATGAAGATGGGCGTGAAGAAGGGGAGGCCGAGCACGTGGTCCCAATGGAAATGAGTGAACAGGATGTGTACCTCGCCCTTGCCCTTGCCGCAGGGGCCCTTGAGCAGGTCGTAGCCCAGCGGGCGGATGCCGCTGCCGCCGTCGATGATGATCTGCTGGGCGCCGGTCGTGACTTCCAGGCACAGGGTGTTCCCCCCGTAGCCGCCAAGACGGTGCGGAGGCAGGCTTTCGAGAAATTTTTCGATCTCGGCCTTGCGGGAATAGCCGATGTCGAAGAAGGCATGGAGCAGGTCACGAAACCGCGTGACAAGAGCCTCGGGCCCGGTCGGCGACGGCAGGGACCCCCGGACCCCCCAGAATTTGACGTGCATGCCCATGGTCAGTTCAATCCCTCCGTTGCCTCAGCCGCGTGCATCCCAGGGGGCGTCCATGTTCGTGAGGCTCCGCAGGGCCAGGGCCTCGGACTCGTGGATCGGAAACATGGCGGTGAAGCCGGCGATGTCGAACACCTCCCGGATGTGCGGCTTGAGCGCGCAGAGGGCGATCACGCCCCCGGAGGCCTTCAGTTTCTTGGCGGCCATCAGCAACACCCGCAAGCCGGCGCTGCTGATGTAATCCAGTCGGGCGAAGTTGACCACCAACTGCTTCGCCCCGCCGGCGAGCAGGCCCAGCACCTTCTCCTCCATCTGGGGGGAAGTGCCGGAGTCCAGGCGCCCCACGAGTCCGAGCAACACGATCGCGCCTTGCTTATCCTCGATAATGTCCATTGCGGCTCCTCACTGCTGTTAGGTTGCACAGGGTTGGTTTCAGGCGGCAAATTTCTTTCTGAACGTCAGAATATTCCTGTCCCGCTCCCGGCGGTACTCGAGGGCGTCCATCATGGTTTTGATCAAGTGCACCCCCAGCCCGCCGATCGGCCGCTCCTCCAGCGGCTTGGTCAGATCCGGCTCCGGCGCCGTCAGGGGATTGAAGGCCCGCGCGTCGTCCTCGACCTCGACCGAAACGGTCCCCTCCAGGCAGGAGAGCCGCACGATGATATCGTGGGAAAGAGCGTCGGCGTAGCCGTACGAAATGATGTTGGTGAGGACCTCGTCCAGCGACATGTTCACCTCGAACAACACTTTCGGAGGAATACCGTGGCGCCCGCCGAATTCGTCCACGATGACGCTCAGGCGTTCGATCTCGGTGAGCTGGTTCGTCAGCGTCACGGAGAGGCGGTCTTCCCGCACGGCCCCGGAAGCCTTCCCGAAGCGCAGGGCCAGGACCGTGATATCGTCGCTCTGCGCCGTGCCGGCCGAGAACTGCCTGACCTCGCCCACGACCCCATGGATCTGTTCGGCGGGCGTCGCGCTGTGGCTTCGCTGGAGGACCTCCTCCAGGCGCTGCTCGGTGAACATGCAGTCGCCGCTGTCCATGGCCTCCGTCACGCCGTCCGTGTAGAGGAAGAGGGCGTCTCCGTGTTGCAGCGTCAGGCGCTTGGTCTCGAACCGGGCCTCGTCCGCGATGCCCAGGGCCATGCCGGCGGACTTCTCCAGCATCGCGATCCGGCCGTCGCGCCCGAGATGATAGGGAATGTTGTGCCCGCCGTTGCTGTATTCCAGCATGCCGGTGTGGGCGTTCAGGATCCCGTAAAAGACGGTGACGAACATGGCCGCGTCGTTGTCGGGGCAGAGCAGGCGGTTGACCTGCTGCAGGCACTCGTCCGGCCCGACGCCCGTCAGCGCGGTCGCTTTCACGAGGGTCCGGCTCACGGCCATGAAGATGGCCGCCGGGACGCCCTTGCCGGACACGTCGGCGATGACGAAGCCCAGGCGCTCGTCGTCGATCAGGAAGAAGTCGTAGAAGTCGCCCCCCATCTCGCGCGCCGGAATGGTCTCGGCGTAGAGCTCGAACTCCTGGCGATGCGGGAAGGGCGGGAAGGTGCGCGGCAGGATCGAGCGCTGGATGTCGCTCGCGATCCGCAGCTCGCTGCCGATGCGCTCCTTCTCTTCCATCGTCCGCCGGAGCTCGTCGGTCCGCTCGATCACGCGCTGCTCGAGGTTCTGGTTCGCCTCGCGCAGTTCGTTCTGCTGCGTGACGATGACCCCCTGCATCCGCTCGAACGTCGCGGTGATATGGGTCGCTTCATCGCCGATCGGCGTCTTGGCCGCCTGCGCCGGCGCCCAGGGCCGCATGAACTTCGCGTCCTCCTTCGCCACGAAGGCCGCCATCCGCCCGGCGAGCGCCTTCAGCGGCCTCCGCACGGTCCGGTTGGTGCCCAACGCCATGATGCCCAGGACCAGCAGGCACAATCCCACCCCGCCGCTCACGGTCGCGAAGAGGTCCCGGCGGGTTTCATCCACGTACTGATCCATGGGGATGATGATTTCCAGCCCGCCCATCAGGTCGTTGAGCTTGAAGTCGTGCCGCGGGCTCTGGGCGTGGGCGTTGTGGCAGTTCACGCAGGACTGCGCCGCCGCAATGTCGGCCGCCATGTACCGCATCACTTTCCGGTCCTGGAGAACCTCGTTGCGGATGAACTGCCCCTTCGGATTCGCCGTCAGGTAGGCGAAGGCGTCGCGATGGAAGTCGTCCCTGACGCCCTTGTCCTTGTTGATGGGCCAGGGGCTGAGGAGGTTCACCGTGTAGCCGTTGGCGAGCTTTTTGGTGATTTCGGACACCTCCCGCACGAACGTGGCCGGCAGGGGGAAGCGCCCGTGGACCTCCTTGTAATCCACGCCGATGGTGCCTTCCAGTTCTTTGATTTTCGGGACGACCACGGAGGCGTAGTACGCGCGGTCCGCCATGATCTGGTGCTGGAGGCTCCTGGCGCGGTGCTCCAGTTTGTCGTTGACCTTGGTGACGTCGTGTTGATAGATGAGCCCGGCCGCGACCATCGTGGCGAGGGCGATGAGGGGGACCGTGAGGGCGATCAGCTTGGCGCCGATGCTCCAGCTCTGAAAATCAAGCCTGCGCATCACGACACCATCCAGAAGAACACGACCGCCATCCGTTTGGAGCCCGGCTCGTGGTCCCAGCCGAAATAGGCCGTGGCCGAGTGCACGATGTCGGATTTGTAGACGAGCAGGCGGTTGAACCGGTTCGGCACTTCGACGTCCTCTTCCCACATCGTCAGATCGGACCCCTCCTCGAAGCCCGCGATTTGGGCGAGGCTTTCGTAGGGCGGCGGGCAGATGTTGCCGCCGAGCGTCCCATCGGGGAGGCGCAGCCGGTAAAACGAGGTGCCGGAGTGTTTGGTCGGCGGATAGGGATGGAGGTAGAGCACGCCGGCGTAGTTGCAGAGCGTGCTGGAGTCCACGTGCGGCCGCGCGACGGCGGTGCCCCCGCCCACGATCTGCACGTGGTTGTGCCCGCTCACGCCGGCGGGCGGCTCGCCCTGCCGGTGGAGGGCCCGGGCGCCGATCTGCGCCTTGACCCACTCTTCGATGATCGTCAGTTCGTCGGGCAGCAGCGCGTCCGGCGCGCGCATGCCCGGCCAGGCTTCGGCGCGCCAGGGCCACCCCATGATCCAGGCCGGTTTATTGAAGCAGCGTTCCGCCACGTCCAGGGCGTTCGGCAGGATGTCGTCCTTGATCCAGTAGTCCTTGCCGGCTTCCGGTTTGCGATAGGGGAGGGTGTCGGGACGAAGAGTCATTTCACACCGATCTTCACGGGCTCCGAGAACATGATGCGCCCGCTTGCTCCGCCGGGGCCCCCGCGGGGCCCGGCCCGTCCATTGGACATGACGGTTCCCAGGGGCTGCCCCTTTTCAGTCCCGTAGAAGAAGGCCGCCGCGATCGTGTACGTGCCGGGCTCCGGCGGCACCCGCAGCACCCAGGTCGTGCGGGTCTCGTCCACGCGTCCCGCGAGGGCATCGCCCTGCACCCCGTCGATCATCACGGTCGCGAGCCCCATGTCCGATCCCCGGTACCGCCGTTCGGCCCACTGCGCCTGTGGCTTCCCGCCCGGGCCGTACACCAGCGCGGGGCCGACGACCTTGAACCCGCTCGACGTGAGCGGCCGGGCCTGGAAGCGCAGCGTGCTGTCCACCAGCGCCACGCCCACGACGGGGCCCGCGCCGCCCCGCGTGACCACCGTCACGTCGATGCGGCTGTTCCGGCGGGCCTGGGTCGGCGACAGGATCCTGACCGAGGCGTACTTGTCGATCCACTTGACGGCGGCGATCAGCATGTCGCGGTCCTCGGGGCCGAGGTCTTTGTAAGCCGGGTCCGTCCTGATCCGGTTCACATGCTTGCCGTCGACGGTTTCACCGGCGGCCAGGTCGGCGGGCAGCTCCCGCAGCTGGTCGGGGCTGGTGGAGGCATGGCAGCTCGCGCAGAACGGCGCCATGTCGGTGACGGCGTGAGACGGCCCGTAGGGGTCCGCGAGGGCCACGGCGGCCGCGAGGATCGAGAGCGACAGCAGGGGGGCGATGAACCGCATGGCTGGTCACTGTACCATGAAACATTATGGCGAGTGAACCGGGGCGAGAGGCGCCGTTACGGAGGCGTGCCCTCCCGGCGCTGCTTGATCAGGTCGGTCGCGTACAGGACGATGAGCGCCCCGACCGCCAGCAGGTAGGCCCCGCCGAAGGGGATGAAGAACAGGCGTTCGGCCAGTTGGAAGGCGGCAGCCTCACCCAGCGACGGCAGTGTCCAGGCGAGCGTCAGCCAGCCGAACGGGTAGAGGAGTCCCAGCGACACCCAGAGGCTCAGGGCGGCCCTCGTCCGGGGCGAGAACCCCGTGTTGGCCAGGACCGTCAGGAGGATGATCGTGACCAACCCCAGGCCGTGGCTGTGGAGGTGGAAGGTGTGCACGCGGGCCAGCGAACGGTCGGCCACCCGCTCGAGGATCACCTGGTCGATGTCCTCCACGCCCGTGAGCTGATGGGCGGCGGGGTGCGCCTGCGCCCGCGCGATCGCGTACTGGTGGATCTCCTGGCGATAGCCGCCCTGCAGCGCCCCGGAGAGCTCGCCGAACCCGAACAGCAGCAGGCAGGCCAGAACGCCCAGGCCCGGCGGGGCCTTGAGAGCGCCGGCGCTCACCCGGGCAGCCCCGGCAGCAGCTCCGCCGCAAAATGGGACAGCACCGCCTGGCTCAACTGCCGCCGCAACTGCTCGAACTGGGTGGCCGCCTGCTGCCGTACCGCGCCGTCCATGCGGTCCAGGATCTGTTCCATCGTCTTGACCTGCGCGGGCCGCCTGCGGCCGAAGGTTTCCTCAAAGATGTGCGAGAAGTAGTCGCGGGCCAGGTCCATCACCACCTTGCGGGTGTCGGGCCTGACGTCCCGGTTCGGGAGCATGGCGGTGAGCTGGTCCAGTTTCTCGAGCATCAGGAGGTAGGTCAACGAATAGATGGCGCTCTTCAGCCGGGCCGCGTCGCGCGCCGCAATCGCCGCGCCCAGCGACTCGGCCACCGTCGTCCGGTAGGCCTGGTCCAGCTTGGCCGCCGTCTGGGTCAGGCCGAGCAGGCCCTTCGTCTGCAGCAGCTCTTCGACCGTCCCGATCTGGTAGATCGCCTCGGCGGTCTTGTTCTGCTCCAGCAGGAGCAGCACGCCGTACATGCGGTCCAGCAGGATCGGGATCGGCTGCCGCATCTCGTGGGCTTCCACCGGCGCCGTCGCGACCCCCACAAAGAACACCGCCATTAAGATCTTCACCATCTGATCTTTAGCGGCCGCGCGAGGGATGCGCCCCAACTGCGGCGCATGAGGAGCGACGAGGGCCCGTTATAAACGGGTCCGGCGCGCCGAGGTTCACAGCGGAGCACGGGGCGCACCCAAGCAGGCCGCTCCGGTGCCGTCACAATTTGCAGGCGCTCTGGTCCCGGCTTCCCGCGACGGCGTCGCCCGGCACCGTGGCCAGGATCTGATAGTGGCCGAGCCCCAGTTCCTTGCCGTAGGCCTGCCCGACGAGCACGTCCTGCACGTGCTGGTGGTCCCAGGCGCGGAAGTAGGAGCGGCCCTCCTTGCAGCCGTCGAACTCGTGCCCTTCGAGCGCCTTGATCACCGCCGCCGTGTCGGTCGTGCCGGTGCGGCGCACCGCCTCCAGGATTTGCGTCATCGCGGCGTAGCCCAGGTAGCAGCGCGACGTGGGCGTGTGGTTGTACTTGTCGATCACGCCCTGGATGAACCGCTTCGAGCTGTCCGTGTTGACCTTCGGGTCCCAGATCAGGCCCCACACGCCGGCGTTGTTCGCGTACCCGAGCGGCCGGCCGATCTGCTCGCCGCCGATCATGCCGCCCACGCCGATCTTCTCCTTGGCCAGCTCCAGCTTCGCGTAGCCCTTCAGCGCGTTGACCAGGTCCCACCCGTAGAGATTCAGAATGATGGCGCCGGGCTTGGCCGCCTTGGCCTCGGTGAGGACGGCGGTGAAGTCGGTCGTCCCGAAGGGCGTCGTCGCGGCGCCCACCACCTCGCCGCCGTTGGCCTTCAGCGCGTCGGTCATGGCCTGCAGCTCCGACTTGCCGTCCACGGTGTCCGCCGTGATCATGTACCAGCGGTTCCCGGAGGCCTTGATGATGTGCGGCGCGACGGCCTGCGCCATCATGCGGGCGTTGGGCATGAAGACGAACGTGTGGGAGCTGCATTGCGACCCCGTGAGCTCCATGATGTGGGGGCAGGTGGCCATGAACAGTTTGTTCTCCTGCTTGGCCACCTCGCCGACGGCGAGGGCCACGTCGCCGTTGAAGGTGCCCATCAGGAAGTCCACGCGGTCCTCCTTGATCAGCTTGGTCGCCGCCTTGATCGCCGTCTGGACGTTCGAGGCGTCGTCGGCCTCGACAATGGCGACCTGGCGGCCCAGCACCCCGCCGCGCTTGTTGTACATGTCCAGCGCCACCGTCGCGCCGTGCACGTCGTGGATCGAGGACGTCTTGTAGGGGCTGGACAGGGGGTCGATGATGCCGACCTTGAGCGGCTCGGCCGCATGAGCCGACCGCGTCCCCCTGGTGAGGCCGAGTATCTGATCGGCCAGGTCGCCGAAGGCCACCGCGCCTCCGGCCGCCGCCGACAGTTGAAGAAAGCGTCTGCGCGAGATCGTGCTCATGGGGAGTCCTCCTTCATGGTCAAAGCCGCCAGATTATATAGCACCCGGAGTCTTTTTGCTCCTGACCTTCTGGATCCCCCGCGGCGCCCCGACTCCACGGGGACAATAGGTTCACGCACACACCGAAGCTATCTCTGTGGGCAGCGGTCCGGCCCGCACCATCCGGTGGATATACCGCGAACAGTTGGGAAACGCTTGTTCCACTGTGACCTTGATGACCCGTTCCGCCCCTTGGAATTGTGCCGTCACCTTCGCATCCTCGATGATTTCTGCCCGCCCATTGACGCGCAAACGCCGTTGCGTTTCGAAATCGATGAAGAGCATCCCGACGTTCGGATTCACGCGGAGGTTGCCAAGGCTCATGTAGGAACCGTTGCCGTTGTAATCGGGGAACAGAAGGGTCCTGCCATCCATGACCTTCACAAATCCTGGGCTGCCTCCGCGATAGTTGCAGTCCAGGCGCCCTTCGTCGTCAGAGGTAGCCATAAAGAACATGAACTGTGCCTCGATGAACGCCTTAAAGCTCTCGCTAAGCACGTCATGGATGTGCGCGATGAGCCGCCGCCCGGCGAGCTTGGTGCCGCTTCGCGTCTGCATCTCGATCTCGCCGGGATGCGGTTCATTGTGCGATCGTCTCGGTATCATGTCCGCCTCCCTAGTCAGGTAGATAGCAGGACGGGGCATAGCTCACGGGCGCCTCGCGTCCGTCTCCCCCATTCGGGCTGAAGAGTTCCACCCGGATCCCGTCCGGGTCGTAGAAGTACAGCTCTGCCTCATGTGCCCCATCCTGCAGTGGGACGATCCGGTTGTAATGGATGCGGACTCCCTTCTTCCTGAGAATCTGCTCGGCTTGCGTCAGTGCATCGACACTTCCGACGGACAGGGCAAAATGGTGGAGACCCGCGTTCGCCTTGGTATAGTGGTGCGCGCTCCCTTGCCAAAGCGTAACGAAGTTCTTGCCGTCGGCTAAGAACACATAGCCGAGCTTCGGATCGGCGCCGACTTCCTTCCATCCGAAGAGCTCCTGATAAAATGTCTTGGATCGTTCAATATTCGTCACGGTTAATCCGATGTGATGCACACCCGCTGCTTGAATAGTCATCGCTTCCTCCTTATGGAATCTTGTTTGAGTGGCGCATAATAGCTAACCATCAAAATATAATTTTGACGGTTATAGCACCGTTAGGCTAACCTGTCAAGCAAGATTTTGATGGTGTGCCATTATGGGAGCGGGATGATCGGTGGCGATGCGAGAAGCGAAACCGGACAAGAACTTCCTGTTTGTCGGCAACCAGACCTGCCTGGATTTCATCAATACCCAGATGATCCAGCAGGGCAGACTGGTGGATCTGCTGGAGGACTTTTCCGACCTGATGGCATGGATGGTCCAGGCCCGTATCCTTGACGCGGGGGATGCGAAGGAGGCGATCCGCAAGTGGGGCGGTCGGCGAGAGGGCCTTCGGACGTTCGCACACGCGCGGGAGTTGCGTGCGACCCTGCGGGAAATGGCCGGGAGGATCGCGGCGGGGCAGGCGGTGCCGCAGTCGGCGATCGAGGCCATCAACGGGCTGCTTCGCCACCGCCTTGGCTATGCCCAGCTGACCAAGACGTCCGGCGGCTTTGAGCGGCGGTTCCACGTGGAGGCCGGAGAGGCGATCCACCTGCTTGCACCGATCGCGGAGTCCGCAAGCGATCTGCTGGCCCACTGCGATCGCGCTCTCATCAAAAAGTGCAAGAACAGGGCATGCATACTCTTCTTTTATGACACGACCAAAAACCACGCCCGGCACTGGTGCAGCATGAGCATCTGCGGGAACCGCATGAAAGTGGCCGAGCACTATCGGCGCAAGCGACGGACGAAAGGGCGCTAAGCCGGCGGAAAGAGCCTGTGGTATAGTGCGGTCGGAGATCGGTCGGAGAGCGCGCATGCAGGATTTCAGAGCAGTGGCGGTGGCGGCGGCGCAGCAGGCGGGGAAGCTCATCGCGGACGCCTATCGCACCGAGTTTCGCGTGGACTACAAGCAGGGCACGACGACGAACCTGGTCACCGAGGTGGACCGCCGGTCCGAAGCCGCGATTGTCGAGGCGCTCGGCAAGGCCTTCCCCGACCACCGGATTCTCGCCGAAGAGGGCGGGGAGGGTTCACAGAACGAGTCTCCGTACAAATGGATCGTGGACCCGCTGGACGGGACGACGAACTTCGCGCACGGGTTCCCGGCGTTCTGCGTGTCGATCGGCCTGGAAGTGGAGGGGCGCGTGGTCCTGGGGGTGGTGTACGACCCGCTCCGCCAGGAACTCTTCGAGGCCGAGGCGGGCAAGGGCGCGTTCCTCAACGGCGAGCGGCTTCGCGTCTCGCGGGCGACCGCGCTCGACAAAGCACTGCTGGTGACCGGCTTCGCGTACGACCAGGAAGGCCGCCGGAGCAACCTGGATCATTTCTCGCGTTTCGTGTTACGGGCGCAGGGCATCCGGCGCACGGGGTCCGCCGCCATCGATCTGTGCTACGTGGCATCAGGCCGGATCGACGGGTTCTGGGAGCTGAAGCTCTTTCCCTGGGACGTGGCGGCGGGGAGTCTGATCGTGGCGGAAGCCGGGGGGCGGGTCACGGATTTCACGGGCAATGCGTTTTCGATCTACACCGATAAAATTCTCGCCTCGAACGGTCTCGTGCACGACGCGATGATCGCCGTCCTCGCGGGAAAATAATCTCGATCCCGAAGAGCGGCCTGCTCGGGTGCGGCTCGTGCTCCCAGGTGAAGCACCGCGCGGTTCGGAAACCGCTCGGTATGGCCGCAGTGAGCCGCATCCCTTCGCGCGGCCGCACAGAAATTTCCTGCGGGTGGCGCCGGGCTGTCCGGACCGGCGCAGGGCTTGAGGCCGCAGCGCGGTCTGCGTGCCTGGTAGCGCGAGGCCGTCCCGAGACGGCCGGATACCCGGCGACAGGACCCGCTCTTTGCAATGGATTTACCCGAAGGGGTTGTGGTCGCGCTCCTCGCGCACGGTGGTGGAGGGGCCGTGGCCGGGGAACAAAATGAAATTCTCGGGCAGCGTCAGCACGCGCGTCCGGACGCTCTTCAGGTGGGTGGGATACAGCGTCGACGGATTGGCCCGCCCGATCGAGCCCGCAAACAGCGTATCCCCGACGAAGCAGTGCGTGTCCGTCCTGTAGCAGACCCCGCCCGGCGTATGGCCCGGCGTCGTCATGAACCTGACCTCCCGCCCGCCGACCCGGAGCGCCTCGCCGTCGCCGACGAACTTCCGCAACGAGACCGGCGGCTGCCAGCCGAGGATGCCCCAGTCGCCTTCGCCGATGTACACCGGCACCGGGTGGCGCGCCAGGATCGCGTCCAGCCCGCCGGCGTGGTCGGCATGTCCGTGCGTCAGGCAGACGGCGGTCAGGGTCAAATGCTCCCGCTCGATGGCGCGCAGCATGGCGTCCGGGTTGTAGCCGGTGTCGATCATGACGGCGTCGCGCGTGGCGGAATCGTACAAAAGGTAGCCCTTGACCTCGTAGCCGCCGATGTTGCCGCGGACGAGGATCACGTCCTGGGCCGCCTGGTGGGTCGGGTGGGCCGGCTCCCAGTGGTCGCAGGCGAGGGCCGCCAGCTTGGGCCCGTCGAGCGCGAGCGCGGCGGCCAGCGCCAGGACTTCCTCGCGCGCGGGGACGCGCCGGCCGGATTCCAGCTCGCGCAGGGCCGCTGCGTCGAGCCCCGACGCTGCGCGCACCTGGTCGAGGCTCAGGCCTTGACCGGTGCGGGCTTTCTTGATGATGTCCGAGAAGTCGTCTTCCAGCATGGTCGCGCCACCCGCATCATAGCCAATGGTGGAGGGCCGGGCAACCGTGGTAAACTACCGCCATGGCACGATCATCTTCGCGATACGCGATCTGGGCGCTGGCCCTTGCGCTGCTCTCTCCGCCTGCCGCCGGCTTTGTGACGCCGTCCTCGGCGGAGGAGCAGAAGACGTCGTCCAAGGAGAAGCTCGATGCGGCCAAGAAGGATCTGGACAAAGGGGTCCAGGGAGCAAGCAAACCCATCCAGAAAGTGATGGAGCCGATCGAGAAGGCCATCTCGGAAGGCGCCGGCAAAGCGGCGAGCACTGTCAAGAAAGCGGTCACGCCGGACAAGAAATAGCGCGCGCGCATCCATGACGACCGACGACGCGCGGCTCCGCATCCAATCGGCGATCGAGCAGTTCGGCCCGAAGGCCGCGCCCATGATCGACCTCGTGATCGGCGAAACACGGTCGGCCCTCGGGAACGAGGCGGCGAACGGACTGATCGACGAGTTCAACCTGGAACTCCAATACAACATCTTCCCGGTCGAGTTCGAGTGACTCGCCGCCGCTGACGCCATGCGCGAGCGACGCTGGGAGGCCCGAGCAGCGCTGACGTTCCCGGACGTGCTGGCCCTGGGGGAGCGGCTCGCCTCGCTGGGCTTGGCGCCCGCGACGCCCGGGAAAGAGATCATCTGCTACATCGAGGAATGGCCGGTCCCCGCGCCGCAGGCGATTGACCGGCTGGATCCATGGACGACCGAGGACGTGACGCTGGTCCACATTCACGAGGGCTGGCGCGGCGATTTCTTTCTCCTGTCCGGCGGCTATCACACCGTCTATCAGCGCCACCAGTCCGTCGGGACCTACTGTTCGATCGGCCACCCCTGGACGATTCCGGAGACGCTCCGGACGCTGCGCCCGGGCGCGATGTTCTGGCTGGGGTTCCGCCACGCGCATTCGTTCATCCGCGTGCGCCTGCATACGGCCGAGGTTGTGACGCCGCGCGAGACGCGCGCCGACGACCGGCGCGAGCTGTGGGTGGACGAGCGCCGCCGGGGCTTTGCCTCCGCCATCAAGGTGCTGAACCTGCCGGTCGAGCCCGACGTGGAGGGCGGGAGCCTGGTGCTGCGGCCGTTCGTCCGGACGGTCCCGTTCTTCTGCTCGTGGCCGGACGCCTTCGGGCCCTGCCAGTTCGAGTTCAATTCCCCCGACGCCTTCGAGTTTCTCGTGCCGGCGAGCCGGCTGGCCGCCACGCACGGCCGGGAGCCCGCGACGATCCGCGCCTATCTGACCGGATTCTCCGAACCGGCGCTGAAGGAGTTCGAGGCCGTTCAGCCGGACGCGCGATATGCCTACCGGTGCTCGGCGCACTGCCAGCTGGGCGAGCTGCCCGACGTCCTGCGCGCCATCGCGCCGGCCGGCCGGCTCTACGCGACGCTCTGCGAATTCCAGACGCAGGGCCTCCTGCCGGACGGCGCGGACGCGTGGGCGATCGTGGGCGTGATGGGGGTGGAAGGCGGGGGCTTTCAGGTCGAAGTGCGGTTGAACCGCGCGCCCCTTCCGGAGAACGAGATGGCGGAGTGGCTGCAAGCGCTCCTCGGCATGCCCGCGGCGTACGCGCCGCTTCCGCCGTTCGTGTGAGGCGCGCCGATATGCCGCTGGCCTCCATGATCCGCACCGCTCTCAGCAAGCCGTTCCTGCCGGCGGTCTTTTTCTTCTCCGGCGTGACCTTCGACAGTCTCACGCTCGCCCGCATCGACAGTCTGCTGGATAACCTGGTCCTGCTCCTGTACCTGAGCCTGCTGGGCGCGTTGATCATCCTGACGGCGCGCCTGGATACGCGGATGGGCGGGGGGGCGCCGCCGGCCGGCCTCGGTGGTGTCCCGGGCCTGGTCGCACGCGCGCAGCCGTACTATCCGCACGCCATCCAGTTTCTGCTGGGCGGACTCTACAGCGCCTACGCGATCTTCTATTTGCAGAGCGCGTCGATGACCGCGACGGCGGTCTTCTTCGGCGTCCTCGTCGCGTTGCTGGTGGGCAACGAGTTCCTGCACGACCGCCTCTCCAACCTGCGCCTGCTGGTCAGCCTGTACGCGCTGGTCGCCCTGAGTTTTTTCACGTTCTTCCTGCCGGCGCTGATCGGGTTGATGAACACATGGGTCTTCCTGCTCGGCGCGGGATTGAGCGCGGCCGTGACGCTGAAAGTGGTGGAGCTGATCTATCGGGGACGTCCGACCGCGTCGCGATGGGAACCCGTCCTCTCCGTGTTGCCGGCGATCGGGCTGATCGTCGTCATGGTGGGGTTCTATTTCCTCAACTGGATCCCGCCGGTGCCGCTCTCGATGAAGTTCGGCGGGGTGTACCGGCAGATCGCAAAGACCGACGGGGCCTATAGCCTGACCTTTGAAGAGGGCGACTGGTACCAGTTCTGGAAACGCTCGGACGATCCCTTTCGGGGAACCGGCCCCGTGCATTGTTTTACCGCCGTGTTCGCGCCCGTCAATTTACACACGACGGTCTACCATCGCTGGCAGTACCGGCCCGCCGCCGGCCGGAACTTCTCGACGACGGACCGAATCGCCATGGCGATTTCGGGCGGGCGCGAAGGAGGCTATCGCGGCTACACGATCAAGCAAGGCGTGACGCCGGGCGACTGGCGCGTGGACGCGGAGACGGCCGAAGGGCGCATCATCGGGCGGGTCAGCTTTCGGGTCGAGGAACCGGACGGCGAGGCCCGGGCGCTCGACACCATCACGTACTGATCAGCTACTCCGGCTCGCCGGTGTCATCGTAATACTTTTCGCGATAAATGGGGCACAGGCCTTTCTTCTGGATGAGCGTGGTCACGTCGTCGAGCATGCCGCTGTTCCCGCAGAGATAGACGGCGAGGTTGTTCACGGACGCGACCCGCTCCTCCACCAGCCGTGTCACCCGGCCGCGCTCCCCGGACCAGCCCTCTTCCGGGCGCGACAGCGTCGTGGTGAACGTGAACCGGGGGTGCGCCTTTGCCCACGCCGCCAGCTCATCCTGGTAGTAGAGGTCCCGCCGGCTCCGCAGGCCCCAGAAGAGCGTGACCCCACAAGCGGCGTCCTTCTCGAACAGCGCGAGCAGCATCGAGCGGATCGGCGCGATGCCCGTGCCCGTGGCGACGAACAGGTGGTCCCGCGCGGGATCGTCGCGGAGGCGGAAGGAGCCCGCCGGGCCCTTGAATCGCGTCTCCGCCCCCTCCTTCAGGCTGAAGAGGTAGGTGGAGCCGGGTCCGCCGGGCACCAGGTTGAAGAGCAGGGTGAGGACGCCGGTGCTGCTCGGCGGCGAGGCGATCGAGTAGGGACGGATGAGCGCTTGCTGCTTCTCGTTCCGGCCGACGTCGAACGAGACGAACTGCCCCGCCTTGAAGGCGATCGCCGCCGGTTCGACGAGACGCAGGTCGAGCTCCCGCACGTCGTGGGTCAGGTCCAAGATGCGGCAGACGGTGGCGCGGAAGAGTTGCAGCGGCATGGACTGATTATACCGGACGGCGCCTACGACGGCGGCGCGTCGGGCCAGGCGACGCAGGGCCCGCCGTTGCCGACGATCACGCCCGACGTCGCGGATGTTTTGATTGCCCGTTCCACCTGCCATTGCTGCAGCAGGGCGGGGATCTCGTCCGGTGCATGGTCGTCCAGAAACGAGCGCTTGAACGTCGCCAGGTAAAACGACCCGCTGCGGACCATCTTAAAGTCGTGGCCGTTCGCGCCGCGCGACTTGTCCGTGATCTCGTGGTGGGGAAAGTACATCCGGAGGTAGGTGCGCACGGCGTCGATCTTGACGGGGTCCGACATGGCGCGAACGCGTCAGCCCCCGGGTTTGAGCGTGAGGACGGTGATCTTGCCGAACGTGGTGAGGGGCTGTTCGAAATCATCGTCCTTGCCGACCGCCAGGATGACCACCCGGTCGGGATGCAGGTGCGCGCGCGCGACGCGCAGCAGGTCCTCCCGGGTCAGCTTGACCACGCCGTCCCGGAATCGCTGGAGGAAGTCCTTGGGCAGGCCGTGGTATTCCAGCGACATGAGCCGGCCGACGATCAGGCTGGCGTCGGCGAACGAGAAGACGAAGGAATTGAGAAACGCGTCCTTCGCGAGCTGCAGTTCCTCGGGCGACACCGGTTCCTGCCGCAGCCGCTCCATGTGGTCCAGCATGCTGGCCAGGGCCTGGTGCGTGGACGGTCCCTTGGTGAGGGCCTGCATCACGAAGAACCCGGGGCCCGCGTTTCCCGGCACGATCCGGCTGCCCACCGAGTAGGCCAGGCCCTGGCGGCTCCGCACGTCGCGGAAGAGCCGGGAGGTGAACGAATTGCCGCCCAGGATGTCCTCCAGCAGGGCCAGCGCGAAATAGTCGGGGTCGTCCTCCTTGACCGAGAGATGGCCGATGCGCAGGTGCGTCTGAGACAGGTCCCGGCGCAGGATGTTCACCGAGCGGCTGGCGCCGGCGCCCGCGGTGACCGCAGGCAGCGCCGGCAGCGCCACCGGCTGCGGCGTCCAGTCCCCGAACGCCTTGCGCAGGGCCTCCAGCATGGCCGGCTTCTCGAAATCGCCGGTCACGCCCAGCATGAGCTGGTTCGGCACGAAGAACTGCCGGTGAAAGGCCGCGAGGTCGTCGCGCGTGATGCGCGACACGGTGTCGGTCGTGCTCTCGCGGCCGAGGGGATGGTCGGCGCCGAAGAGCAGCTTCCGGAACTCGCGCGCGGCGATCCCGGCCGGATTGTCCGGCCGGCGGCGGATGGCCTCCAGGGCCTGGCGCCTGGCCAGCTCCACTTTCGCCGGCTCGAAGGCGGGCGCGCGGAGCATGTCGGCGAAGATGGCGAGCCCCCGCGGCAAGTCCTTCTTCAGGATGTCCAGCGTCGCCGCGCCGCTCTCGACGCCGATCCCCATCGCGATGTTCGCGGCCAGGAACTCCAGCTCCTCGTCGATCTGATCGCCGGTCAGGCGGGCCGTTCCGCCCGTGCGCATCACGGTCCCGGTGAGTCCGGCCAGGCCCACCTTGTCGGCCGGCTCGTAGATGGAGCCGGCGCGGACCAGGGCCGAGACGGTCACGAGCGGCAGCTCCCGGTCCGGCAGCAGGTACACGATGATCCCGTTTGCCAGGACGACGCGCTCGACCTCCGGGACGGTGAACGTCACCGGATCGAACGTCATCGTGCGGGGATCGCCGGGCGGCGCCGTCTGCGCGAAACCGGCGGACACGGTCACCACCAACGCGAGCGCGGCGAGGAGACTCCTGGCCGCCGTCATGGCTTGCTCTCGACTTCCGATTTAGGCGGTTTGACGAGCGTGGCCACGACGCGGTTGCTCTTCGTGAAGTACCGGGCGGCCACGCGCCGGATGTCCTCGGGGCCGATCTTGGCGAGGCGGTCGCGCCGCTTGAAGGTCTCCCGCCAGTCGCCGTTGATCGCCTGGAAGTAGGCGAGGCGCGACGCCATCCCGCCGTTGGAGCGGAGCGAGCGGACCTGCCCCGCGTCGATCTGGTTGAGGATCTTCTCCAGCTCGCGCGGGGCGACCGGCTCCTGCTTGAGGCGGTCCAGCTCCGCGTACACCGCCTGCTCGACCTCGGCGGCGGTATGGGGCGCGCGGGGCGTGGCGCCGACGATGAAGAGATTGGGGTACAGCGTGCCCGGATAGTCGGACGACGCCGAGACGGCGCCGGCGAGCTGTTTTTCCTGGACCAGGCGTTTGTGCAGGCGGGACGTGCGTCCGTCCGAGAGCAGCGATTCGATCACGTCGAAGACCTCGTCGTCCGGGTGACCGCTGCCCGGCTTGTGGAAGCCGATGAGGACCTGGGGCTCGGCGGCGTACTCGACCTCCACGCGGCGCTCGCCCGCAGAGGGCGGCTCAGTGGTGAGCACCGGCGGGGAGGGGGGCCGCGCCGGGATCCGGCCGAACGTCTGTTCCACGAGGGCGATGACGTCCTTCGGGTTGAGATCGCCGACGATGGCCAGCACGGCGTTGGCGGGCCCGTAGTACGTCTGGAAGAAGGCTTCGGTCTGGGCCCTGCTGAGCGCGTCTAGGTCGGACGGCCAGCCGATCACCGGCAGCCCGTAGGGGTGCGCCCGGAACGCCGCCGACGCGAACGCCTCGTGCAGCCGCCCGCTCGGCGAGTTGTCGGTCCGCTGGCGGCGCTCCTCCAGCACGACGTTCTTCTCCTTGTAGAACTCGCGGAGCACGCCGTTGGCCATGCGGTCGGACTCCACGGCGGCCCAGAGCGGCAGCCGGTTGGCGGGAAAGCTCAGGAAGTAGCGCGTCAGGTCCTTGCCGGTGGTCGCGTTGATCCCCACGCCGCCGTGCCGCTGGTAGAGCATGGTGAGTTCGGCGGCGACCACGAAGCCGTCCGCCGTCGCTTCGACGTTCGCGAACTGCTTGTGCAGGGCCGCCAGGCGCGTCCGGTCGGCCGCGGCTCCCCTGGCCTTCTCGGCCGTGATGGCCTCCGCGAGGCGGTCCAGCTCCTCGAGGACCGGCTTTTCCTTGGCGGCGTCCGTGACGCCGATCGTGCGGCTCCCCTTGAAGGCCATGTGCTCGTACAGGTGCGCGACGCCCGTGATGCCGTTGTGCTCGTGGACGCCGCCGACCTTGTAGGTGAGGTTGACCGCGACGATCGGGGCCTGGTGGCGCTCCATCAGGAGGAGGGTCAGCCCGTTCGCCAGGTGGTGCTCGACGACCCGGTCTTCCAGTGTGGCCGCAGACGCGCCGGTGAGGACGACGAGGCAGAGAACGAGGGGAGCGAGCCGCCGCGCCATCAGGCGAACAGCCCGATGAGGTCTTCCGGCTGCTCGATGAACCAGTCCGGGCCGCAGGCGGCCATCTTCTCGCGGTTGCCCATGCCGTAGCCGACGGCGCAGACCTTGAGCCCCGCGTTGTGGCCGCCGTTGATGTCGTTCGTGCTGTCGCCGATGAGGACCGCCCGGTCCCGCTCGACCTTCAACTCCGCCAGGATCTTCAGGAGCATGCCGGGCTCCGGCTTGAGGCCGTACCCGTTGTCCCCGCCGACGACGTACGCGAAGTGGTGGGCGCCGAGGCCGTCCAGGATGCGCGTCGTGTACTCCAGCGACTTGTTCGTGGCGACGGCCTTGTGCTTGCGGGCGAAGTGCGCCAGGACCCGGTCGATGCCGGGGTAGAACCGCGTGCGGTCGAGGCAGTGGGCGAGGTAGTGGCCGCGAAAGACCCGCAGGGCCTCCTCGTAGCGCGACTGGTTCTCCTCGCCGACGGCCAGCCGGAGCAGGCGCTTGATGCCGTCGCCGACGAAGCCGAAGATCTCCTCCTCCCCGCGCACGGGCAGGCCCAGCTCGGCCAGCGTGAGGTTGACCGCCGTGGCGATGTCCCATTTGGACTCGATCAGCGTGCCGTCGAGGTCGAAGATGAGCAGATCGATTTTGTGCATGGGGCGGATTATAGCAGATTAAAGTTGTTCGATCAGGAGCCCGGCGATGGCGGCCAGGCCTCCGGCGACGGCGATGGCGTAGCCGATGCCGCCGAGCACGAACCAGAGCCGGATGCGGCGGTGCTCCTCGGGCGTGAGGCCGGCATGGTGGCGCGTCGGATGGATCCACCACTTCGGAGGAAGGTGACCGCGCCGGATCAGGATGCGGCGCAGGACGACGTGGTACCAGAAGCCGGTCGGCACGCCTTCCACCAGCCCCACCACCAGCATGACCAGCCCGATGTTGTGAAACACGTGCGGCGTGACGATCGTGATCATATAGCCCAGCAGGCCGATCCCGACCAGCGCCGCGAGCAGGAGGCTGATTTCAAGCATGCGTCAATTCTGCCGTTAAGTTAAGAGCTTGCCTGTCGCGGGGCTGCCTCTTCGCTCCCTGCGCGCGCGCCACGAATAAACAGATGCCGCTCGCTTATGGGCGCGGTTGAGGCAGTCCCCGCTCCAGCCTTCGGAAATCTTGCGGGTGGCGCCGGGTTGTCCGGACCGGCGCAGGACTTGAGGCCGGAGCCAGAGTTCCGGGGCAGCCGAAGCGCAGGCCGGTCCGAGACGGCCGGACGCCCGGCGACAGGACCCGCTCCGAGCGAAGAGGCAGCCCCGTGACGGGCCCGCCCTCTTCTCACCGCGAGGCGCACAGCGTGACGACGACCTCCTCGCCGAAGACGTCGGCCGAGTGGACCACGTTCGCGGCCAGGTCGAGCCGGTCGCCCGGCTCGAGGATGATCTCCTCGTGATCGATGAGCACCCGCATGCGCCCGCTGACCACCCAGCGGATCTCGGCCTCGGCATGGGCGTGGTCGCCGTAGACGTCCCCCGGCACCATCTCGAACCGGTAGGGGCTCAGGCCCTCCTGTTCGAGCCGGGCGCGGATCTTGTTGATGGTGATCTGTCCGGCGGCGGCCGGCCAGCGGGTCAGCGTGATTTTGGGCATGGCGACATCGTTCCTGTGGATAAATAAGGGCGGATTGTAACGAAAATCCGTGCCTTGACGCAACCGGGGGGCCATGGTAAAGTTCCGTAGTTTCCAGTATGAAAACCGTCAACTCCAAAAAGCTCTTCGAGGCCGCGCTGAGGCTGATGCCCGGCGGGGTGAACAGCCCCGTGCGCGCCTTCCGGGCGGTCGGCGCCCTGCCGCATTTCATCGCCCGGGCGAAGGGCCCCAAGCTGTACGACGCGGACGGCAACGTGTTCCTGGATTACGTGATGTCCTGGGGCCCCCTGATCCTCGGCCACGCGCCGGCCCCGGTCGTCAAGGCCGTCGCCCGCGCGGCCGCGCGGGGCACCAGCTACGGCGCGCCCACGGCGCTCGAAGTCCAGCTGGCGGAGCTGGTCAACGAGGCCGTGCCCTCGATGGAGCGCATCCGCCTGGTCAGCTCGGGGACCGAGGCCGTGATGAGCGCGATCCGCCTGGCGCGCGCCTACACGGGCCGCGACGCGATCCTGAAGTTCGAGGGCTGCTACCACGGCCACGCGGATTCGCTCCTGGTCAAGGCCGGCTCGGGCGCCATGACGCTCGGCATCCCGGACAGCCCCGGCGTGCCGGCCGACCTGGCGAGCCACACGCTCACGCTTCCCTACAACGATATCGGCGCCGTCGAGCGTCTGCTGGAGGCGCACCGGGGCAACCTCGCCTGCGTCATCGTGGAGCCCGTCGCGGGCAACATGGGCGTGGTGCTGCCCAGCGCGAATTTCCTCAGCCGCCTGCGCGACCTGACCAGCCACTACCGGATCGTGCTGATCTTCGACGAGGTCATCACCGGCTTTCGCGTCGCGTACGGCGGGGCCCAGTCCCGCTACGGGGTGACGCCGGACCTGACCTGCCTCGGCAAGATCATCGGCGGCGGGCTGCCGGTCGGGGCCTACGGCGGGCGGGCCGACATCATGAAGCTGGTCGCGCCGGAGGGGCCGGTCTACCAGGCGGGGACGCTGTCCGGCAACCCGCTGGCGGTGACGGCCGGCGTCGAAACGTTGAAGATCCTGCGGAAGCCGGGCGTCTACCGGCAGCTGGAGGAAAAGGGGCGGCTGCTGGGGGACGGGCTGACCCGCGCGGCCCGCGAATCGGGCATTTCGGTGACGATCAACCGGATCGGCTCGATGATGACGATGTTCTTCACGCCGGGGCCGGTGTCCGATTACGCCTCGGCCAAGAAGTCCGACACCAAGGCCTACGCGACGTTCTTCCGCGCGATGCTGGCTCAGGG